>JANOKC010000052.1:0-2233 GCA_031419035.1 Novosphingobium sp. | reverse complement strand
GGCACCACACCCTGCGCCTAGCGCGGCCTGCATTAAATCTGAACCATCCGTCATCCCGGCCTTCGCCGGGATGACGATCTAGATTTCCCGCAGTTTGCCCTAGCGTTCCTCGACAATGTGAATTCGGGTACCATCGGGATCCCGCACGACAATTTCGATCTGATGGCCGTCATGCCCGGTTATCGGCCCGCTCAGGATCGGCGTGCCTATGCGTCGTAACCGCTGGATGACCGCCGCGATATCGCTGGTCTCGACCGCCAGCATTGCTTCGCCGGTAGCCAGATTATTCCGGCGCGGATGGGACAGCCTGCCAAGCCTGCGCCCGGATACAGCCAGCAAACCAATACCTGCGCCATCATGCTTCTTGCCCGAAAATTCGCGGTTGCTGTCCAGCACCATGAAGCGCGCGCGCTCATCGACTTTCAGTCCCAGCAGCGTCCGGTTCTCAGGGTTGGTGATATCGCCGTTATAGCGGACCGAATAGCCCAGCCCTTCGACATAGAACCGCCGCGCTACCTCAATATCGCGGGTGGTGATCGCAACGCGGACAACTGCGCTTGAAACAGCGGGCTCTGGTTCGGCGAAAGCCGCCGCTGTCGGCGCCAGCAAGGCAACGGCGGCGAGCAGCATCCGCATCAGAATTTGGCAGTCATCCGCATGCCCACTTCGCGTTTTGATTGCGGGGAGACATTGACGCCTTGATGCTGGGTAAAGGTGCCGAAGTTCACCGGACGGCTGAAATTCGACCAGCGCGATCCTGCGGCATAGCGATCTTCGTCAAACAGATTGTTAACGAACAGTTCGATCCGCAGCGGGTCCAGATCAACCCCACCGCGCAGGTTCACCAGCGTATAGGCTTGCGCATAGGCGAGGTTGGATTCGTCGACAAAGGCCTTGCCAAAATAGATCGCGTCAGCGCGGGCAAAACCGGTCAGCTGGTCGCTGAATTTGTGCCGCCAGCCCAGTGAGAGATTGCCGCTCCATTCAGGGAAGCGGGGAATGGCATTGCCGCGCATCTGGGTAAATCCAGCAATCGCTGCAACAAAGTTGAACAGGTAGTTCTTGTAGCGGCCATGAGCCCAGGCAACATTTGCATCAAGCGAGAGGTCATCGGTCAGTCTGACACCCGCTTCGATTTCACCGCCATAGATCCGGGCATCACCGGTCACCAGCACGTTGTTTCCGCGCAGGAACGGCACCAGCACACTATTGGCGTCACGGACCGTTTCGGGCTGGCCGATGGCCGCAGTCGGATTGACCGCCGGATCGCAGCCCAGAATTCCTGCGCCTGCATTGCGGCAGGTCTGGTTGATACTGGCGGTAACGCGGCCTTTCACATTTGACCAATCATAGTGATAGGCCGAGATTGCAAAGTGGACCCGGTTGTCAGACGTCCGTTGTTTCCAGCCGATCTCGAAAGCTTTCAGCAGCTCCTGCCCGGTCGAAACATTCAGGCCGGGGAACTGAGCCTCATACTGCGCCCGTTCGCGCGCATCGGCGCGAATATAGGCTGCGTTGATATCGCCCGGGATCGCGCCCAGCGCATAGCTGGCATATAGGGTGGTGTTGTCGCTTGGTTCCCAGCGCAGGATGGCGCGCGGAAGGAAGCGCTGGTACACTTGGGTGACGGCCGAAGCACCGACGCCGCCTGCGGTTACGGTTCCGCCTTTGGTCAACCGGTCACGCTGCCAGCGGCCTTCGCCGCTGAGTGTGATCTGTTCTGTGATGTCCCATTCAAGGCTGCCAAACAGGCCGAGCACACGCGCCTCGTCCGAATTGCCAAAGTTGCTTGCGCTGCGGAATGGGAATTGGCACCGGGTGAAGCTGGTCTGATCTGAAGTGACCACACAATAAAGCGTCACCGCGCCGCCATCGCCTGCTGCGATGAAATCCTGGCTATAGTAATTGACCCCCACCATGGCGCGGATCGGAGCGCTGACCGGAGAGCTGATCCGGAATTCGACCGACCTGTCATCGATCTTTTGCGGATCATTGGACACCGAGCCAAAGGTGTCGGTCACATCGGCATCGCGGATCCAGTTCGCCCGCTGGCGATTGAGGCCAAGGACCAGATCGGCATTCCAGCCGTTGCTGTTGAAATTGGCTATCGCGCTCAGCCGCAGCGTGTTGCGGCGCAGGCCGATATTGGTGTTGCCGGGAATGCCGGCGGGCTGGGGCTGGCTGGCGAAGAAGTCTGTCGCATAGCTGGCCGGGACATTGACCCCGCCTTGCA
>JANOKC010000051.1:0-1767 GCA_031419035.1 Novosphingobium sp. | reverse complement strand
GTCAGGAGCTGGTCGATGCGGTGGAACAGATACAACATGACCGGCGTGCGAATGTCGGCATTGTCGAGAAAATCGGTCATGTCGAAGCCGATGAACCGCGCATCAAGCGTCATTGAATCCGCTGGATTATCGAACACCCAGCCGAGCGATCCTTCCGACGTCCATTTCTCCAGCCTGGCGCCGACACCGCTCGCATCCTTCATCCCGAGCATCGAGCGGAGCGCGCTGAGCGAACGATCGGCAACGTCGAGTTTCATCACGGCGTTGATGCCGTCCTCGATCAGCCGTTCTTCCTGGACCGAAATCGGTTTGCCATCGGCGCGGACCAGTTGGCGGATAAACAGCGACAGAAATGTCTTGTCCTCAGCGCGGTTGGCGAGCGCCTTGAGCGGCGAGAATCCGGTTGGCACCCCGTTATGGAGCGCGAGATAAGTGCCGCCACTGGCCTGCACAAAGATTTGCGCGCCGCGATCCTTGTCGATGAATATCTGCCGTGCGCCGGTTTTCTCGGTCTGCGCCATCAGGAAGTTGAGCAGCACCGTCTTGCCGCCACCAGAAGGCCCGATGATCAGCGTATGGCCGAGGTCGCCCTTGTGGAAGTTGAAGAAATAGGGGCTGCGGGCATTGGTTTTGAGCAAGGCAATTGCATTGCCCCAATGATTGCCGTTGGCACTTCCTGCCGGGAACGTGTGGAATGGCGAGAAGGCGGCGAAATTGAGCGAGGTGATCGGTGCAGGCCGGGCGCGCCAGGCAAAATTGCCGACGAGCTGCGACCAATAGGCGGCTTCAAGAGCCGCACCTTCGCGCGCCGCGACCATGCCGGTATCGGCAAGCGCCGCCCTTGCGACCGACATATGATCGCGGAGGCCCTTCACGCTATCGGCATAGACCGCGAGTGTGAAATGGTGATCGCCCAGCACAAAGCGGTTCGACATCAGATCGTCGCCAGCGTCGATCAGCGCATCGGCCTGGCTCACGGCCCTGTCGCCCGCATTTTCCATCTGCGTCATCCGCAGCCGGAATTTCTCGGTCGCTGCCGCCCGCCCGAGGAAAGTGAAGCTCTGCGTCAGCACAAACCCGAAATCGACCGACAGCAGCGCCTCGAACTGGCGCGGTGTGGTTTGTGCCGGATATTCGCGGATACCGAAGATCCCGCCGAACGCCGAAGCGTCGGCGTCGCGCACTTCGATGGTTTCCGCGCCAAAGATGGTGCGCGAGCGGTAGAGTGCGCCGCCCAGATGGCCGCGCACGACAGGGACGCGACGGTGGCGACCTGTCATCACCATATCGACCACTTCCATCGTTTCCGAGAACATCAGACCGCGATGCTCGTAGATCGCGCAGCGGCGCGGCTCGCAGCGCAACATCAATTTCTCGAAATCGCGCGCCTTGTCGTCGAGCAGTTCGACGAGCGCCTCGTCGATCACCACGCTTTGGGATGCGCCTTGCGGCGCACTCCTGGAAACACGGCGCTTGAACAACTGGATGAGCTTGTCGCTACCGGTGGCACCAGGGCGGATCACAAGGCTGACAAAGAAGCGGTTGATGAACATCCGCTCCCGGTTGATCCGCCCGAAATAGGCGCGGTCGAGATCGGCCGCGAAACCCGATTTGAACTTGCCGCCCGGATATTGATCGACCCGCATCCTGATCAGATGCGTCCAGATCGACAACCGTTCGTCATGTAGGTTACGGAGCAGTCCGTTGAGCTTGGTATGCCAGTCGTTGAGATCGCGCACATCGGCCGTCTCGAAGGCGCGGCCTTGC
>JANOKC010000050.1:0-24717 GCA_031419035.1 Novosphingobium sp. | reverse complement strand
CCGGCGAGGTAGAATTGCCACATGCGGAACATCCGGGCGTCGTAAAGCGCGGTGATCTCGGCTTCATGCAGCGTGGTGCGGCGGTACCATTCCTTCAGCGTATGGGCATAGTGATAGCGCAGTTCCTCAAAATCGGCGATCACCCAGCCGGTTTGTTCCAGCCCGGTCACCAGATGGCTGAGTGATGGTACAAAGCCGCCGGGCAAGATGGATATGCGGGTCCATTTGTCGGTCCGGCCCGGCGGCCCGGCGCGGCCGATGGTGTGGGTCAGCATGATCCCGTCATCGGCCAGCAGCTGGTTGGTTTTGGCGAAATATTCGCGGTAATGCAGCGCGCCGACGTGTTCGATCATGCCGATGCTGGTGATCCGGTCAAATTGCCCGGTGACATCGCGGTAGTCGATCAGTTCGAACTTGACCTTGTCTGCCACGCCGGCGGCCTCGGCAGCTTCGCGGGCGAAGGCCACTTGGTCCGGCGCAAGGCTGACGCCCAGCACCTCGCAGCCGAAGTGGCGATTGAGATAGAGCGCCAGCCCGCCCCAGCCGCTGCCAATATCAAGCACCCGCATGCCTGCGCTCTGGCCTGGCACCAGCTTCAGCTTGGCGGCCACCAGCGCCAGCTTGTCCAGCTGGGCGCGTTCCAGCGTATTGCCGGGATCGCGGTAATAGCCCATCGAATAGATCCGGTTCTCATCCAGAAACAGCTCGTAGAACTGGCGGGTCAGATCATAATGATGCTTTACGTTTTTGCTCGCCTTGGGCCGCAGGTTGATCTGATCGAGCTTGGCCGCAAATCTATCAGCCATCCGCCGGATCGGTCCATGCGGCGAGATCGAGACTTTGTTTGAGCGCGCCCCCGAAACGATCAGCAGGATGAAGCTGCGAATATCATGCGGCGGTTCGATAGTCAGCCGCCCGTCCATATAGGCCTCGCCCGCGCCCACGCCGGGGTTGCGCGCGATATGCAGCGCCGCGCCCTTGTCAGTGAAGCGGAGACGGACCGGATCAGCCGCCGCATCGCCATAGCGATACTCTGTGCCATCAAAATCGGTGACGATAAGCTGACCTTCGCGGATCAGCCGGGTGAGCATCTGGTTGAGCAGCCACATGGGGCCAAGTCTATGGCACCTGCTGGCGGGCGCAAGCCAAAATCATTGACGCGCAAGGTACAGCACATCGCGCGGCTGGTGCAGCAAATGCTGGCCCGAATCGATGAACAGCGTCTCGCCGCTGGCCAGCCAGCCCTCGCTGAGGAACAGCGCCGCCTCTGCAAGCTCGGCTGGATCAGTCAGCCGCCCCAGTAAGTTCATTCTGCCGCTGGCCTCATGCTCAGCATCGGCCTGATCAAAGCTTGGCAGAATCGCGCCGGGGGCCAAGCCATAGACGCGGTCCTCACTGCGCTCCTGCGCCATCGCCAGCATCGTCACTCCGGCGGCAAAGGCGTGCTTGGCCATGGTGTAGGAGAAGAAATCCGGATTGGGATTGAGCAGCTTCTGGTCAAGGAACTGGATGACCCGGCGACCGCCCTTGGCCCGCGCCTTTGCCAGAAACGACTGCGCCATGCGGGTCGGCGTTTCAGCGTTGACTGTCATCGCCTCGGTAAAGATGGCGTGGTTGATCGCGGCGGCGGTGTCTAGGTTGAAGACTGCGGCGCAGTTTACCAGCATCCGCCAATCGTCCAGCCGGGCGGCCAGATCATCGATCATCGCCCGCGCAGCATCGCCATTCAGAAGATCGCATTGCACCACTTCGGCAGAGGGCAGCTCGGCGGCGAGCGCATGGGCCGCGTCAGGCGAATGGCCGACATGGATCACCACATGCCAGCCTGCCGCCGCAAACTCTCGCGTAAGTGCTGCGCCGATCCGCTTGGCACCACCGGTAATGAGGACTGAAGGCAAGGTCATCAGTGCCACGATTGGGGACGATAAACTTTCCAGTCAATGGTTAGCGGCAGCGCGATGGCCCGCGATCAATCTCGCGGCCCACCAATGCGCCCGCTGCTGCCCCCAGGATGGTGCCAACCACCCGGTCTCCATCGGTATCGACCGCGCGGCCCAGCAGCGCGCCCAGCGCCGCGCCGACCAGCAGACCGGTGGTGCCGTTGCCGCGGCGGCAATAATAGCGCCCGTCCTCGCCCTGCCAATAACGGACCCCGTTGTCGGTCTGACGATAGGCTATCCCGCCCTGCTTGGCGCGATAGCCATGCGCCGGAGCCCAGCTTGGCGGATCGGCAAAGGCCGAAGCGGCGGGCAGTGCAGTAAAGGTCAGCGTTGCGGCGATCAGGATCTTGCGAAGCATGGCGGCTATTCTCCGGCTGGGTGTGTCAGCCGCTATCCTGGCTTACGAAACTGAACGCTGCATTGCCCGGATTGGTGAATCGCCCCGGAATCGCGTTCAGCCGAGTGCTGCCTGCTTTTCGTCGGCCAACCGGTCCAGTTCGGCGCGGCTTTTCTTCTCGGATGCGGTCTTGAGCTGGCCGCAGGCGGCATCGATATCGCGCCCCCGGGGCGTGCGCACCGGGGCGCTGATCCCGCCGGCAAAGACTATATCGGCAAAGCTCTTGATCCGCTTAGGCGTAGAGCATTCGTAAACCGCGCCCGGCCAGGGGTTGAACGGGATCAGATTGACCTTGGCGGGAAGCTTGTAACGCTTGATCAGCCGAACCAGCTCGCGCGCATCGGCATCGCTGTCGTTCTTGTCGCGCAGCATGACATATTCAAACGTGATTCGCCGCGCGTTGGAGGCGCGGGGATAATCGGCGCAGGCCTGAAGCAGCTCCTCGATCCCGTATTTGCGGTTGATCGGCACGATCTCGTCGCGCACTTCCTTGGTCACGGCGTGGAGCGACACCGCAAGGTTTACCCCGATCTCTTCCCCGGCGCGGGCCATCATCGGCACCACCCCGCTGGTCGAAAGCGTGATCCGGCGGCGCGACAGGCCCAGCCCATCGCCGTCCATCACCAGCTTCAGCGCATCGCGGACATTATCAAAATTATACAGCGGCTCGCCCATGCCCATCATCACTATGTTGGTTAGAAGCCTGCCGTCAGAGGTGTAGTGACCGCCCTCATCCTCATCGTCCTGTTCGGCAAAATCCATCGATCCCTTAGGCCATTCACCCAGTGCATCGCGGGCCAGCATAACCTGGCCCACGATCTCGCCCGGGGTCAGATTGCGAACCAGCCGCATCGTGCCCGTATGGCAGAACCGGCAGTTGAGCGTGCAGCCGATCTGGCTGGAAACACACAGTGTGCCGCGCGTCTCATCGGGGATGAAGACCATCTCGTAATCATTGGCGTCGGCAGTGCGCAGCAGCCATTTGCGGGTGCCATCGGTTGAAATCTGCGCCTCGACAATCTCGGGCCGGCCGATCACGAACCGTTCCGCCAGCCAGGGGCGCATGGCCTTGGCGATATCGGTCATCGCCTCAAAATCTGTCACACCCCGGTGATAGAGCCAATGGAACAGCTGGCGCGAGCGCAGCTTGGCCGCCTTGGCATCAAGCCCGGCCTCACTCAGCAACTCGGCAATCCGCAACCGTGGCAGCCCGATCAGATCGACGCGGCCATCGACGCGCGGGGTTATGTCGCGCGCGACAGGCACCGGGTCAATCATTCCGGGGATGGGCATTAGTGAGGTATCAGCCATGAAGCGCGGGCCTATAGTTGGGAAGCGCCAGAAAAGCTACCTCACCCTTGCACAGCCGATCATCGCGGCATCCATGGCGGTGGACGCGCCTGCCAAGTCCCATCGGTTGGAAAAGCCGCGTCCGTCTGCGCCGCGTGCCGAAACAGTCATTTCGCTGGCCGAACGCATCGCTGCAACGATGCTTGCGTCCATCCGCTGGTCTGCCGCCCAGGCATCGCCGCCGCCGCCGGTCAGCGCAAAACGCTGACGGCCAATACTCAGGCTGATCGGGCTTGCCGGAGAGAGTTTGCGGGAGAGGCGGAAGTGCATCTGATTGCGCAAACCCTGCTTGGGCCAGGTTCCCACCGCCGCATAAGGCTGGTATTCGCGGGCCAGCGTTGATGGCGCAGCCATGGCGATGGCATAGCAGCGCGGTACTGCGGGATCGCGAAACGCGCCCCAGCCAGAAAACATCCCGAGTGAATCGCGGGCGAGGGCAGGGGTTGCGGCCAGCGCCAACGCGGCAGCAAAAAGACGAAGAAATCCTACCATCACCAGCAGCTAATCGCAGAAAGGCAGGGCGGAGGAAAGGGGCCGCTGGTTTCGGTTCATACCCGCTCCAAACCGGATCACCGCAGCCTGCCCAGACGCTTGGAACAAAACCACAAAGCTGCGGTTTTGCGAGCATAGCTGATCCAGCCCGATGAGCGAGGAGACCTGCAATGCATATGACTGAAACACGCGACTGCGCGCACCTTTACGTCAAGGCTTGGGGTCAAGGGCCGCCCGTGGTGCTGATACACGGTTGGCCGCTGTCCAGCGACAGCTGGGATCCCGTTACGCAGGCGTTGGCTGAGGCTGGTCATAAGGCAATTGCCTACGACCGGCGCGGCTTTGGACGTTCGGAGCAACCTTCAGGCGGATATGACTATGATACATTCGCGGACGATCTGGGCGCTGTGATCGAAGCGCATGCTGGCGGCGAGGATGTGGCGCTGATCGGCTTTTCCATGGGCGGCGGCGAGATTGCCCGCTATCTATCGCGCCATGGTGGCGAAGGCGTGAGCCGGGTAGCGCTGGTAAGCTCAGTAGTGCCGTATATGTTGCAGACCGGCGACAATCCGAATGGTGTGCCGCAGGAAACATTCGACGAAATGACTGCGGGCATGCTGGAGGATCGAGCGAAATTCTTCACCGGCTTCTTCAAGGACTTTTTTGGGGTGGGCTTGCTAGTTCATCCTGTCAGCGACGAAACTCTCCATTTGGCCTGGACCACCGCGATGCAGGCAGGACTGCGACCGACGCTGGCGGCGGTCAAGGCCTTTGCCACCACTGATTTCCGTCCCGATCTTGCGAGCTTTACCATGCCTACGTTGCTGATCCACGGCACGGCCGACAAAACCGTCCCGATTGATGCCACTGCGCGTGAAGTGCTGAAAGCGGTGCCGCACGCGACGCTGCTCGAATATGGCGGAGAGCCGCACGGAGTGTTTGCCACTCAGCGCGAGCGGCTGACGCAGGATCTGCTTGATTTTCTTTCCGGGCGTGCTCCGGAACAGCGACAGGAAGTGACCGATGCGATGACCTATGAGAGCTTGGTGATCGATCCACTGTGATGGCGCAACCCGCTCCAACTATCTCTCGAGCTCCGTGCGCTCTCAGACCCTGCGCTGAATGGGCACTTCATCGGGAACATTGTCTGTCGGTTGGCGTTGCCATCCTTGTAACCTTCAAAGGAGTAGTCCGATGCGTAAACTGATCCTGGCTGGTGCTGCGGCAATCACTCTGTGCGGCACTGCAACAACACTTGCCGCCCAAGCGGAGCCTCCGGTGATCCAGGTCCAGGCCAATCCGCCTGGATTGGATGTCCCGACGATGACATCGCCCGATCCGGTAACCGCACAAAGCTCGGTTCGACCAGCGATGCCTGCTGATTCCAGCTATAACGCCGGACCCTATAAGGGCGCACTGACCGCTCCTCCTGCGCAGGCGATGAACAAGGTCTATCCGCTCTGCACCAGCCGTATGCAGGATAGCTGCGTTAATCCCGGCGAAGCTGGAATGGCGCTGCCCAAGCCACGCTCGGTCAGGCGTTTGCGCCGCAATTGAACAAAGTCCTGGTCGCTCAGCCCTCCAGAAAATCCAGATAACTCACCACGTCATTGTCGGTGGCGATGAATAGGCCGTCCTGTATTTCTTCGGGCTGGGCGGCGGTAATCTCCAGTGCCTCGGCCAAAGTCCCATAGTGCAGCGTATTAGCCGCGCCACCTTAGCTGCCGCCATCGAGGTGGTAGAGGCGGACTGTAGCCGCGCCGAAAGTGGTGCGCATCAACTGATCTCCGAATAGCTAATCGCCACGACTTCCCATTCCTTCTCGCCGCCGGGTAGCCTTACCTTGCGCAAATCACCCACCGTCGCCCCCCGCAGCGCGCGGGCCATGGGCGCGCTCCAGCCGATCTTGCCAGCGGTGGCGTCCTGCTCGTCATCGCCGACCAGCGTGATGGTGCGGCGGGCGTCATCCTCATCGGCGATGGTAATGGTTGCGCCGAACCATGCGCGGGTTTGATCGCCTTGTGCAGCGGGATCAATCACGCGACAGAATTTCATCCGCCGCGCCAGATGCGCAAGCTCGCGGTCAATCTCGCGCATCCGTTTGCGGCCATAAAGGTAATCGCCGTTCTCGCTGCGATCGCCATTGCCCGCCGCCCAGCTGACAATTTCCACAATCGCGGGGCGTTCGGTGCCGAGGAGATGGTCATAGCGAGCGCGCAACGCAGCCATTCCGGCAGGGGTTATCGGCGGGCCAGCGGGTTTCATACCGCTTAACCCGGCGTCCGCTTGCCTAGGAAATAGCTCAATGGATTGGCGCCCTTGTAGCTCGCTTTGCCGGGGTTCATTGCTTCATAGACAACGGCATTTTCAATTACATGTTGAACATAGCCGCGCGTTTCGGTGAGCGGGATTTTCTCAATCCAATCGACCCAGTCAATTCCGCCATTTCGCGGATCGCCATTGGCGCGCAGGAATTTGTTCACATTGCCGGGACCAGCATTATAGGCCGCGACAGCCAGCGGGTAGCTGCCGCCAAAGTAATCCATCATCCGCGCGAAATAGGCATTGCCGAGCATCTGGTTATAGCCTGCATCGCTGGTCAACCCTTGCAAATCATACACCAGCCCCATCTTGCCAGCCTGCTCGCGCGCGGTGCCGGGCATCAGCTGCATCAGCCCGCGCGCACCGGCGTGGCTGACGGCATTCATCGCGAACTGGCTTTCCTGACGAGTAATCGCGTGGATCATGGTCCAATTGCCGCCCTGGATGGCTGGCATTCGGGGAAATGAAATCGTCTGGAAATTGCCGAAACCGTCGGTGTGCGCAGACTCTCCAAGGATTACGGCCAGATCGCGGCGACCCAAGCTGCGCGCAAGATCAGCCACCAGCAGATGATCGCCTTCGGTCACGGCCTGTTCGGCGATCTCGCGGAAAAATCGCACTGCGGTCGGCCAATCAGCCTCGCGCGCCACTTCGCGCACTGCTGATGTCAAGGGCTTTGCGGCAAAGGCGGCGCGCTCTTCAGGAGTGGCTGAGCCAACGGGAGCAGCATCAAACCGCGGCAGGGCGCGGCCCAACCGCTCTAGGCTGAGCATCCCGTAATACTGATCGGGATATGCCGCTGCCATTTCAAAATAGCGATTTGCGCTAATGGCATCATTGGCGCGCGCCGCAGCGCGGCCAGCCCAGTAAAAGCCCTTGGAGCGCGTTTGCGGGGTGCGCGCGGCGGCACCATAACGGTAGAACAGCGTCATTGCCCGCGCGCCATCGCCCAGGCTGTTCAGCGCCTTGGTGCCGCCCAGCCACATCAGCGAAGTGTAATCGTCGCGGATTAGGAACGACAGGCGGCTGACATCGGTGCCGGGTGCAAATCCATCGTCAATCGAACCGGCGATCCGGACCGCACTGGCAGCATCGGCGCTGCGGGCCGCGGCCAGCAGCTCTGCTAGCCATTTACGCTGATCGAGCGGTACTATCGGCAGGGGCGGGCGGGTCGCAAGCATGCTGGCGGCAGCATAGCCTTGCCCGGTGGATCGCAGCATTCGAGAACGGTTGTAGACATAGCCTGCGTCGCGCAGTGCTTCGGGTCCCATCACCAGTCCAGCGCTGGCTGGATCTTTGCCATTGATCAGGCCAAGCCGGGCCAGAAAGCCAGTCCGCGCAGCAGGTGAGACGTAAAGGATCTGCCGCTCCGCCTGGGCCGCCGCACTGGCCCAAAGCAGCGCGTTCATCCGTGTATCGTGATCTTCCAGCGACAATGTGGCAGCAAGTTGCGGGAACAAAGCTGCTTCGGCAGCATCGCTCATTGCCCCGCCGCGCCAGGCCGCGCGGGCAACAGTCAGCGCCTCGGGCCGCCGAAGTGCTGCCAGCGCCAAGGCATATTGCGCGCGGGCATCATTGGTAACTGGCGCGAACCGATCGAAGTAAGCCGCAACACGGCCCGGCTCGGGATAATCCCGGCTCAGCGCGCGTTCGGCCCAATTGCGCAGCTTGGCCTCTTCGGGAAAGCCCGGATATGTTAGCATAAAGCTGGAATATTCAGTAAAACTGAACCGATCAGAGCTGGCCAGCAGCTTCCACCGCTGAATTGCCTGTGCGATATTGCCCGTCTGGCTGGCGCGCAGCTGGGCGCGTGCCTGATCCCACTCCGCACCTTCCTGGCCACCAGCCTGAGCGAGAACAGGGAGCGGAGCGAAAGCCAGCGAAAGCAGCAGGGCGGCAATTGTTGTGCGAACCATGCTGGACATCGTGGGCTTAGGCTCCTTATCAGGTGCTGAATGGATTGGTGATAGCCCTATGGGGCAAGTTCAAGGATAAAGTCTATGTTCTCCGGCTCGATTCCGGCTCTGGTGACTCCCTTTCGCGATGGAGCGTTCGATGAGAAGGCTTTTCGCAAGCTGGTCGATTGGCAGATCGAGAACGGCTCTAAAGCGTTGGTCCCCTGCGGCACCACCGGCGAGGCCTCAACCCTTTCCAATGCCGAACATCACCGGGTAATCGAGGTGTGCATCGAGCAGGCGGCTGGGCGTGTACCGATTATCGCCGGTTGCGGCAGCAACGATACGATGAACGCGCGGCTGCACCTCAATTTCTCCAAGAAGAGCGGGGCCACCGCCGGCCTATGCGTCGCGCCCTATTACAACCGCCCCAGTCAGGAGGGGTTGATCGCCCATTTCAGCTTCCTGGCAGAGCACACCGATCTGCCGATTGTTCTTTATAATGTGCCGGGCCGGACGGTAACCGATCTCAAGCCTGAAACAGTGATCGAGCTGGTGCGCCGGTTCCCCAAGACTTTTGTAGCGATCAAGGACGCCAGCGGCGATCTTGGCCGGGTGACCGATCACCGCATGGGAATCTCGAAAGAATGGTGTCAGCTGTGCGGCGACGACGAGTTGGCGCTGCCGTTCAACGCGGCGGGCGGGGTGGGCTGCATCTCGGTCACCGCCAATGTCGCGCCCCGGCTTTGCGCCGATTTTCAGGCGGCCTGCGCTGAAAACGATCTGGAAAAAGCGCGCGAGCTCAACGACCGGCTGTATCCGCTGCACTACGCGATGTTCGATGATGCCAGCCCCGGTCCGGTCAAATATGCCTTGTCGCGCGTCCATGACTGGATGACCGAGGAACTGCGCCTGCCGCTGGTCCCGTGCAACGAAGCGGCCCGCAAGGCCGTGGATGCGGCATTGGAACATGCTGGGTTGGTTTAAAAATTTCCACCAAAGCCAATCCCGTCGTCAACCTGAACTGATGCCGCGATTTTGTTGAGGGCAGGGTTTCCCTCGCCGCCCCTCCACCCTACATGCAAGTAATCATGGCCCGACCGACTCCCGCCCCGTTCGACAAGGTAAAGATCGTCGCCGAAAACCGGCGGGCGAAGTATGACTATTACATCGATGATGTGTTCGAGGCGGGAATCGCGTTGACCGGGACCGAGGTGAAATCGCTGCGCTTTGGTGAGGGCTCGATTGCCGAGAGCTATGCCGAGGTCAAGAACGGCGAGGTGTGGCTGGTAAACTCCAACGTCCCCGAATTCAGCCATGGCAACCGTTACAACCATGAGCCAAAGCGGCCCCGCAAGCTGCTGCTGAAAGAGCGCGAGATTGCCAAATTCCATGGCGCGGTGGAGCGCAAGGGGATGACGCTGGTTCCGCTCAGCATCTATTTCAACGGGCGCGGCCGGGCAAAAGTCGAACTGGCGCTGGCCAAAGGCAAGAATGCGGCGGACAAGCGCCATGTTATCAAAGATCGGGACTGGCAACGCGACAAGGCCCGAATAATGCGTGAGAATAGCTGATTATGCCCGTTTCCCGTTTCGCTCGTTGGGCCAGGCGCTCCATGCCCAAGCGTGAGCAGATGGAACGCAATCGCTGGATCCCAAAGCGTGTTTTGGCATCCGAGTTGTGGCGCTTTACCCGCCGTTCGGTCCCGCGCGGAGTTGCACTGGGAATGCTGGTGGGGATCATCGTGCCCTTTGCCCAGATCCTGTTTGCCGCGCTGCTCAGCCTGACGGTGCGGGCCAATGTCCCGGTGGCGGGCCTCACGACCTTTATTACCAATCCCTTCACCACCCCGCTGATCTGGGTGGTGGCTTACAAGGTCGGTGCATGGCTGCTGCGGGTCGATGCGATGACCGTATTGCAGCCGGTTGCACGGACTATGGAACAGACCCAGTTTGACCAGATGCTGACCTGGCTGACCGGCGCCACCCTGGTTACCGCTTTCGGGCTGGTGGTGGTGGCCGTGATTTCTGCTGCAGTCAGCTACCTGGTCGCCAGCTTTACCTGGAGCTGGTGGACTGCGAAAAAGCGGCGAGCAAGGCTGGAAGCGCGGCGCAAGCGATTGGTCGCAGCCAGCCAGAACGCCGAAACCATCGCTGCCCCCTGATGGCTTCTATCCACCAGCAGAACCGAGATATCGAGCCGGCAAAGTCGTTCCGGTCGGACTGGCTGCTGATCGGGGCAGGACTTGCCGCCAGTCTCGCATTGTTGTGGTTTGCGACCGGTCAGGCCTTGGTTGTGCTAGGATTTGGCGGCGGAGTTCTGGCACTTGGCGGACTGGCGCGGAATATCGCACTGCGCGATCCGCCGCGGCTTGCGGCGGAGTATGCCTTGCCGGATTGGTCCGTTACCGTTGCTGCGATTGAGCGGCCCGATACGGCGGTGGCGATTACCGATCGCGCTGGTCGGCTGGTTTGCGCCAATGCCCGCTATGAAGAATGGTTCGGAACCGCTCACGCGCCGCCGCGCTTGCCAGTGGATAACCCCTCGCTTGAGCGCCTCGTGCGCGCCGCCCGCAGCGGCTGGCGCGACGGACAGGGCAGCGCGGACCTGATCGAAGGCGTAACCGGAAGGTGGCGCGGCGCGGCCTTGCGCGCAGGCCGCGGCGATGATTTTCTGGTCTGGCAAATCAGCCGGATGACGGCGGCCGATCCGGTTGGCGATCTTGTTGTCCAGCTGGATGGCAAGCTTGGCAGGTCGCTGGCGCTGGCTGGCATTTCTGCGGCAATTGTTGATCCCGATGGCAAGATCCGCGCCGCCAGTGCAGGTTTTGCCAGCCGGGCGATTGGTGATGCAAACGCACTGCTGACGGGCACTGATTTCGTGACGCTGCTCCGTCAGGATGACCGTGATCGGATCAGCTGGGCACGCGAGGGCCGCAAAGGTGCACCCTTGACTATGTATTACCTGCCCGTCGCTGATCCCGACGCGATGGGTGAACCAGATCCCGATACAACCCCCTCGCTGATGCTGCTGGTTGATTCTTGCGTCGGAATGGGTGGCAGTGATACCGAGGTGCAGGCCGGTGTTCCGCATCTTGAGGCATTGCTCAGCCAGTTACCACTTGGTCTGGCAATGGCCAATCGGGATGGGCGGCTGCTGTTTGCCAACCCAGCATTCATGCGCGCGGCCGGGCTGGAGAGTGAAGCGGCACCAACTTACCCGACCGATCTGGTGGTTCGCGAAGATAAGGGCGCGCTTTCCGATGCGATCCGCCGGTTTGCGCAAGGCCCGGCCAATGCCGGCGACATTGCGATCCGGTTAAGCGCGCTGCCAGACGAACCCGTATCCTTGAGCCTTGCCGGCGTGCGCGGGTTGGGTGAGGCGGCGGTGCTGCTGGGGCTTACTGACTCAACCGAGGAAACCCGCCTCAAGCGGCAGGTGGCGCAGGCCACCAAGATGCAGGCCGTCGGGCAATTGGCTGGCGGCGTCGCGCATGATTTCAACAATGTCCTGACCGCGATCCTGGGTACCTGCGATCTGATGTTGCTGCGCCATACGCCCGGTGACAGCGACTATGACGACATCCAGCAGATCCGTGCCAATTCTAATCGCGCCGCCAGCTTGACCCGTCAGCTACTCGCCTTCTCGCGGCAGCAAACGCTGCGGCCTGAAGTGCTGCAATTGCCCGATGTTGTTTCTGACATATCGACCATGTTGCGGCGGTTGATTGGCGAGAAGATCCTGTTCGCGGTAACCCATGACCGGAATCTGGGACCGATCCGCGCTGATCCGACCCAACTTGAGCAGGTGATCGTCAATCTGGTCGTCAATGCCCGCGATGCGATGCAATCTCGCTCCGATCATGGCGGCAAGCTGACCGTTTCAACCAAGCGGATCACCGCATCCGATGCGCGCGGGATCCACAGCGGGATACTTCCCGTGGCGGATTATACGGCGCTGATCGTGCAAGACACCGGAGCCGGGATCCGTCCCGAACATCTCGGCAAAATCTTCGAGCCGTTCTTTACCACCAAGGAGCAAGGCCGTGGCGGAATTATGGGAGGCACCGGGCTTGGCCTCTCGACCGTTTATGGCATCGTCAAGCAATCGGGCGGGTTCATCTTTGCCGATAGTGAAGTCGGTCAAGGGACCAGGTTCACCGTTTACCTGCCGGTCCATCACGCCAGCCCCGGCGATCTTCCTGCTCTATCCGCGCCGCCCAAAGCATTATCAAGCTGGGCTGGCGGCGGGCATATATTGCTCGTCGAGGATGAAGAGATGGTTCGCGCCGTTGCGACCCGCGCGCTGGTCCGCGCCGGTTATACGATCACTGCGGCAAGTGACGGCGAAGAAGGGTTGGAAAAGTTTCAGGCGCAACTGGCGGCGGGAGGTGAGGCCTTCGATATGGTGGTCAGCGATGTAGTGATGCCGGCTATGGACGGCCCCGCCATGGCCCGCGAAATCCGTAAACTCGCCCCGAATCTCCCCGTGCTGTTCATGTCCGGCTATGCCGAGGAACAGCTGCGTGAGCAGATCAATATCGCGTATATGCACTTCATTCCCAAGCCGTTTTCAGTCCAACAGATATCTGATAAAGTTGGAGAAATAATCAGTTCTACCCGGATCTGACAGCGCCTTCAGAAATTTTTTCGTTCCCCCCTTGTTCTATAAGAACAAAGCTAATACAAAGCTGCCATTGACCTTTCCGGTCAGCCTTCTAGGCAAGGGGACGAAGCATGGCTGCACAGCTTAAATTGATTCAGGAAGGCAAGGAAACCATGGATCGTCAGAAGGCGCTTGAGGCAGCGCTGGCGCAGATTGATCGTGCCTTTGGCAAAGGCAGCGCGATGAAGCTGGGCTCGCGCGAGGCGATGCAGGTCGAAACGATCTCCTCCGGGTCGCTTGGACTCGACATTGCGCTTGGCGTCGGCGGCCTGCCGCGCGGCCGGGTGATCGAGATTTACGGGCCAGAAAGCTCAGGGAAAACCACACTGGCGCTCCACGTGATTGCTGAGGCGCAGAAGAATGGCGGCACTGCCGCCTTCATCGATGCCGAACATGCGCTCGATCCGGTCTATGCCAAGAAGCTCGGCGTGGATATCAATGAACTGATTGTCTCGCAGCCCGATACCGGCGAACAGGCGCTTGAAATCGTTGATACGCTGGTCCGCTCCAATGCTTTTGATGTGCTGGTGATCGATTCGGTTGCCGCGCTGGTTCCCCGCGCCGAAATCGAGGGCGAGATGGGCGATAGCCACGTTGGCTTGCAGGCCCGCCTGATGTCGCAGTCACTTCGCAAGCTGACTGGCTCGATCAGCCGCTCGCGCTGCATGGTGATTTTCATCAATCAGCTGCGAATGAAAATCGGGGTGATGTACGGCAATCCGGAAACCACCACCGGCGGCAATGCGCTTAAGTTCTACGCCTCGGTCCGCCTCGATATCCGCCGCATTGGCCAGATCAAGGACCGCGACGATATCGTCGGCAACACCACTCGCGTGAAGGTCGTCAAGAACAAGGTCGCCGCACCGTTCAAGCAGGTTGAATTTGACATCATGTACGGGGAGGGCATTTCAAAGATCGGCGAAATCCTCGATCTTGGAGTCAAGGCCGGACTTGTTGAGAAGTCGGGCGCCTGGTTCAGCTATGACAGCATCCGGGTCGGTCAGGGGCGTGAAAATTCCAAGACTTTCCTTAAGGAAAATCCAGAGCTTTGCGACAAGTTGGAAGCCGCCATTCGCGGCCAGACCGACAAGGTCGCCGAGGTGATGATGTCGGGTCCGGACCCGGAAGACGACATCTGAACTTCAGGGAAGGGCGCTTTCCCCAACCCCCGGCGCCTTTCACCAAAACAGGACCGGCGCGGTGCTCCTACGGGACCCGCGCCGGTCTTTTTTGTGTCCTCAGCCTGGCGCCCCGAACATCGCAAGCACCGTGCTCCCTGTCTGCCTCAAGGCCAGTCTGTTTCAAGGCCAGTCTGTTTCAAGGCCAGCCTGTTTCAAGGCCAGTCTGCTCAACAAATCGCGCTTGTCTGTCTGGGTCTAGCGACGTAGCCTAGCTGTTATGACTACTGCGATGGATTGGCAGGCCCAAGTCGGCCGCAGCTGGGCGGCAATGTATCCGCAAACTGACCGCGCCTTTGCCGGGCTGACCCAGCGCCTGCTTGAGCGGGTTTCTTCGTGCGACGGCGATTCTGTTCTCGATATCGGTTGCGGGGCGGGGCAGTTGTCACTGGCTATCGCGCGCTCCCGCCCGCGCGCCCGCATCATCGGCCTCGATGTTTCGGCAGACCTTGTTGCGGCTGCACAAATACGCGGCGCTAACCATGGCAATGTTGAATTCTCGCTGGGCGATGCGGCCAATTGGCAGCGCGTGGACTTTGCTCCAGATTTGCTGGTCTCGCGCCACGGGGTGATGTTCTTCGATGATCCGCCGGGTGCATTCACCCATCTACGGTCAATTTGTAGCTCTGGAGCCCATCTGGTGTTCTCGTGCTTTCGTACCCCGCGGGAGAACCGCTGGGCGTCCGATTTTGCCGATTTGCTTGGAATTCCGCCTGCTGCGGATCCGCGTGCTCCAGGCCCATTTGCCTTTGCCGATCCCCAGTATGTCGAGGCTATTCTTGGCTCGGCGGGCTGGCAGGGGATTGATTTTGAGCCGGTCGACTTTGCCTATGTCACTGGCAAGGGCGATGATCCGGTGGGAGATGCTGCGGGATTTTTCTCGCGAATTGGCCCGACCGCTGCGGCTTTGCGTGCGCTGGATAGCGATGCACGAGAGCAGGCAATGAAACGGATCATCCGATTGCTCGAAACACATCGCAGCGGTGATCTTGTGGCGCTGGGGGCTGCGGCGTGGATCGTGACAGCGCGGGCGAGCTGATTGCAACGCTAATCGCGCCTTCCGTCTTGTCGGATTTCCGCCGCTGCCCTATCGGCAGCAGGCTATGACATCGACCAACGACATCCGCTGCTCCTTTCTGGATTACTTCGCCGCCAATGGCCACGAAGCGGTCCCCTCTGCGCCGCTGGTGCCTTACAACGATCCGACGTTGATGTTCACCAATGCCGGGATGGTCCCGTTCAAGAATGTTTTCACCGGGCTGGAGAGCCGCGCCATTCCCCGCGCCGCTTCCTCGCAGAAATGCGTCCGCGCCGGTGGCAAGCACAATGATCTGGACAATGTTGGCTATACCGCGCGGCACCATACGTTCTTTGAGATGCTCGGAAATTTCTCGTTCGGTGACTATTTCAAAGAACAGGCGATCATCCATGCCTGGACGTTGCTGACCAAGGAATGGAGGTTGCCGGCGGACAAGCTTACCGTCACCGTCTATCACACCGACGACGAGGCGTTTGATTTGTGGCGCAAAATTGCGGGTATTCCTGAAAATCGAATCATCCGCATTCCCACGTCTGACAATTTTTGGTCGATGGGTGATACCGGGCCGTGTGGGCCCTGTTCCGAGATCTTCTACGACCACGGGGATCACATCTGGGGCGGGCCTCCGGGCTCTGCGGATGAGAACGGCGACCGGTTTATCGAGGTCTGGAATCTCGTGTTCATGCAGTTTGAACAGGGTGCAGACGGCACCCGGACGAGCCTGCCAAAGCCCAGCATTGACACCGGGATGGGCCTGGAACGCGTCGCTGCGGTGATGCAGGGGCAGCATGACAATTACCAGACCGATACTTTCCGGGCGCTGATCGGGGCCTCCGAAGGCCTGACCGGGGTTGCCGCAGAGGGTGACAACCGCGCCAGCCACCGGGTCATCGCTGATCATCTTCGCTCAGTCAGCTTCCTGCTGGCCGATGGCGTTCTGCCGTCCAATGAGGGTCGCGGTTATGTGCTGCGGCGGATTATGCGCCGCGCCATGCGCCATGCCCATCTGCTGGGGGCGAAGGATCCGCTGATGCACCGGCTGGTGCCCGCGTTGATCACCGAAATGGGTGCTGCCTATCCCGAGCTTGGCCGGGCGCAGCCGCTTATCCAGGAAACCTTGCAGCGCGAGGAAGTGCAGTTCCGGCGGACGCTGCACAATGGGCTCAAGCTGCTCGATGAGGCAACTTTGGCGCTGGGCGAGGGCGATAGCCTGCCGGGCGAAACCGCCTTCAAGCTCTATGATACTTTCGGCTTCCCCTATGATCTGACCGAAGATGCGCTGCGTGCGCGCAGCATCAGCGTGGACAAAGCGGGCTTCGATGCCGCGATGGCGCAGCAAAAGGCGGCGGCGCGGGCGGCCTGGAAGGGTTCGGGCCAAGCGGCAGACGGTGAAATTTGGTTCGACATCGCCGAACGCGAAGGCAGCACCGAGTTCACCGGCTATGCTGCAACCAGCGGCGAAGGCCAGGTGGTTTCACTGGTCAAGGACGGGCAGGAAGTCCGGTCAGCGGTCAAGGGTGATGAAGTCATCGTGCTGACCAACCAGACGCCGTTCTACGGGACAAGCGGCGGGCAAACCGGCGATGCCGGAACGATTACCAGCGCAGACGGCGCGGCGCTGTTCGTTTCCGACACTGCCAAGCCGCTGGGGCGTTTGCATGCGCACAGCGCGCAGGTCGAGGGCGGGGAGATCCATGTTGGCGATACTGTGCATCTCCAGATTGATGTTCCGCGCCGCGATGCGATCCGCGCCAATCACTCCGCCACGCATCTGCTCCATCAGGCCTTGCGCAACCGGCTGGGCGCGCATGTGACCCAGAAGGGCTCGCTGGTGGCGGACGATCGGCTGCGGTTCGATTTCTCGCATCCAACCGCGCTGACGGCAGACGATGTTGCGGCGGTTGAAGCGGAAGTGAACGCCGAAATCCGCCGGAACGAGCCGGTCAGCACCAGGTTGATGACGCCGGAGGATGCGATCGAGGCCGGGGCGATGGCGCTATTTGGCGAGAAATACGGTGATGAAGTGCGGGTGCTCAGCATGGGGCTGACGGACGGCGCACCCTATTCGGTCGAGCTGTGCGGCGGCACCCATGTGCGCGCGCTGGGCGACATCGGCCTGCTGCGGATCATCTCGGAAAGCGCGGTCAGCTCGGGCGTGCGCCGGATAGAGGCGTTGACTGGTGAGGGCGCGCGGGCATGGCTCACTGCGCGCGAGGATCAGCTTAAGGGCGCTGCCAGCCTGCTCCGCACCACGCCCGATGAGGTTGAGGGTCGGGTCGCGGCGTTGCTCGATGAGCGCAAGAAGCTGGAAAAAGAAGTTGGAGACCTTCGGCGAGTGATAGCTCTTAGCGGTGGTGTAATTGTAGCGGGGACCGGCTCAGCGGCTGGGAGTTCGACTGCAAATGCAGTGAGTGAGGTTCTCGTTTATGGAATGAAGTTCGTTGACCGAGTGCTTGAAGGCTTTGATCCCAAGGGACTTCGATCACTGGTCGATGAGGAAAAGACGCGACTAGGCTCTGGCTTAGTTGTAATAGTTACGGTGGTGGAAGGCCGTGCTACGATCGCAGTCGGCGTCACCGAAGATCTGACTGGCAGGATTAGCGCGGTCGATCTCGTCCGGGTCGGCGTTGAAGCACTCGGCGGCAAGGGCGGCGGCGGACGGCCTGATATGGCGCAGGGTGGTGGTCCCGATGGGGCCAAAGCGGCTGATGCAATCGCGGCGGTGAAGGCGGCGCTGGCGGGATAGACTGCCCCTCTCCCAACCCTCTCCCCTGAAGGGGAGAGGGCTTTTCCATATATCTCTCCCCTTCAGGGGAGAGATACGCAGGCTTGAGAGCGAAGCGAGCTAGCCGCAGTTGAGCGGGGAACTATGATCGCTCCCGCACTCCTCCACTCCGCAACTGGGGCTTCTCCTCCAGTTCGCCCTCTTGCATGATCTGCGCCCTCAATTCATCGCGTTTTTCATGGATTGAGGCGATTACCGGACCCATCGCTACACCCATGTCGATCAACACCGCCTCTGACAGCTGGAGCGAGCTTTCCAGTGTTTCGGGCACGGCGTGGCTGGCGCCGGCCCGGTAGAGCGCAGCGGCGTGGGTTGCATCGCGGGCGCGGGCGATGATCGGCAGATCGGGATGGGCGGCGCGGAGTTTTTTGACCAGGCGCTGGGTGGCAACCGGCTCATCCATGGTGAAAATCACCGCTGTCGCCCGCTCAATCCCCAGTTTGGTCAACTTGGCTGGGAACGCGGCATCACCGAATACTGCCGCATAACCCTTTTGCCTGGCGTGCGCGACGTTGTCGGCGTCGCTGTCGATCGCGACATAGGGTTTGCCATGCACCTCCAGCATATCGGCAACCAGCTTGCCGACCCGGCCAATCCCGATGATGATCGCGCGTGGGGCACCTTGATCGTCGAAGTGAGTCTGTGGCTGGAGCCTATCTACGCGGCGGGCCAGCCGCCGCCCGGCCCACGCCAGGAGTGGTGTGACCGTGAGGCCGATTGCGGTGACGATCTGCCAGAACTGCGCGGTGCCTGGCTGGATCAGCAGCGCCTGGCTTGCCGCTGCCAATACGATCAGGGTAGTTTCCGATGGGCTGGCCATCAAGATGCCAGCTTCGGTCGCGGTGCCGGTCCGCGCGCCCATCAGCCGCAACGCGGTGGCCGTGACCAGCGCCTTCAGCACGAGCACTGATACAGTGGCCAGCATGATTGCGCCAAGATTCTCCCAGATGACTCGCAAGTCGATGCTCATGCCCACCGTGATCAGGAACACGCCAAGCGCGAGGCCCTTGAACGGGGCAGTGATGCCCTCAACCTCGCTGTGATATTCGGTCTCGGCAATCAGCAACCCGGCCAGTAGCGCGCCGACGATGGGGGAGAGGCCAACCGCCGAGGTCGCCAGCGCGGCGATGATCACCACCAGCAGGCTGGCAGCCAGGAACAGCTCAGGGCTTTTGGTGCGGGCGGCTTGCGAGAACAGCCGGGGCAAAGCAATCCGGCCGACAATCAGGAGCACTGCGATGGTCAGCGCGCCGGTCCAAAGCGTGCGGACCAGCCCGTCAAAGCCCCCACTGCTGGCATAGGGGGCCAGCGCGCCCAGCAGGAAGATGATCGGAACCAGCGCGATGTCTTCGAACAGCAAGATCGCCAGCGCCTTCTTGCCGACCGGGGTCGTGGTCCCGGCAATCGGCAGCACCAGTGCAGTGGAGGACAGCGCCAGCGCCAGCCCCAGCCCCAGCGCGCCGGTCAGCGGCTGGCCCATAAAGGCAAGGCCAAAGGCCAGCAGTGAGGCTGAGACCGTCAGCTCCAGTGCGCCGAGGCCAAACACCAGCCGCCGCATTGCCCACAGCCGGTCAAACGACAGCTCCAGCCCGATCGAAAACAGCAGCAGGATGATCCCGAATTCCGCGAACGGCTTCAGCCCTTCTGGATCAGTGATGGTGATATGCCCCAGCCACGGATGATCGAACACCAGCCGCCCCAGTCCATACGGCCCGACCAGCAGCCCAACGAGGATGAAGCCGATGATCGGCGTGATCCGGAACCGCGCAAAGATCGGGATCACAATTCCGGCTGCGCCCAGAATAACCAGCGCATCGGACAGGAAGGGGGAAGCGAGTTCGCTGGAGGCCATGGGTTGCAGCTATGGCCAGTTGGGCGCAAATGTCACCCTATGAGCGAAGCGGATGTAGTGATCGTTGGCGGTGGGCCTGCCGGCATGATGGCGGGGCTGCTTTTCGCCCGCGCGGGAATTTCCACGCATATCCTTGAAAAGCATGGCGACTTTCTGCGCGATTTCCGCGGCGATACAGTTCACCCATCGACCATGGAGATATTGCACCAACTGGGGATGTTGGAGCGGTTCTTGCAGCGGCCGCATAATCGGATCGATCAAGCTGGCATGAGCGTCGGCGGCCAGGCGGTTGTCATTGGCGATCTGCGATTCCTTAAAACGCCCGCTCCATTTATCGCGATGATGCCGCAATGGGAGTTTCTCGATTTTCTGCGCGAGGAAGCGGCGGCTTTTCCTGCGTTTCACATTTCGATGGACGCTGATGTTGCATCGTTGTTCGAGGAAAAGGGCAGGGTGACAGGCGTCAAGCTGGCAGATGGCCAGACTATTCGCGCGCGCAAGCTGGTGATTGCGGCGGATGGCCGTCGGTCCTTGGTTCGCGGGTCAGGTGGCCTGTCCTTTACTACACTCGGTGCACCGATGGACATTTTCTGGTTTAGCTTGCCAAAACACGGTGACAGCGAAACGGGAATTCGCGGCGTGTTTGGAACTGGCAGGATACTGGTGCTGATTGATCGGGGCAGCTATTGGCAGTGCGCATATGTTTTTCCCAAGGGTGCTGCCGAGGTCATAAGGGCGCGCGGCATCGCTGCGGTCCGCGCCGAGATAGAAGCTGCCTTGCCCGATCTTGGTTCGTTGGCTGAAGTGCTGACCGATATGGATCAAATGCACCTCCTTTCGGTCGCGCTTGATCGCCTTGATTGCTGGCATAGGCCAGGCCTGCTGGCTATCGGAGATGCGGCACACGCCATGTCGCCGATTGGCGGGATCGGCATTAATCTTGCCATTCAGGATGCGGTTGCAGCTGCCAACATACTGGCTGGCCCGATCCTGGCAGGAGCTGATCCTGACGGATTGCTTGCGGTGGTTGAAAAGCGTCGCCTATGGCCGACACGCGTGATCCAGCGTGGGCAAAAACTGGCTCAGGACAATGTGATCGGCGAATTGCTCAAACCGCGCGCCGCGATGAAGCGCCCTCCATGGCCGGTGCGGATGCTCAACCGCTTTCCGATGCTCCGCCGGATTCCGGGCCGCATTATCGGCTTGGGCGTGCGGCGCGAACGGGTGACCAGTCCGGCAGCTTAGCGCCCAGCTACTTCCAGACCTTCATCTCCACCTCAAGCCCTTCGACAATCGCCTCAAAGAACCCTTCGGTGGTCAGCCACGGCTGTTCCGGGCCGATCAGGATTGCCAGATCCTTAGTCATCTTGCCGCCTTCGACGGTTTCGATGCAGACCCGTTCGATGGTTTCGGCAAAGCGCACCACATCGGGCGTATTGTCAAACTTGCCGCGATAGATCAGCCCGCGGGTCCAGGCAAAGATCGAGGCGATCGGGTTGGTGCTGGTCGCCTTGCCCTGCTGGTGCTGGCGGTAGTGGCGGGTGACGGTGCCGTGGGCAGCCTCGGCCTCAACCGTTTTGCCATCGGGCGTCATCAGCACCGAAGTCATCAGGCCAAGGCTGCCAAAGCCCTGCGCCACCTGATCGGATTGCACATCGCCATCATAGTTCTTGCAGGCCCAGACGAACTTGCCGCTCCATTTGAGCGCTGAGGCGACCATGTCGTCGATCAGGCGGTGTTCGTAAACGATCCCGGCGGCGGCGAATTTCTCCTTGAAGCCTTCGGTCTCGAATATTTCCTGGAACAGATCCTTGAAGCGGCCGTCATAGGCTTTGAGGATGGTGTTCTTGGTCGAAAGATACACCGGCCAGCCCAGGCCCAGCCCGTAATTGAGGCTGGCGCGGGCGAAATCACGGATTGAATCGTCCAGATTATACATTGCCAGCGCTACGCCGGGCGAGGGGTAGTGGAACACTTCTTCATCGATCTTGCTGCCATCATCGCCTTCCCACACAAGCCGCAGCTTGCCGGGGCCGGGGACCAGGAAATCGGTTGCCTTGTACTGATCGCCAAAGGCATGGCGGCCAACCACAATCGGATCAGTCCAGCCCGGGATCAGCCGGGGCACGTTCTGCATCACGATCGGCTCGCGGAACACAACTCCGCCCAGAATGTTGCGGATCGTGCCATTGGGCGATTTCCACATTTTCTTGAGCTTGAATTCAATCACGCGCTCTTCGTCAGGCGTGATTGTGGCGCATTTCACGCCGACGCCATATTGCTTGATAGCATTGGCGCAATCGACCGTGATCTTGTCATTGGTCTGATCGCGCATCTCGACCGAAAGGTCGTAATATTTCAGGTCAATATCCAGGTAGGGCAGGATCAGCCGCTCACGGATCCACTGCCAGATGATGCGGGTCATTTCGTCGCCGTCGATCTCGACGATCGGATTAGCTACCTTGATCTTGCCCATCGCGTCCTGTCTTTCCGGGGGAGAGAATTTGGGCTGTCCTTAGCAGAGGCGTGCGGTGGCGCAAGTTCATGCGCAAGTTTCAGACTGGACAGCAGCCCCCTTCGCCGCCTAGCGTTTAACCGACTGATTAAAGCACTGGAAAAGAGGATCCCGCGATGAGCGATGCAGCTGAAGTATTTACCGAGGTCGATGGCGGCGTGCTGATTGTCACGATCAACCGTCCCGAAGCCAAGAACGCCATGAACAAGGCTGCTGCGGAGGCGATTTCTGCGGCGATGGACCGGCTGGAAGCGGATGATGATTTGCGCGTTGCAATCCTGACCGGGGCAGGCGGAACATTCTGTTCGGGCATGGACCTCAAGGGCTTTCTGCGCGGCGAATCGCCCTCGGTTCCGGGCCGCGGGTTTGGCGGGCTGTCGCAGTGGACTCCCAAGAAGCCGGTGATTGCTGCTGTGGATGGCTATGCGCTGGCTGGCGGGATGGAGCTGGCACTGTCGTGCGATCTGATCGTGGCGAACGTCAATTCGAAGTTCGGCATCCCCGAAGCCAAGCGCGGACTTGCAGCTGCGGCCGGCGGCCTGATCAAGCTGCCCCGCCAGATCCCGCCACGCATTGCGATGGAACTGGCGCTTACAGGTGATTTTATCGATGCCAGGCGGGCCTATGAGCTGGGCTTCGTCAACCGCATCACCGAAGGTCCGTCAATCGATGGTGCAAAGGAACTTGCCGCGCGGATCGCCGCGAACGGCCCGCTGGCCTTGATCGCCTCAAAAGCAATCGTCCGCGATTCGCACGAATGGACCGAAGCCGAGATGTGGGACAAGCAGGCGGCATATATTGCGCCGGTATTCACCAGCAGCGATGCCCGCGAAGGCGCGGCGGCCTTTGCCGAAAAGCGCAAGCCGAACTGGCAAGGCAAGTAAGTCCGTTGCAGGCGCTGTCTGGATAGACAGCGACTGTCAATTCGCGCAAACAGATCCGCATATGGGGCGTGAGTGGCTTAGAACCGCGGATTGGCTAGATCCATCAAGGGTGCGCGGCTATCTGCTGATCCTTGCGGCCATAAACATTGGCACATTGGCTTGGCTGGTCGGCACGTCTCACGGTGGAGTTGATCGCAACGGCTTTCTGCTCGGCACCGATTTTCTCAGCTTTTGGGCTGCGTCAAATCTGCTTCACCACGGCGGCTCGGCCTATGATGCCGCTGCGCATATTGTCCAGCAGCGCGAGATTTACGCGGGCCAGAGAGGCTTTACCGCATTCTTCTACCCTCCGCCGTTTTTGTTGATCTGCTGGCCGATAGCGGCCTTTGGCTATTTACCTGCACTGGCGATCTGGCTCGTGACCACAGGCGCAGCCTATGCGTTTGCAGTCCGGGCCTGGCTCGGGCGATTGCCGTGGTATGCCTTCGCCGCCTTTCCGCCAGTCTGGTATACGATCACCCACGGGCAAACTTCGTTTCTTGTCGCCGCACTGCTTGGCGCAGGATGCTGGTTGATCGCAGGAAAGCGAGGCTTCCTCGGCGGCGTTCTTATCGGGCTGGCGGTTTTCAAGCCGCAATTTGGCCTGCTGTTCCCGCTGGTTCTGATCGCAGCGCGCCAATGGCGGGCGCTTGCAGGCGCAGGATTTAGTGCTGTTTCGGTTTCGCTGCTCGCCACGCTGGCCTTCGGGCCGCAAATCTGGGGCGAGTGGCTGGGCGTTATGAGCGCCGCGCAAACCGCGATGGGTAGCGGAGTGATCGGGTTCGCCAAAATGCAAAGCCCGTTGGCCGCAGCGAGGTTGCTGGGGGCTGGGCCGGATTTGGCGAATGCACTGCAACTTGGTGTCACTTTCATTGTGGCGGCAGTGCTGACCCACCGGGCCTGGCGATATGGCTTTACGCTGGACCTTGCCGCGGCGCTGCTGGTCGGTGCCTTGCTCGCGACGCCGTTTGTGCTCGACTACGATCTGACGCTGCTGGCTTTTCCACTGGCGCTAATGGCCAGCCGCCCTGCGTTGCCGTGGGAGCGGATCGCCAGTGGGGCCGGTTTTGTCGTGGTTGCGATTGCAAGGCCGCTGGCGTCATTGACCGCGATCCCGACCACAGCCTTCGTTCTGCTGCTGCTGTTCGGGCTGCTGATCCGCCGGATCGATCACGCCGCGCGCTGATACAGCAAAGGCGCCACTTTCGCGGCGCCTTCGATGGTCCCGGCTTTGAATGGTGGGCGTAGCAAGGATTGAACTTGCGACCCCTACGATGTCAACATAGTGCTCTACCACTGAGCTATACGCCCGCACCATTCAAGTTGCCCGACGACCGTCGCCGCCGGGCAGGGTGCGCCTTTAA
>JANOKC010000049.1:0-14699 GCA_031419035.1 Novosphingobium sp. | reverse complement strand
AACCGCCGCGCCATTTCCTGAATGGCAAGCTGGTCTTCGTTGAGGGCGAACTGGTCAGTCATGATGATACTCAAAAGCCGGGTCGGTATGACCAAAGTGGCACAAAAGCTTCAATATGGCGCAACGCGATCGCGATAAACGAGATTCCGAAGGCCAATCCCCAAACATACCGCTTCGACAGAAACAGATGAAACAGCGCGATGCCGCCCACCGGTCCGGCAAGTATTGCCAGACCCAGCGGAATTGTCCTGGTAAACTGCATCGCTGCTCCGCCCGCAACGTAGGCAACCGCAACCATCGGAAAGAAATAGCGTGTCTTATAGAGCGCCAGCATGAAGTCATTGGCTTCCTGCGTGGGATGAATGATGGGCTTCCGTTTGATCAAGCCAAAGGTGCCCGCCAGCACCAAGAGGCCGACCGCGAGATAATAGAGGCCATAGGCCATCGCGAAAGTCGACCAGACGAGATCCATTAGCAATTTTCACCCCCGTGCCGGGACGGCATTTGCGCTGCAATCGCCTAGGACGCCAGTGCCGCCATCAGCTCCTTGCCGAACAATTCGTCATCGCTGAGGAGAACCTTGGGAACCGCCAGCGGCTTTGACACCCAGGTTTCGTTGATCAGATCGCGCCAGGTGATGTTATTGTTGGTGCCATTGCCGCCCCAGCTGCCGCAGCCAAGCGAGAAAGTCTGGCGCATGCCATTCCACAGATTGCCACTGTTCGATGCAGCATGCGGCTGGTTGACCATGACGCGGCTGGTGCGGGTGCCGTTGGCCAGCTTGAGGATGTTGGTATCCGATTGCGAATAGATCCCGCAGCTGTGGCCCTGGCCCTGATAGGCCTGAATGCGGTTGGTCAGCGCAATCGCATCATCAATGTCCTTGGCACGATAAAGCGCCATGGTCACAGTCATCTTCTCGCCCGAGAAGGGGTGCTGAGGACCAGCGCCGGTTTCAGGAACGATGAAGAACTGGGTGCCTTCGGGAATGGAGAAGCCCGCATAATCAGCGATGAACGCAGGGGTTTGCGCCACGACTTTGGCGTTGATATGGCCATCGACCCAGATTGCCGCCTGCAGCTTTGCCTTCTGGTCAGCGTCGAGGATCAACCCGCCCTTGGCCACCAGCCTTGCCAGCATGGTGTCATAGATCGCATCAACCAGAATCACGGCATTGTCTGACGAGCAGGACGCCGCCAGATCAAGCGTCTTGGACATCCGGATCTTCTCGGCCGCGTCGTCCAGATCGGCGGTTTCATCAACCGTGATCACTGCATTGCCGACCCCGACGCCCAGCGCCGGTGTGCCACTGGAATAGGCCGCTGTAACCATCGCGCTGCCACCGGTGGCGAGCACGCGATCACACTGGCGCATCAGCTCGTTGGTCTTTTCAACCGACGGCGTATCGATGCTGAGCACAAGATCAGCGGGTCCGCCCATCTTGACGATCGCTTCGCGCATCAGGTCACAGATCAGCTTGTTGGTCAGCTTGGCACGGGGATGCGGCGCAACGATGATCGAATTGCGGCCCTTGACCGCCGAGATCGCCTTGATCACCGGGGTCGCCTCAGGGTTGGTCGAGGGCGAGAGCGCCCCGATAACGCCGACCGGCTTGGCGATCTTGATCAAATTGCGCGCCTTGTCTTCCTCGATAATCCCGACCGACTGGTCGTCGATGATGTCCATCAGGGTGGCGCGGGTCTTGCGGAAAATCTTGAGGTATTTCCCGTCATAATTACCCAGCTGGGTTTCATCAACGGTGTGCTGCGCGATCTTGACCGCGACATCCTCACGCGCGACTGCCCAGACCATCGCCCGGATCAAGGTGTTGACCTGCTCCTGCGTATAGTTGGCGATCTGCTCTTGCGCGGCGCGCGAGCGGGCAACCAGTGCTGCAATCTCTTCAGCTTCGGTGGACGAATGGGTCATCACGGCAGTGGCCATCGGGGCGTTCCTTTCCTTCCAGAATCCTGACGTCCCCGCAGCCGAAATCGGCGCAAATCGCAAGGGAGCCGGAATCCTCTCGTTCTATTCTGACAGGCCACCCTGCACCTATCAGCCATTGCAGGCAAGCAGCGTATATGCAATGATCGCCTGCGTATATGCAGCCTATCCACTGGAACGACCTGCAAGATTTCCTTGCCATCGCCCGCGCCGGCCAGCTGGCGCGCGCAGCTGCGCTTGCCGGGGTCGATGCCACCACCATGGGTCGCCGGCTGCGGCGGCTTGAATCGCGGCTTGGCCAGACCCTTTTTGAACAGACCCGCGAAGGTCAGGTGCTGACCGAAGCGGGCGAGACCTTGCTTGCTCAGGTCGAAGGAATGGAAGCAGCGGCAGGCCGGATCACTGAGGGCGCGCTCCCCGCCAGCGGCCCTATTGGAACAGTACGGATCAGCTTGTCCGAGGGCTTCGGAACCTGGATCGTTGCCAGCCAGATTCACCGCTTTGTCGCCGCTCACCCGGGTATCACACTCGACCTGGTGGCCAGCAGCGGCTTCCTCAGCCCGTCGAAACGCGAGGCAGATATTGCAATTGTGCTATCCAGGCCAAGGGCAGGGCCGGTGATTGCCAGCAAGCTGTCGGATTATGAACTCCAGCTCTATGCCACGCCTGCCTATCTGGCCACAGCAGGAACCCCCGCACAGGCCGCCGAGCTGGCGCAGGGCCACCGGCTGATCGGCTATATTCCCGATCTGCTCTATGCACCTGAACTGCGCTATCTGGATGAGCTGCACCCCGGCCTTGCCGCAACAGTCCGGTCCTCCAGCATCAATGCCCAGCACCGATTGATCGCGGCGGGTACTGGGATCGGCGTATTGCCGTGCTTCATTGGCAATGCCGATCCGGCGCTGATGCCGGTTCTGCCCGAACGGCGGATTCGCCGCAGTTTCTGGCTGGTTACGCATAAGGATACGCACCAGCTGGCACGGGTTCGCGCTTGCCGTGACTGGCTGCTCGAAACCGTCCAACGCAATCGCGAAGTGCTGCTTCCTGTAACCAAACGGTAATTTGCGGCGAACATGGGTTTGAGATAGTAATGCCGGAAATACGGGAGATCGCGAAACATGGAACCGGATGACGTGATCATTGCCGAAGCCGAGCCTGCCGCGCCCACCGGCGGCGATCTGGTCAAGCGCCACAGTCTGGTCACCCGGATCTGGCACTGGATCAACGCGCTGGCCATCGTGATCATGCTGATGAGCGGGCTGATGATCTTCAACGCTCATCCTCGGCTTTATTGGGGCGAGTTTGGCGCCAATCCCGACAAGGCCTGGCTCGAAATTGCAGAAACCAATGGCGTGGCCTTCCCCGGCTGGGCGACGATCCCTTCAACCTACAGCCTGGCCGATGCCCGGTTGTGGCATCTGGCCTTTGCCTGGGTGCTCGCCTTGGGCCTGTTGTTCTATCTGATCTGGGGGCTGGTTCGCGGCCATATCCTGCGTGACCTTCATATCCGCTTGGCCGAATGGAAGCCGGCTCACATCTGGCATGACATCAAACAGCATGCTTCGCTGCGTTTCCCGACGGGTGCTGCCGCGCTGCGCTATAATGTGCTGCAAAAGCTGGCCTATTGCGGGGTGTTGTTCGTGCTGCTGCCGCTGATCATTCTGACCGGGCTGACTATGTCCCCCAGTCTGAACGCTGGATTTCCAGTGTTGCTCGATCTGTTTGGCGGACGGCAATCGGCGCGGTCGTTGCATTTCATCGCCGCCTTTGGCCTCATTGCCTTCTTTCTGGTCCATATCGCGATGGTCATCCTGGCTGGCCCCTTCAACGAAGTGCGCTCGATGATAACGGGCTGGTACAGGCTGCCACAAGACAAGGGAGACGCGGCATGAGCGCGCAAATCAGCCGCCGACGCTTGCTCGGCGCAGGCGCTTTGGGCGCAGGGAGCCTGATCCTGTCGGGCTGTGACAAACTCAATTCCAGCCCCGGTTTTCGCTCATTGCTGCAAGGCGCGGAAGGGCTGCATATGCGCAGTCAGCGGCTGATCACCGGCGATGCTCTGGCCCGCGAATATAGCGAGGCTGAAATGTCGCCATTGTTCCGCGCCAATGGCAGTACTTCGGTGGAGGACGCCGGCTACAACAGCCTTGCCGCCGCTGGGTTCAGCGGTTGGGCATTGGCGGTGGACGGGCTGGTCAAGCAGCAGCTAGCCCTGCCGCTAAGCGCGCTGCAAGCGATGCCGCAGCGCACCCAGATCACCCGGCATGATTGTGTCGAAGGATGGAGCGCGATCGGCAAGTGGCAGGGGCCGCAGCTAAGCGCAATCCTCGCACAGGCTGGGCTGCTGCCAAGTGCACGCTACGCAGTGCTGCACTGCGCCGATGTGCTGGATGGGTCACCCTATTACGAATCAATCGATCTGATCGACGCTTTTCATCCGCAGACGATCCTGGCCTGGCGGATGAACGACCAGATGCTCCCCATCGCGCATGGTGCTCCGCTGCGGCTGCGGGTTGAGCGTCAGCTGGGCTACAAACAGGCCAAATATGTCATGCGGATCGAACTGCGCGATACGCTGGCCGGGCTTTATGGCGGCAGCGGCGGACACTGGGAGGATAACCGCGATTATCCTTGGTACGCGGGGATTTAGAGTAAACGGCTCACTTCCTCGCCGGAATATAGCCGAATATCGACCCCCAACCGTTCCACGCCGGACAAAACCTGATTGAAGCCAGCCATATGGGCACTGGCGAAATGGGCATCGAGCGCCGCCTGATCTACCCATCGTTCTGAAATGCGGATCAGGTCAGGCTCATCAATGTCGCAGGCAAAAGCGTAGTGGATGCAGCCTGCTTCGGTCCGCGTCACCGCAGTCATTGTGCTGGCAGCATCCTTGATCCCGACAAATTCGCCCGGCCCCAGCCGCAGCCATCCCTCAATAATAAGCATCATCTTCTCCCTAAATCATTAGCCTTCAACACCAGCCACCGCGCAGGCCGCCAAGGTAGCGCCGGACATAGTCGTTGGCGAGCAGGTCTTCGGCGATCGACTGGACCGTGCCATCGGGCCGGGTCCGGCTGAGCGCCCTCAGATCGCGACCATACCGATCTTGGGCGCCGCCAATCCGGCCAATCATCACAAAGTCACCCTGATTGAGCAGGCGTTGCAATTGGGCTGTCGCAGCCTCGCCCAGCCGGGATTCTTCGGCGCAGCGTGAGGGATACATCTCGGGCGCATCAATCCCGATGATCCGGACCTTGCGTTCCCCCAGCTTGATCGTGTCGCCATCGACCACGCAGAATGTCCTACGCCCCAGTCCGCAGCGGGTGAACTGGCCGGAAACTTTCTCGGGCGCGCCGGTTAGAAAGGTTGGAGGTTCCACCAGGGCCGGATCGAACCCCGCCCAGAGCAGCAACAAAATGGCGAGGAACAGCCAAGGACGGAGCACGAACCACCAGCGCCTGATGCGGCTTACCCCTTGCCACCGATGGGTTGGCAGGACGCGGCCGTAGCCCGCGCGGCGGCGGAAGGGGATGAGGTCACCCATCCCGACAAAGCTAGAGCGCCGCGGCGTTCCTCGCAAGCAGCGCGCACCAATTGCTGCGCCGTCCGCGCCAGGGTTCGGCCAATCCTTCGGCGACCAGCTGCGCGCCAAGGCTTTGGCCGCCCCGGGTCACGGTCCGCAATGCCCGGCCATAACGATCGCGATCTCGCAATCCGGCCTCCAGCATAAACGGGCCGGCGTTGAGCAGCGTAATCAGTCGCCGGGTCGCTTCGGCGCCGCGCGCTGCCTCGGCCGGGCAGGCGGCGCCGTGGGTTTCAGGGGCGTTGATATCGGCGATCCGGACCTTCTCACTGTGGAGCCAGAAAGTATCGCCATCGACGACGCAGGTGGTGCGAGGGCCGTTTGCGCAAAGCGCGAAACTGGCGGCGAGGGTGATAAGTGCAACGGACATGCACCCGAGATGCACCCCAGACGACCCCCAGATGAACCCGGAGAACTACCCAGTTTAGCTCCGGATCAGAGGCTTAAGAAAAGTCCGGCCAAGGCCGCGCTCATCAGATTGGACAGACTGCCCGCAACCAGCGCCTTGATCCCCAACTTTGCAATGATCGGGCGCTGGTTCGGAGCAAGACTTCCAGTCACTGCCATCTGGATCGCAATCGAGCTGAAATTGGCAAAACCGCACAGCGCAAAAGTGACGATCGCGACGGTCCGTTCCGAAAGTCCGCCGACACCATTGGGCATCTGGCCCAGATCAATGAAGCCAACAAATTCATTGAGCACCATTTTGGTTCCGAAAAGTCCGCCAGCGCGAAGCGCTTCGGCCCAATCGGGTGCGCCGAGCAGATAGAAGATCGGCGCGAAGACATAGCCGATCAGCATCTGGAAGGTCACGCCATCAAAACCCAGCAGTCCAGCAGCCCAGCCGACGATACCATTGGCCAGCGCCACCAGTGCAACGAAAGCCAGCACCATCGCGCCAACTGCAACCGCCAGCTTGACGCCAGTCTGTGCTCCTTGGGCTGCTGCCATGATCAGATTGGCGGGGCGTTCCTCGTCATGGGTTGCAGGCGGCTGATCATCAGAGGTGACGATTACCGCAGCGCCGATCGGATCGGGTATCATGATCTTGGCCATGACGATCCCGCCGGGCGCCGACATGAAGGCAGCGGCTACCAGATAATCAATCCGGATCCCCATGCTGGCGTAAGCTGCCAGGATCGTGCCGGCCACGCCCGCCATGCCAACAGTCATCACGCAGAACAGCTGCGAGGGGGTGAGTGCAGCAAGGTAAGGCCGGATCACCAGCGGCGATTCGCTTTGCCCGACAAAGATGTTGGAGGCCGCGCACAGGCTTTCGACCTTGCTGATCCCGGTGATCTTCTCCAGCGCGCCGCCGATCCAGCGGATGATGAACTGCATTATGCCAAGGTAATAGAGGATCGAGATCAGCGCTGCGAAGAAGATGATCACCGGCAGGGCCTGGATCGCAAAATTCTGCCCGAGCGGATCGGTGGCCAGCGCGCCAAACAGGAACTTGGTCCCTTCCCCTGCATAGCCAAGAAGGGTCGAGACCCCTGCCGCTATCGATTGGAGCGCGGCATTTCCCGGCGGAAAATAAAGCACCAGCGCGGCAAAGCCCGCCTGCAGCAGGAAGGCCGCGCCTACCACCCGCAGGCGAATGCCTTTGCGATCAGACGAGAGGACAAAGGCGACCAGCAGGATGACCAGCATCCCCAGCAGGCTGTATGCGATATTCATGAAGCGGATTCCCCGGCGGTCCCTGATTAGCCAACGTGGTAACGCTTCATGCGGCGCAGTCAAATCCACCTGGCTTTGGAGAGAACTTCACCCCCTCTTCCCAGTGGCGATCTTCCTCGCTAGTCCTTTGCGATGACCATTCCCGCATCCACCCCCCGCTCGCTGTTGTTGTTCGCGCTGTTCTATGGCGGGATGGTCACGATAGCCGGCGTGCTGGGGGCCAAGCAGGTTGCGCTGGGTCCGCTGGTGGTGGAAGCCGGGATATTCCCGTTCCTGACCCTGGTCGGTATTTCCAGCGGGATTGCTGAACTGCATGGCAAGGAAATTGCCGACCGGCTGGTGCGCTATGGCTTCATTCCGCTGATCGGCGCAATCGTGATGGCGCTGTTTGTGCTCCAGCTGCCGACCGATCCGGGGATGTATGAACCGGCCAAAGAGGCTTTTCCGGTGATCCTGGGCCAAAGCTGGCGGATGATGTTTGCCGGGATCATCGCCTATGGCACATCGGTTACCCTCAACGTCTGGATTTTCAACCGGCTGCGCGAATCTGGCGGGCCTTTTGCAAAGCTGCGCGGTTTTATCGCGGCGGCATTGTCGCAGATCGTCGATACGCTGATCTTCATCACCATTTCCTTTTATGGCGTCCGCCCGATCCTGGATCTTATGGTCGGGCAGATGATCGCCAAGGTCGTGCTGGCTGCCGTGATGGTTCCTGCGATTATCTGGATTGTGGTCCATCAGGGCCGCAAGCTGGACAATGCGTCGTCCCCGGCTTGACCGGCTTGATCGGGGAATTATCGCATTTGGAAAATCACCGCTTTCTTCGTCACCCTGAACTTGTTTCAGGGCCCATTTCTCCCCACGCTCCCAAGCTCACATCTTTGCGCTAGCTGGCGTAATTCCGCCAAGCATGCTGACTCTGAGCGTGAGGCTTGATGGGCCCAGAAACAAGTTCAGGGTGACGACAAAATAATTATTTGGTGTATTTGGATAGCCTGCTGGCCTCATCGTTCCAAGGTCGCGCCGATGCGGCCAGCGATCCCCGCTTGCGCGGGGATGACGGGGAAGGCTAAGCGCGATCCATGACTCACGACCAGACTGGCCTTGCCAAAGCCGAAACCCTGATCGAGGCGCTGCCCTATTTGCAGCGCTATGCGGGCTGCACCTTTGTGGTGAAATACGGCGGCCACGCGATGGGCGATCCTGAAGCTGCGCGCGATTTTGCCGAGGATGTGGTGCTGCTGAAAGCGGTCGGCATCAACCCGGTGGTGGTCCATGGCGGCGGCCCTCAGATCGGCGCGATGCTGAAAAAGTTGGGCGTTGAATCGCGGTTTGTCGATGGCCTGCGCGTGACCGACAAGGAAACCGCCCAGATCGCCGAAATGGTCCTGTCGGGGGGGATCAACAAGGAACTGGTCACCTGGATCGCAGGGGCTGGCGGCAAGGCGCTGGGGATATCGGGCAAGGATGGCGGGCTGGTTATCGCCAGCAAGGTTCAACGCACCACCCGCGATCCTGACAGCAATATCGAACAGGTGGTTGATCTGGGCTTTGTCGGTGAGCCGCAGACGGTCGATATTTCAATCCTGAAGACTGCCTGCAGCGCCGGAATGATCCCGGTGATCGCACCGATCGCACCGGGCGCGGATGGTGAGACTTACAATATCAACGCTGATACCATGGCGGGCGCAATTGCCGCAGCTTTGGGCGCAGCGCGGCTGTTCCTGCTGACCGATGTGGCAGGCGTGCTGGATAAGGATGGCCAGCTGCTGACTGATCTGACCCCGACCGATATCGCCAAGCTGCGCGATGATGGCACAATCTCTGGCGGGATGATCCCCAAGCTGGAAACTTGCATCCATGCGGTTGAGGCCGGGTGCGAGGCGGCGGTGGTGCTGGATGGACGGGTGCCGCATGCGATGCTGCTGGAATTTTTCACCTCGCGCGGCGCGGGCACACTGATCCGCAAGGGATGAGGTGGGCCGCTACTCTCCTCGCCCTGACAGCGCTGAGCGGCTGCGATGCCAAGGCTCCGCAGCCTGAAGTGGCACCAACCGCCGCACCGGCTGTGGTTCTCGCGCCTTCCGCATCGCGCGATCCGGGCGAAGTATTGATCGGCTGGGCCAAAGCTGTCTCGCTGCGCGATTGGGCATCGGCGCGCGCCTATTGGGGCGACAAGGGAGCGGCCAGCGGGTTGAGCGAGCAGGCCTTTTCGCAAGCGTGGAGCGTCATCAAGAACCCTGATGTCTCGCTTGGCACGGGCGCGCGGGAAGGTGCGGCGGGCTCCAGCTTCTATACCGCGCCAGTGATCATTGCCGACGGCCAGCGGCGGATCTCCGGTCATGTCGTGCTGCGCCGGATCAACGATGTTCCGGGCGCCACCCCCGAACAGCTGCGCTGGCATATCGAAAGCAGCACATTAAAACCGTGAGTCGCGGTTGCCTTGGCGAAAATCCCTCGGTTAAAGCGAAATGACTTTGAATCAAAACACCCAATTCCGCCTACCCTTGAGCCTGTCGAAGGGCTGTTTTGTTCCTCCGAGGCTGGGCGCTTTGGGCAATCTCTTCACATAATGTCAGGAAGCTCTGGTTGCCCCCAGGCCAATCCCTCGGCTATCAGCACCGCACAAATCAAAGAAAGGTCGCACCTTGCTGTTTTACACGCTGTTCGAAATCGTTGGTTACCTCATCAACATTGTGGTGATGCTGGTTATCGTGCAGTTCATCTTGAGCTTGCTCATCTCGTTCAACGTGGTGAGCCTGCACAATGATATTGTTGCGGCCATCTGGCGTGCGGTGAATGTCCTGCTTGATCCCATCCTCAAGCCAGTGCGGCGCTACATGCCCAATACTGGCGCGATCGATATTTCGCCGATGGTCCTGATTATCGGGCTAACTATCATCCAGATAATCTTCAAGAATTTGGCTCTCGCGACCCTATGACCACAGCTTCGATTATTGACGGCAAGGCCTTTGCCGAAACCCTGCGCGGGCGCGTGGGTGAGTATGCCGCAACTTTTGAACAAAGTGCCGGCCGCAAGGCAGGTCTTGCCGTGGTGTTAGTGGGCGAGGATCCAGCCAGTCAGGTCTATGTCCGCTCCAAAGGCAAAGCGACGATCGCTGCGGGAATGAACAGCTTTGAACACAAGCTGCCTGCCGATACCACGCAGGACGCTTTGCTGGCGCTGGTGCGGCAATTGAACGCCGATCCTGCGGTGGACGGTATTCTGGTCCAACTGCCATTGCCAAAGCACCTCGATGAGCAGGCGGTGGTCGCAGCGATCGATCCGGCCAAGGATGTTGACGGGCTGACCCCGATCAGCAGCGGACGCCTTGCGCTGGGACTACCGGGGCTGGTTCCCTGCACGCCGCTGGGTTCGCTGATGTTGCTCAAGGACCGGCTCGGCAGCCTCTCGGGCCTTGATGCCGTGGTGATCGGGCGCTCGATCCTGGTGGGTAAGCCGATGGCCCAGTTGCTGCTGGGTGAAAGCTGCACTGTGACCATCGCCCATAGCCGCACCAAAGACCTGCCCGCCGTGGTCCGCCGCGCCGATATTGTGGTCGCCGCCGTCGGTCGTCCTGAAATGGTCAAGGGTGATTGGCTCAAACCCGGCGCGGTTGTGATTGACGTCGGGATCAACCGCGTCGCGGCGGCAGAAGAAGGCAAGACGCGGCTGGTCGGCGATGTCGATTTTGCCAGCGCCAGCGCAGTCGCCGCCGCAATCACCCCGGTTCCCGGCGGCGTTGGGCCGATGACCATCGCTGTGCTTCTGCGCAATACGGTGGTGGCAGCGCACCGCAATGCAGGGGTGGCGCTGGCTGAGGGAGCGCTCTAAGCTTGCACCCATGAAACGCCGCGTCGCACTCCTCGCCCTTGCCCTCTCTGCCTGTTCAGGGGGAGGCGGCCCGCGCGAATATCCGGGCGTTCGGCTCAAACCCGCAGCCAATCCCAGCGAGGTGATCGCCGCAGAGCTGGCCTTTGCCCAACTGGCACAGACCAAGGGGCAATGGACCGCGTTCCGCGAAACAGCCACACAGGATGCTGAAATGTTCGTGCCGCAGCGGGTCAATGCGCAAAGCTGGCTCAGGGGCAAGGCTGATCCGGCCACCGCGGTCAAATGGCAGCCGCATCAGGTGTGGTCGAGCTGCGATGGCAGTTTGAGTGTCACCCGGGGTGCCTGGCAGTCCGCCAAGGCCACAGGCTTTTTCACCACCATCTGGCAGCGCCAGAAGGACGGCGGCTTGAAGTGGGTTCTCGATCAGGGTGATCCCCTTGCAACCGCGCTTGTCGCGCCCGAGATGATCGCAGCCAAGGTTGCTGATTGTTCACCGCCCAAGCTGGCAATACCACTCTCGCCAGAACCGGCGGCAAGCCCGGCTCCTGACCGCAAGGAACGCTTTTCAACGGATGGAACGCTGACATATTCCACCGAGGTTTTTTCCGATGGCTCGCGGCAATTTGTCGTCAAGCTGTGGAACGGCAAAGCGTTCGATGCCGTTCTTGACTCTAGCGTCGCTCCGCAAGCGAACTGATGCTCGACCTGTTTCTCTCTGCTTTTGCCACCCTGTTCGTGGTCATCGACCCGCCGGGCTGCGCGCCGATCTATGCCGGGCTGGTCAACGGCGCCTCGCAGCGTCAGGCGACGATCATGGCGCTGCGAGCCTGTTTCATCGCCGCGCTGATCCTGATCGTCTTTGCCTTGTTCGGCGAACAACTGCTGGGCGCGCTGCATATTGAGCTCAACAGTTTCCGGATCGCGGGCGGGATCATGCTGTTCGTCATCGCGATGGATATGGTGTTCGAAAAGCGCACCCAGCGCCGCGAGGAGCGGGCTGAAAAGATCATGGCCCAGAATGCGCAAACCCCCGAAGTAGAAGACGTCTCGGTTTTCCCGATGGCCATGCCGATGATCGCTGGCCCCGGCTCGATCGCTACGGTCATGCTGCTGATGGCCCGCGCAGAAGGAACCGAACAAACCTTCGTGATCATGGGCGCATTGGCGGCTGTCATGGCGCTGACGCTGATCGCGCTGATCGCTGCTGTGCCGCTGATGAAGCTGCTCGGCAATCGGGTTGAGGCGGTGATTACCCGGCTGCTCGGCGTGCTGCTGGCGGCCCTGGCGGCGCAATATGTGATCGACGGGCTGAAGGCAGTGCTTACTGCAACGTAACCCGGCTATCATCGGCATCACGCCGCCCGAAGAACTGCATCAGCTGGACCAATAGCTCGCATCGCGCGGGTAGGTCATCCGCTTCCAGCAAGGCCTGCTTGGCCGCCGCATCGAACGGCGCGATCTGGGATACGCCATCGATCAGCGCGCTATCATCCAGCCGCGCGACCGATTCCCAATCGACCATATAGCCCTGGCTTTCGGCAAACCGCCGGGCCTCGCGTTCAAAGCTGGCCCGTTCGATCGGCGCCAGCGCGGCATCGGCATTCTCCGCCAGCAACTCGGCCTCGATCTGGCGGAACGGGGTTACCACATCCAGCTCGCGCAGCAGGCGGAACCGCGCCTCGCCCTCCAGCACCAGATTGAAGTGGCCATCGTCCAGCGCCTCGACCTCGCCAATCCGGCCAAGGCAGCCGACCGCATACAGCGGCGCGCCTTCCTCAGTGCGCTCTTTTTGCTGGGTAATTCGGGGCTGAATCATCCCGATCCGCCGGTCCCGCGCCAGTGCGTCCTTGACCAGCGAGCGATAGCGCGGCTCAAAGATATGCAGCGGCAATTGCATGCCGGGAAACAGGATCACACCGGTCAGGGGGAAAATCGAAATCCGCATGGTTCCCGCTCAGCCGAACAGGATGGTCGAAAGGCGGCGGCGGGTGGCGGAAACCCAGGGGTCTCCCAGTCCGATCGCCTCGAACAGCTGGAGCAGCTTGGCCCGGGCTGCGCCATCCTGCCAATCGCGATCGGCCGCGATCATGGCAAGCAGAGTCTCGGCGGCATTCTCGCGCTCACCCGCAGCAATAGCAGCGCTGGCAAAGGCCAGCTGCGCTTCCATATCCGCGGGCCGCTCAGCCGCCGCCGCCCGCAGCGCCGCAAGCTCGCCATCATCCGGCTTGTTGCGCGCCAGTTCCAGCGCCGCTTTCGCCCGGGTAAGTTCTGCATCTTTTGCCAGTTCGTCTGGCAAATTGGCAAGTACCGCCTCTGCCTCATCAACCCGCCCGGCCACAATCAGCGCGCGGACCAGTCCGCTAAGCGCCGCCGGGTTATCGGGAGCTATATCAACGATCTGGGCGAAAATTCCGGCCGCGCGCTCTGCATCGCCCTCAACCAGCACGTCCTCGCCCATCGCGATCAGCGGTACAATATCTTGCGCAGCCTCCACCCCGCCCGGCTGCACCGGCAGCTTGGCCAGCAGCTGATCCAGCGCCGCTTTCAACTGCGATTCGCTGCGGGCAGAGGTCAGGTCTGCCACCGGTTGGCCCTGAAACATCGCGTAAACGGTCGGGATCGACTTTACCTGAAACTGCGCGGCAATGAACTGTTCTTCATCGACGTTAAGCTTTGCGAGGATCACGCCCTTATCGGCATACTCGGCGGCGACCTTTTCCAGCAGCGGAGTAAGTGCCTTGCACGGCCCGCACCATTCGGCCCAGAAATCCAGGATGACGAGCTGCGTCATCGAAGGTTCGACGACAGTGGTGCGGAACCGGTCTACCGCTTTTTGTTCATCCAGGTTGAGGCCAAGGCTTGCCAAGTGAAACTCCGTGAAATTGGGTGCGTCCCGCCCAATGTGGGCTTTTGCACCCATTTGTGAAGGGTGAAAGCGCAGGCATGAGCAGTTTGCGATTTTCCCCTAGCGGACCCGGCATTTTCCCCTTGCGGGTAGGGGGAGCCAATGCTAACCGCCCGCCTCTCCCCAGTCCGCTGGCACTCAAGCCGTGGACCCGAAACGTTCGAGCGGGCGTAGCTCAGGGGTAGAGCACAACCTTGCCAAGGTTGGGGTCGAGGGTTCGAATCCCTTCGCCCGCTCCAGTTTTTCGGCAGTGCTGCGGATTATAGTCGATGAGCGGCCTGATTTTCGCGCTACTGGCCACTTTGCTTGCCGGGATCGGCGCGCGGGACCAATTGACCGTGGCTGGAATTGCCGCCCGGCAGGGGCAGCGGCCGGATTTGCTGGTGGTGGCTTTGGCGACCAGCATCGCGACCGCAGGTGCCGCTGCCTATGGCGGCGCGCTGCTTGCGCCGATGATGGGCGGCAACGCTCGGCTGATGTTCGCTGCGCTGGCGCTGGCGTTTGCAGGGGTCGAAATGCTGATCCTCGCAGCCCGGAAAATGCCCGATGAGCCGACCCAGTCGCTGGGCGCCACTGCTATCGTGCTGTCTGCTCATCAGCTTACTGATGCGGCGCGCTTTCTGATCTTTGCCATCGCGGTTGCCACCCGTGCGCCCATCTCAGCCGGCATCGGCGGAGCATTCGGCGGAGTTTGCATAGTGCTGGCAGGCTGGTTGGCCGCTGGGAATCTCCCTGCTCGGAAACTT
>JANOKC010000048.1:0-6034 GCA_031419035.1 Novosphingobium sp. | reverse complement strand
GATCCACCGGATCGACCGGGGCAGCTGGGAACGCCCGTTCCGATGCCCGACCTGGCTACTGGCCGTTGCTGCCGGGTTCGGCTTCCTCAACATGGTGTTCATGGGCGCGGGCGCCGATGTCTGGGGCGCCGGAACGCTGCGCAACGGGCTGATCGCGGCGGCGCTGATCGTGCCGGTGTTCCTGTTCCGCCATTATGTGCAGGACAAGGGCGTGTTTCCCGCTGCGGTGGTCGAGGCGGCCTATGAGGCCAAGGAAGCCCCGGTAGAACGCCGCGCCGGAATGCTACCCTGGCTGGCGCTGGCCGTTGGCGCGGGCGTCGTGTGGATTACGCATCACCTGGCGGTATTGCCCGGTGGAGCGCCATAAGGCCCCTCAGCGTCCCCCAGCACATTACCAGCAGCACCAGCGCCAGCGGCAGGCCCGTGGCTATCGCGCCCGCCTGAAGCGATGTCAGCCCGCCGCTGAGCAGCAGCACCACGCCGATACCGCCCACCGCCAGCAGCCAGATGGTTTTTTGCCGCAGCGGTGTATCGGTGCGGCCACCGGCGGTCATGGTGTCGATCACCAGTGTCCCGGAGTCCCATCCGGTCACGAAGAAGATCAGGATCAGGCCAATCGCCACGAATGAGGTGATCTGCGCCAGCGGCAGCGTGCCCAGCAGCACGAACAGCTGGGTATCGAGCGAGGCTGCGGCCAGCCCCGGGGCTTTGCCCGCCACGATCTGCGCTATGCTGGCATCACCGAAGATCGTCAACCAGATGATCCCGAGCAGACTAGGCGCGAGCATCGCCCCGGCAATGAATTCGCGCACCGTCCGGCCCAGCGAAATTCGGGCCATGAACATGCCGACAAACGGCGCCCAGCTGATCCACCACGCCCAGTAATAGACCGACCAGTCGTTGTAGAAGCCGGTGTCTGTGCGGCCGACCGGGTTTGACAGAGCGGGCAGCAGCTTGAGGTAGTTCAGAATGTTGCTCGTGATATCACCCAGCAATGCCAGGGTCGAACCCGTGGTCAGCACGAACACCAGCAAGGCGAAAGCGATCCACAGATTGACCTCGCTAAGGATCCGTATCCCCCGGTCAATTCCGCCGCGCACCGACAGGAAGGTGATCGCCGCCATGACCATTATCAGCCCCAGGATCGTCAGCGGGGTACTGGTAACGCCATAGAGAAAGGTGATCCCGGCCATCGCCTGCTGCGCGCCTAACCCCAGCGAAGTGGCGAGCCCGAAGATCGTCGCCAGCACTGCCAGCACCTCGATCACATCCCCGGTGCGGCCCCACACCGCTTTGCCGAGCAGCGGATAGAACGCCGAGCGCATCGACAGCGGCAGCCCGAAATCATAGGTGAACACAGCGAATGCGAGGCCCGTCACCGCGAAAATCGCCCAGGGATGGAGCGACCAGTCAAAGATCGTTGCCGCCATCGCCAGGCTGCGGGCAGCAGCGGGATCGCCCGCAGCCCCGCCCAGCGGCGCGCCTGCGCCGCCCGCCAGTGACGTGGTAAAATGGGCAACCGGCTCGCCCACGCCGTAGAACACCAGCCCGATGCCCATGCCCGCGCCGAACAGCATCGCGAACCACGAGGCTCGCGAATAATCGGGAGACGCACCCTTGCCGCCCAGCCGGATCTTGCCGAGCGGGGAGAGCGCGACAACCACGCAGAACAGCAGCAGCAGATTGCCAACTGACATGAAGAACCAATCAAACTTTGACACCGCCCCGGCGCGCAGATTGGCGAAAAAATCGGCGGACGCGCAGGGCCAGATCAGGCTGAACAGGATCACGCCAAGCGCGATCAGCGCAGTGGGAAAGAACACCGCCGGGTTAACGATCATCCCGCCCCAGCTGCGGTTGGACTTGCCGTAATCGCCGGACCCGATGTCCTTCGTCCAATCCGCCATTATCTTCCCCTATCGCAATTGCCCAGCGGCTGTTGTCAGCGCCAGCTGTAACCAAGGCGCGAAGCTGCGCCATACCTCAAACTCAAAGCGATGTTCGCCGCTGCGGATAAGGATGATTTCGACAGTTTCAAAGATAGTCCGCGTCGCGCGGCCAACCGCAAACCGGTCGAGATCAAGCGGGCAGCCCGCCATCAGGACCTCAGCGGCGCGCGGGCCTTCTGCGATCAGGCAGACGGCGCGTTCGCTGACCTCAGTGATCGCCAGCGGCAGGCCCTCACCCATCGCGATACTCGCGCCGAGTGGCAGACGGAGCAGCCATTCATCCGGACCAAGACAGGCAGCAGCGCCTTCGGTTGTGCCGATCTTTTTGGGCAGTTTCAGTCCCAGCAAAACTTCAAGCGCCCCCGGATCGCGAGCTCGCAGCGAATAACGCGCCATCGGCGGGGCCAGGCTGATGGTCACGCCTTCACGCACAATGGCCTCCAGCGTAACCGGCTCGGCGCGGGTCAGGGCCTCAGACATTGAGCCGCGCTCCTTCGGGATCGTAGAACACCATCGTGCTGACTTTCGCGGTCAACATCTTGCCCGGCATCGGGATATGCAGCGTCTCGCCCATCCGCTCCTGCCCGCCCGCAACCAGCGCCAGCGCCACCGAGCGCCCCAGTGTCTCGCTCCAATAGGACGAGGTGACGTGGCCGATCATTTTCATCGGAATCGACTGACCGGGATCAGCGACAATCTGCGCCCCTTCCTCCAGCACTTCTGTGGGATCATCGGTCAGCAACCCGACCAGCTGCTTGCGCCCCGGTGCCACAATATCGGGCCGGGCAAGCGAGCGCCGCCCGACGAAATCGGGCTTCTTCTTGCCCACCGCCCAATCAAGCCCGGCGTCATAGGGCGTCACTGTGCCATCGGTATCCTGGCCGACGATGATGAAGCCCTTTTCGGCGCGCAGCACATGCATCGCCTCGGTCCCATAAGGCGTGATCCCATAAGCCGCGCCGTCCGCCATCAGCCGTTCCCACAGCGCGCGGCCATAGGCGGTGGGGACATTGATCTCGAACCCCAGCTCACCGGTGAAACTGACCCGGAACAGCCGGGTGGGGACGCCACATATACGCCCCTCGCGGATTGCCATATGCGGGAAGGCCTCGGCGGAGAGGTCGATCCCTTCGACCAACGGCTCAAGCAGCTTTCTCGCATTCGGTCCTTGCAGCGCGATCACCGCATATTGCTCGGTGGTGCTGGTCAGCCAGACGTTGAGGTCGGGCCATTCGGTCTGGAGGTAATCCTCCATCATGTTCAGAACCCGCGCCGCGCCGCCGGTGGTGGTGGTCAGGTGGAACCGGTCTGGCGCGAGCCGCGCCGAAACGCCATCATCGGTGATGAAGCCGTCTTCCTTCAGCAGCAAGCCATAGCGGCACCGCCCCGGCTCCAGCGCCTTCCACGGGTTGGTGTACATGCGGTTGAGAAATTCCGCCGCATCCGGGCCGACCACTTCGATCTTGCCCAAGGTCGAAGCATCGAAAATGCCCAGCGACGAGCGGATCGCGCGGCATTCACGATTAACTGCCGCGTACATATCCTCGCCGCTTTTCGGAAAATACCGCGCCCGCCGCCATTGTGCGACCAGTTCGAACACTGCGCCATTTTCCTGCGCCCAGCCATCGATGTTGGTCTGGCGGGTGGGCTGGAACAGCGCATCCTTGGCATGGCCCGCCAGCGCCCCGAAGGTCTGCGGGGTATAGGGCGGGCGAAAGCTGGTGAGGCCAATATCAACCACTGGACGCCCCAGCGCGGCCGATGCAATCTGCAAGCCGTTGAGGTTGGAAGTCTTGCCCTGATCGGTCGCCATGCCGGTGGTGGTGTAACGCTTGATATGCTCGATCGACTTGAAGCCCTCGCGCACCGCAAGGCGGATATCCTTGGCGGTCACATCGTTCTGAAAATCGACGAAAGCCTTGATCCGGGCAGAATCGCGCGGGGTCGGCAGGCTATCTGTCACCAGCCCGCTGCCGAAGTTCCATTTGCCCGAACAGGCCCCGACGCAGCGGACTTTCTCATTCGGCTCGCCCGGCACATAGGCCCCCAGATCATCACGCCAAGCGAGGCTGCCCTTGCTGTGCGACCATAGATGGACCGAAGGCGTCCAGCCGCCCGCCATCAGCAGCGCATCGCAGGCGAGCCGCACGACAGCGGTTCCATCGTTGCGGGCGATGCTGATGCCCCCCACCGCCAGCCGCCCGTGAACGTCGATCACGCTGTGGCCCAGCTTTACCGCCAGCCCCAGCGCTTCCGCCTCAACCAGCAACGCCGCATCCACGCTATCGCGCACATCTATAATCGCAGCCACGCCCACCCCGGCGCGGGCCAGCGCGAACACATCGTGCCAGCCGCTGTCATGCGCCGCCATCAGTGCGACCTGCTTGCCCACTGCCACGCCATAGCGCTGGAGGAAAATCCGCGCGGCAGAGGCCAGCATCACGCCGGGCACATCATTGCCGGCAAACACCAGCGGCCGTTCGATCGCTCCCTGCGCCAGAATCACCTCGCCCGCGCGAATCCGCCACAGTCTTTCGCGCGCACCAGTGGCGGGATGGGGTAGATGATCCGTCAGGCGCTGGACCGCGCCGATGAAATTATCGTGGTAATAGCCAAACGCCGTCGTCCTGCTGAGCACGGTGATATTGGGCGCGACGGCCAGATCCTTGAGGCTTTCTTCCAGCCAGGGCCACAGCGCCGGATCGGACAGCGCGCCGCCGCCAGCCTCATCCTGCTCGTCGATCAGGATCACGCGCTTCGAAGTGCCACTGGCCTCCAGCGCGGCATCGATCCCAGCCGGACCAGCGCCCACGATCAGCAGATCGCAGTGGGCATAGGTGGCGCCGTAATGATCGGGATCGATCTCGGTCGGCGCTTCGCCAAGGCCAGCCATCCGCCGGATCGCCGGTTCATAGAGCCGGTCCCAGAACGAGCGCGGCCACATGAAGGTCTTGTTGTAGAACCCGGCGGGCAGAAACATCCCCAGCCGGTCATTGACCGCGCCCAGATCGGTTTTGAGCGAAGGCCAGCGGTTCTGGCTGACGGCGGTGAGCCCGTCATGGATCTCGACCCCGGTCGCGCGCAGATTGGGCGTGAACCGCCCCGGCCCGCGGGTGACGGATACAAGCGCATTGGGCTCCTCACTCCCCGCCCCCAGCACCCCGCGCGGGCGGTGGTATTTGAACGAGCGGCCCAGCAGCATCACACCATTTGCGAGCAATGCCGATGCCAGCGTATCCCCGGCATAGCCCTGATAGATCATGCCATCGAAGCTGAAATTGACAGCGTGGCTGCGATCAACCCGCCCGCCTTGTGGCAACCGAAATCCGCTCATCTGCGCGGCTCCCCGGCCTTGTAGGTCGCTTCAAACTTGTCGCTCACCGTATCACGCACCGCGTTGAAAAAGCGCCCGCAACCGTGGATATGCCGCCAGCGTTCATGGTGCCGCCCGCGCTGATTGGCCCGGATGAACAGATAATATTGCCAGTCCTCGTCGCTCATCGCCGATGGATCTTCGGGCCGCGCAATATGCGCTTCGCCAGCATAGGCAAATTCAAGCTCGGCGCGGGCTTCGTCGCAATAGGGGCAGTGGATCAGCAGCATCTCAATGCGCCACCGCAGCGGCGGCGGCCTCATCAATCAAGCGTCCGGTGCGGAACCGGTCAAGGTTGTAGGGCGCGTTGATCGGGTGGGGTTCATCCTTGGCCATCGTATAGGCCAGCAGATCGCCTGCGCCCGGGGTCGCCTTGAACCCGCCGGTGCCCCAGCCGCAATTGACGTAGAGTCCCTTGACCGGGGTCTTTCCCAGAATTGGCGAGCGATCAGGCGTCACATCAACAATCCCGCCCCAGCTGCGCAGCATCCGCATCCGCCGGAAGATCGGAAAAATCTCGCAGATCGCGGCCAGCGTATGCTCGACAATATGAAGCGCGCCGCGCTGCGAGTAGCTGACGTATTGATCGGTCCCCGCGCCGATCACCAGCTCGCCCTTGTCCGACTGGCTCATATAGGCGTGGACCGTGTTGGACATGACCACGCAAGGGAACACCGGCTTGATCGGTTCGGACACCAGCGCCTGCAGCGGA
>JANOKC010000047.1:0-2781 GCA_031419035.1 Novosphingobium sp. | reverse complement strand
GCCGTTGTTGGGACTTTCCAGAAACGAATTGACGGTCCTCGTATGAAGAATATAATCAACAGATGATTACAGCTATCAGCTTGTTTTCTTCAGGAGGCGTCGGTGACCTCGCGCTTAGTGCGGCGGGAGCCGAGGTTCTCGTCGCGAATGAGCTTTTGCCTGACCGTGCCGCGCTGTTTTCTACGAATTTTCCCGATGTGGAAATGATTGTCGGCGATATCTGGGACCGTAAGACGGCCATTCTGGCCGCGACCCGGCGGCGGCTGGGCGGCCGTCCGCTCGACTTGCTTCTGGCAACGCCGCCGTGTCAGGGCATGTCGAAGAACGGCCAAGGCAAGTTGCTTCAAGGAATTCGCAATGGCGAAAAACCGCTGCGAGATGCCCGAAACCAGCTGATTTTGCCGGTCATCGACATCGCAAAAGCACTGCTTCCTGATACAGTCGTCATGGAAAATGTCCCCGAGATGGCGAACACCGTGATTGAAACGGGACGCGGCGTCGCGGGACTCCTCGACCACACAAAATCGGAACTTGGTAAGCTTGGCTATGCCGCCGCTCACCGGGTTGTGGAGTTTGCCGATTACGGGGTGCCGCAAAGACGGCAGCGCCTTATCACTGTGTTTTCACGGAATCCGTCTCTGTCACAGAATCTCCGGATCGATGACTGGTTGCCTTCTCCAACGCACGGCAAGGCTGCGACAATGTTCGTAAAGCCTTGGGTGTCGGTCGATAGTGCCATCGGGCACCTCCCTCCGCTCGACGCTGCCGACCGCTGCGCTGCCACCGGGCAGTTGCCACTGCATCGCGTCCCGCTGCTCGATACGGCAAAATATTTTTGGGTCAGCAATACCCCGCTGGGTGCCGGGGCATTCGACAATCAATGCGTTTCGCCAACCTGTGGCTTTCAGGGCAATCCCACCCACGGGACGGCACGAAACGCCGACGGGATCAATCAGTCGAAGAAGTGTACGCCGGTCCGGTGCGAGAAATGCGGAGAATTGCTGCCCCGCCCTTGGGTTAAGCGGGGCGACGAGTATCAGATTATGTCGGGGTTCACTTCGGCGTACAAACGCATGCGCGGCGATATGCCTGCCAGTGCGCTGACGCGGAATCTTTCCTACGCCTGCAGCGACCAGAAAGTGCACCCTCGGCAAAACCGGGTGCTCTCGTTGCTGGAAGCCACGATCATCCACACCATCGATCGGTACGATTATGTCTGGAACACGCCGTCAGGACGGACAGTTTCAGACAAAACGATCAGGGATGTCATTGGCGAAAGTGTTCCTCCCGCAGGACTGGAAATTATCATGCGGCGTATTGTTGCGCTGATGCGCGCAGAGGTATTCAGCGCGGCAGCGTAGCCTTGTTGCGCCGCTCGAAAAACGCGATGTAACGTGGGTCATCGAGCATAATGACCCAGCTATCGAACATTTTGTGCACGCCACCGCGTGTCATAATCGATACCGATGTTGTCCTGCCGCCGCCCTCGCGGGGCTGGATAATGCCGCCCCAATCATTGCGGCTCAGAGTGTTGCAGAAGAATACGGCGACGATTCTGGGGACGCCGTCAATGAAATCCCAGAAAATGCCCAGCAGGTTATTGGTATCCTGATGATGGGCCTTCCAGTCGTAGCCCGTTAGGAATGCCACACGCTGGTCGCCGATACCCGGTTTTTCCAAACCTTTTCTGGAAAAAACTGCGGGCGTGGGAACCGAGCCACAGGTCGCCTTCACCTCCAAGCCACCACCCGAAAAAGGGCTGAACGGCCCTTTTTCACGCAAGCGCCCTTCAAGAGCAGTCCAGAGTCCGTGACCGTGCTCATCCATGACGAGCAGATCCGGATAGCCGTCCTGATGCGGGTTTTTGCGAAACAAACCAGCCCCGACGTTAATCATGGCGGCTGCAAATAGTTCGCCAATGAAGGCGCTGAGATTTCTCATCCCTAAAATCGCGAAGACATCGACCTCGAACTTTACGAACTGGTCGAGAATGGCATGTGCATCATCGATGGCATCGAGCACCAGTGTTGACGAAAATGTCGCCTCGCGCGCCGCTGCAAGCGCTGCTGCCTGCGGGTTTTCCAAATATTGTGTACGCGGGAACAATTCAGACATCCGACACGCCCCGTCGGACTTCGTCAGCGAGATCGTCTATCGTGAGACCCAATGCGGCAAGCAATTTGCTCACTGCGGTCAGCGAAAGGTTGCTGCGATGGCGCTCGATTGCAGAAATGTAAGTCCGGTCCAATCCGCACTCGTCGGCCAGTCGGTCCTGTGCCCAGCCAAGCACTTGCCGCTGCCGCCTTATCAACCGCGAGGCGGCTTGGTTGAGGTCGTTATCGATTACATCTGGCACAGCCTGTCGTGCGTTGTAGGTGACTGACTGTCGACGGAATATAATCTTCGCTTTGTCGTGGTGACGGCGACAGCCTACTTAACCCACAAAAACTCACTCCAACCCCACAGCCTTCCGCAACACCGCGTTGGGGCGGCCGCCCGCGCACGACGCCGTTCGGGTCGAGATAGCCGGTGGCGGGGCGGATGACTTTGCCGCCGATACTGAACTGCGCGATGTCGAACATTTCGTCGGTCCATTCCGGCGCGTCGTCGGGGTCAACCCATTCGGGCTTTGTAGCGGCGCTGCTCTTTGTCATTGGTCTTCCTCATCGAAATAATTCGAAAGAAGGGGCCTGCTTCCTGACTGTCGCTACAGAGAAACACTATGTTGGCGCGGTGTGGCGAGAGCATCAAGGGGTTTCACCCTAAGCACCCAAGACCTCG
>JANOKC010000046.1:0-3072 GCA_031419035.1 Novosphingobium sp. | reverse complement strand
TTCTTGGCCGCGACGAGCGCCTTCAGATCGGCAAGATTCTTTTCCTCGGTTGGATCAGGGTGATGGTTCGGAAAATTCCCGTCAACTTCGGTGAACAGAAGATGGTGCTCCCCCGGCATTTTCGCGGTCAGAGCCTCGAGCGCGGGGCCAGCCGCGCCATTGCCCGAATCCCAACCGATCCGAAGAGTGGACAGCCAATCGTGGCTGATCCCGCCCAGCCCTTCGAGCATCCGGTCGATGTAAGCGGCGAGGATCTCGCGGCTCTCCTCGCGGCCATCGCCGACGAGCCCGTCGCGGGTCGCCCAGGCTCCGATACTGGCGAGCCGGCCCAGCTCCACTATATCCGCGCCGAAGAACGGCCGGCCCCTAAATACCATCTTGAAGCCATTATAATTGGCGGGATTGTGGCTGCCAGTTATCTGAATGCCGCCATCCACATCTTCCATTGAGGCTTCGGCGTAATAGAGCATCGGGGTTGGCCCCATCCCGACCCGCACCGCATCGCACCCGCTGGCGTGGAGCCCTTCAATCAGCGCCGCTTCCAGCATCGGCGAGCTAAGCCGCCCATCATAACCAACCGCGACCTTGCTGCCGCCTGCCGCGCGCAGCAGCGTTGCAAAACCGCGACCGATCGCGCGGGCATCATCGGCCCCCAGCGTTTCGCCGATGATGCCGCGGATGTCATATTCCCGCAGGACTGTAGAGTGAAACTGGTGAGACATGGGTTCTGGTCAGCCTTTGTTGGGGAGTTCATCAAACAGCATGTCGCGCGCGGCATTGGCCTCGTGGACCTGGCTGCTGGTGCCGCCCCTATCGGGGTGAACCATTGCAATCATGCGGCGATGGGCGTCGACAATCTCGGCGTGGGATGCCTCTGCGCTCACGCCCAGCAATTGGCGGGCGCGAAATACAGCCTGCTGGCGGGTTGAAGGGGCGCGAAGATATTCCCACGGCCAGCGCCCAAACACCAGCTTGCAGCCAATCACCAATACCGCAGCGTAGAACAGCAGTTTCACCATAGTGAATTCCTTACTGGGTAAGTGCCAGCGCCGGTTCCCGCGGGGCCGGGATCGGCAAGTTTAAGCCGGCCAGCAGCGAGCGCAGCTCCTGCCGGGCTACCAGATGGCTGGTCCCAAGCTCACCGAGATAACCCTTGTCGAGCAGCGTCAGCCCCGAGGGAAACAGCTCGCGGTAGATCACCCGCTCGGACAGGCCATTGGCGATCCGGAAACCGACCCGCTTGGACAGTTCGGTCAGCGCCCCATCCAGGCGGCGCATATTGCGCGCCTCGGCGTGCTGGGTGCGATTACGAACCACCACCCAGTCCATCTCGCGCCGCTTTTCGGTAATCGTCGCCATGGCCCGCTTTTTGCGCGCTTCCCAGATCAGCTCGGCATAGAACGACAGTTTCCGAACCTTGAATGTTTCGGCATCAACCTGACCGATCAGGTCAAAATCGACAAAACTGTCATTCAGCGGGGTCACCAGCGTATCGGCGCTGGTCGCGACATGGCGCGCAAATTCATCGTCGCGGCCCGGTGTGTCAAAAATCACAAAGTCCATGCCAGCCGAAACCTCTGCGATCAGCGTTTCAAGCTCGGCCACGGTGCTGCCATTGAATACATCGAAACTGCCGCCGGTGAGCGATATGCCCCGCCGCTTGGCAGTCTCGGCGCGGTTCTCAAAATAGCGGTGCAGGGTACGCTGGCGCGGGTCGAGATCAATTGCGGCCACCCGCGCACCCTGAAACGCCAACGCGATGGCGATATGCACCGCTGTAGTCGATTTTCCGGTTCCGCCCTTTTCATTGGCGAAGACTATACGGTGCGGGGCATTGGTTGGGGACACGGTTGGGGTTGAACTCTTTCCTGCGTTGCTGCACTGCACAACGATGTACTGAGGCGGCGACGTGGCTGCCATGGCGATGGTTCTATCGGAGGGGTTAGCGGCGTGCAAACCGTCAATCGGCTTGATCCACTGCGCAATGCGATTTCTGCATTGCGCCGCGATGGTCCTGTGGCGCTTGTCCCGACAATGGGCGCGCTGCATCAAGGCCATCTGGCGCTGATCCGCGAGGCCCGGTCCCGCGCGCCGCATGTCATTGTGTCGATCTTCGTCAACCCGCGCCAGTTCGCTGCGGGCGAGGATCTGTCCACCTATCCCCGCCCGCTGAAGCGCGACACACAGCTGCTCGAACAGGAAGGCGTTGCGCTGTTGTGGGCGCCAGACTTGGAGGAGATGTATCCCGCAGCCTATGCCACCAGTGTTTCCGTCGGCGGGATCGGCGACGGGCTGTGCGGAAGCGTCCGTCCCGGCCATTTTGATGGCGTTGCGACGGTGGTATGCAAGCTGTTCAATCAGGTTCGGCCAGATTTCGCGCTGTTTGGTGAAAAGGACTGGCAACAGCTCGCCGTGATCAGGCGGATGGCGCTCGATCTGGATCTTGCTTGTCCGGCGGCCAGCGCGATTATCGGCGTCCAAACTGTGCGCGAGGCGGATGGGCTGGCACTGAGTTCGCGCAACACCTACCTCTCACCCGAACATCGGGCGCAGGCAGCGGTGTTGCCCGCCGCGATGCGCAGCGCAATTGCTAGCATCAAGTCTGGCAAGTCTTTCGATCTGGCGCTGGCCGAGCTGCGCAATCAGTTGCTTGGCGGCGGCTTCAATTCGATTGATTATGCTGAAATCCGCGATGGAGATACCCTGGCCTTGCTAGCCAGCAAAGACGCAGGATCGCCGCGCCTGTTCGTCGCAGCGCGGATCGGCAAGACCCGGCTGATCGACAATATGGCGGTATGACAGGAAAGTGGACGGTAAGGGGAACCGCAAAATAGTCGGAAAACCACGCTATTCCGTCATTTCAAGACCGCACATTTTGCAAGATACCCCCAATCATACCCCCAAATGCGCTGACTAGGGACGGTTGAGGGCGGCTTGATCGCAGCCAGGCGAGCAATTCCCCACGGCATTGCGATGCAGTCAGGCAGTCAGTTTCGGGCACCGGGCAACGGGCGGCTGGCGCATCGCGTTGTGGGGTTGCCCTAAAAATGACGGGAACAGCGGGAAATTGGG
>JANOKC010000045.1:0-12260 GCA_031419035.1 Novosphingobium sp. | reverse complement strand
GGCTGTGGTAACATCGTCAGGCTGGCGCAAAACTTCGAGCGCCCGCGCCCGGTTGGGCAGACGGCGAATAAACCCGCGTTCTTCCAGGGCCGAGATCAGGCGGTGAACCCCCGATTTCGACTTGAGGTCCAGTGCCTCCTTCATCTCTTCAAACGAGGGCGAGACCCCACTTTCTTCAAGGCGGGTCTGGATGAAACGGATCAGCTCGTGCTGCTTGCGGGTTAGCATTACTGCGTCACTCCATACTATGCGGCGCATGTTCTTGCACCGTTCAGTGAACGAATGCGGAACAAGTAAGCAACCTTTTGATTCGCGTCAAGCATTCCCGCCATTTTCGAGCAGATAGATGCGAACACTGCTTCCAGCGTCTGCGGCATGGGCACCGGCGGAGCGTTCAATCAACGCATTGCTGCGGGCAAGCGCTGCCAAAGCGCCGCTGTCCTGGATCGTTTCGGGGACCACTGTGTCACCATCCCAGACCCCGCGCAGGAACTCGCGGCGATCCCCGCCGGGGTTTAGCGACCCATGGAGGAGGGCCGTCACTGTACGTGGCAAAGGGTTCTCAGCACCGGCCAGCGTACGGATCAAAGGCAGCAGGAAAAAGTAAGCTGTAACGTGGCCCGAGGTCGGATTGCCCGGCAGGCCAATGATAATTTGCGCGCCCTTGCTGGCCACCAGCAGCGGCTTGCCCGGTTTGATTGCCACCTTCCAGAAATCAAGCTTGGCGCCCCATGCCTCCAGCGCCGGGCGGATCAGATCATGATCGCCTACCGAAGCACCGCCGCTGGTGACAATCACATCGGCATCGGCGGCTTGCTCAAAAGCAATTGCCAATGCGGCCAGATCATCACTGACCGGGCCGATCCTTGTGACTTCGCAAGGCAGGCTGCTGACCAAAGCAGCCAGCATCGCGGCGTTGCTGGCCGGGATCTGGTGCGGTGCGCAGTTTTCGGGGTCCGCCGCCAGTTCATCGCCACTGTCTATGATTGTCACCCGCACTTTTCGGCGCGCGGCCAGCTGGCGGTGGCCCGCTGACAACGCCAAGGCGACATGCGCAGGGCCAATCCGGGTTCCAGTGCCAAGCAGCGCTGCGCCGTTGATAAAATCCATACCCTTGCGGCGGATATGCTTGTGTTCGGGCGAAGGCGGCGTGCCGGTGAGGGTAAGCCAGTCACCAGAGCGATCAACATCCTCCTGCATGATCACCGCGCCCGCGCCATCTGGAAGCAAAGCCCCGGTTGAGATGCGCACCGCCTGAGCTGGAATAACTGGTCCACCAAATGGATGTCCCGCCGCGCTTTCGCCGATCACCTGCCACGGCCCGGCAAGATCGCCCGAAACCATCGCATAACCATCCATTGCCGAAAGATCAGCCGGGGGCTGGGTTCGCGCAGCAAACAGTGGCGCGGCCAGATAGCGGCCCAAGGCGCTGGCTGCATCCACCTGTTCGATCGCCAGCGGGGCCGCCAGCGCCAGCAGCCGCGCTTGTGCATCTTCCAAGGGGAGCAGCGCATCTGCCATCAGGTGGGTGCTTTCCAATCACCAGATTTACCGCCGCGCTTTTCGATCAGGCGCAAATCATCGATCACCATGCCCTTATCGAGCGCCTTGGCCATATCGTAGATCGTCAGCAGCGCTACCGAAGCGGCTGTCAGCGCTTCCATTTCAACCCCGGTCTTTCCAGTGAGTGCGGCGGTCGCGGTGGCGCGAAGTGCGCCGTCCTCAAAGCTGAAATCAACCCCGACTGTATCGAGCGCCAGAGGATGACACAGCGGGATCAACTCGGCAGTCTTCTTCGCGGCCATGATCCCGGCAATCCGGGCCGCTGCCAGCACATCGCCCTTAGGCACATCGCCGGTCCGGATCGCGGCAAGGGCAAGTGGTGACATCCGGATCCGGCCTGACGCGATGGCCACGCGCTGCGTTGCCACCTTGCCGCCGACATCGACCATCCGGGCGTTTCCGTGGGCGTCGAGGTGGGTGAGGTCAGCCATATTCCGTTCTATTTCCTTGCTAGTAGATATATAGCAGCGCTGCTCACCCAGCAGAAAGTCGCTGCAAATTCGCCATCGCGGCCATGGCGTTGTTGCGGAATTTCATCAGCACGGCCATTTTCTTATCATCGGACTTGTCGATTTGAGCAATGACCTTGCCGAACCCGTCCAGGCGGCAGCTTTGTATCCAGCTGGCCAATTTCTTGTCCTGCATCCAGGTCATCTGGTTCATCATATTGGCCATGTTGCAGGCTGGGTATTGATCCATTGAATGGGGGAACGGAACTGATTTACAAAGCTGGTTCTTGATCTCATCACCTTCGTAGTTGGCCTCAACAAAGGCAACCAACGCCGCACTAAAGGCGGGTTGCGGAGCCCTTACGAGTTGTGGTGTGATTAGATTTCCGTCGAAAATCGGGATCGGCGCGCGCGGTTCTACTGCCGATGCAGTGCAATCAATATAGAGTGCGCCCGGTGCAATGGGCGCATGACCGTCATCCAAGGTTAGTCCAGATCCATCAATTGATTGCACCCGGCCCTTGCGGATCACATCGGTGATCTTGCGCAGCTCGGCAATCTCGCCCGTGGAAATAGTGGCATAGTGGAACATGGTTGGTGTGTGATCGGGATAAATCCGTAGCATCACATCGGCAGATTCAAGCCGAACAAACAGCTCGTCCAGCGATGGCGCCTGGGCAAAAGCTTCCATCAATTCGGCCTGACCGCCGATCGTCTCGTCGAAGAATTCGATCCCTGGCTGAGTGCGCAACCGGTTGAGCAGCCATGAATCGCGCGGCATGACCCAACTGATCGATGACGGATCAGCGCCCGATCCCAGCAGCCACACTCCCACATCCATCGCGGTTTTACCGGCCCCGATGATCACATAACGGCTGGGCCGGTCCTGCGCCCGGTCGCTCGTTTGATCCATCCAAAGCTGCGGCAGGGCGTTGGGTGTGACCAGCCGGACGCCCGCTTCGACTGTGTAACGCGGGGTGTGGGTTGACGGAACTGAGGTGCCATAAAAAGTGGCGTCCACCGTTTTGCGGCGGACATTGATCTGGCTTTCCTGCCCCGATAACAGCGAGATGAACCGGCCTTCGCCCTGGTAATCCGACATCGGAAAATAGCGCACCCGGCCACTGGGCAGCAATTTCTGGCGCATCACATTATCGAAGTAACCGGATACTTCCGGACCAGAGGCGAGTTCATACAATCCGGCATTTACCCCAACGCTGTCCTTGCGGTTTGAGCCCAGCGGAAGTGAATTGACCCCGTAAAATGCCGATGGCTGGTGCAAGGCGACAAATGAATAGGCATCGTTCCAATGTCCGCCGGGCTTGCCATGCCGATCAACTATCACAACATCAGCGTCGCATTCTTCAATCAGTGTATCGGCAAAGGCCAGGCCAACTGCGCCGCTTCCGACAATCAGATAATCGGCATCCAGATCCGCCATTTAGCATCCTTTCAAAAGCGCCTGCGTGGCAGCGGCCACATCTGTCTGCCGCATCAGACTTTCTCCTACAAGAAAGCAGCTTACCCCTGCTGTGTGCAGCCTTATCAGATCGGCATGCGAACTGATTCCGCTTTCGCTGACCAACAGGGTTCCTTCGGGGGCTAGGCCGATCAGTCTCTCGGTGGTGGCTAGATCGGTGACGAAGCGTTTGAGATCGCGGTTGTTGACCCCTATCAGGCGGGTATTGAGAGTCGCTGCGCGGGTCATCTCGGCCTCGTTGTGCACCTCAACCAGCACATCCATCCCGCGTTCGATCGCGGCGGCTTCGATCTCGGCCATCTGCGAGTCGTCCAGCGCGGCGACGATGATCAGGATCGCATCGGCGCCGATGCTGCGGGCCTCGGCGACTTGCCAGGGATCGACCATAAAATCCTTGCGCAGCACCGGCAGGGCACAGGCTGCACGGGCGGCGATGAGGTAATTCTCATGGCCCTGAAAATACGGCGCGTCGGTCAACACCGAAAGGCAGGTGGCACCGCCCTCTTGGTAGTCGCGGGCATGATCGGCGGGGTTAAAGTCGGCGCGGATCAAGCCTTTGGAGGGGCTGGCTTTCTTGATCTCGGCGATCAGTGCAAAGCCATTGGCGGCCTTGGCCTCCAGCGCAGCACGGAAGCCGCGCGGGGCGGATTGCGCGGTGGCGCGTGAATCGAGATCAGCGAGGCTGGCGAGCAGTTTACGCGCGGCCACTTCCTCGCGCTTGGTGGCACAGATTTCAGCAAGCTTGTCGGTCATTTCACAGTCTCGATCCAGCAATCGAGCAGCGCATTTGCCAGCCCTTTGTCGATTGCCTCGGTTGCCTCCTCAACCCCGGCGAACCAGTCATCCACCTCGCCCGCCACAATCAGCGCGGCGGCGGAATTGAGCAATACGGCATCGCGGTAGGCTCCCGCTTCGCCCAGCAGCAGGCGGCGCAGCGCAGCGGCGTTAAAGGCTGCATCGCCGCCCCGGATTGCTTCGAGCGGGTGCGGCATCAGCCCCATGCTGTCGGGCGAGATTTCGGTGGCAATTCCATCGAGGCCAATTGCCGCGACATAACTTGTCCCGGCAATCGACAGCTCGTCGAGGCCTTCTGCGCCCGAAACGATCATCGCGGCCTGGGTTTCGAGCAGCACCATGGCGTCGCGGTAAAGCGCGATCAGGGCGGGGCTGGGAACGCCAACCAACTGGCGGGCTACCCCGGCCGGATTGGCGAGCGGGCCGATCAGATTGAAGATCGTTCGCCGCCCTAGTGCCTTGCGGATTGGGGCGATGCGGGCAAGCGCGGGGTGGTGGGCCTGAGCAAACAGGAAGGCAATCCCAAGATCGGGCAGCGTTTGCTGGGCCAGTTCGCTGGCCCGGGCAAGATTGAGGCCCAGCACCTCCAGCGTATCAGCGCCGCCCGCCATGCTGGATGCGGCGCGGTTGCCGTGCTTGGCCACTGGCACCCCGCAGGCCGCGACGACCAGTGCCACTGCGGTTGAGATGTTAAGGCTGTGCTGGCCATCCCCCCCGGTGCCGCAAACGTCGATTGAACCTTTGGGCGCAGTGATCCGCTTCATCCGGGCGCGCATGGCGAGGACGGCTCCGGCAACCTCGCTCGCGGTTTCGCCCCGGTCCGCCAGCGTCACCAGCAGCGCCGCGATTTCCGGATCCGCAATCTCACCATCGAGCATCCGCCCAAACAGCGCCTCTGCCTCGGTCAGGGAAAAGCTCATGCCAGTGCGCGGACCGGAATTCCGCAAATTGCGAGGAAGTTTGCCAGCAGCGCATGGCCATGCTCGGTGGCGATGCTTTCGGGGTGGAACTGCACCCCGTGGATCGGATGGACGGCATGACGAAAGCCCATCACATGCGCATCGTCCGAATTCGCGTTGATTACCAGTTCAGCAGGCACATCCTCAACAATCAGGCTGTGATAGCGGGTTGCGATGAAGGGCGAGGGCAGCCCCTTGAACAGGCCCGATCCGTCATGCGTTACCGGCGAGACTTTGCCATGCATCAGCCCGCCGCGCACCACTTTGCCGCCGAAATACTGCCCGATTGCCTGATGACCCAGGCACACACCCAGCAGCGGCTTCCCCGCATCGGCGCAGGCCCCGACCAGATCGAGGCTGATCCCCGCTTCATTCGGGGTGCAGGGGCCGGGCGAGATGAGAAAGCCCTTGGCGCCTGAGGATAGCGCCTGCCCGGCTGAAATGGCATCATTGCGTACCACCTCAACCTCAGCCCCCAGTTCCATCAGATAATGGACCAGGTTCCAGGTGAAGCTGTCGTAATTGTCGATGACTAGGATCATGGCCCGCCTATTGCCCGAAAGTGGTCTCACCCGCCACCCTTACCGCTTCCCGCGCCGCTGCAATCAAGGCGCCCGCCTTGGCCTCGCATTCGGCCTGCTCATATTCGGGCACGCTATCGGCGACGATGCCCGCGCCCGCCTGAACATGCAGTACGCCGTCCTTGATGATCCCGGTCCGCAGCACGATGCAGCTGTCAAGATTGCCGTCAGGCGCGAAATAGCCGACGCCGCCTGCATAGGCACCGCGGGTTTCGGGCTCCAGCTCGGCGATGATCTCGCAGGCGCGGACCTTGGGCGCGCCGCTGACGGTGCCCGCAGGGAAACCGGCGAACATGGCGTCGATTGCATCATGCTTTACACTGTCGAGCTGACCGACCACGTTGGAGACGATGTGCATGACATGGCTATAGCGTTCAACCGTGTAGCTTTCGGTCACCTTGACCGTTCCGGTGGCCGCGACGCGGCCCACATCATTGCGGCCCAGATCGAGCAGCATCAGATGCTCGGCGCGCTCCTTGGGATCGGCGAGCAGGCTGGCTTCGTTGGCGCGGTCTTCTTCGGGAGTGAGTCCGCGAGGCCGGGTTCCCGCGATTGGCCGGATGGTCACTTCGCCATCGCGGACCCGGACCAGGATTTCCGGGCTTGAGCCGATCAATGCAAAGCCGGGCAGATCGAGGAAATAGAGGAACGGCGAAGGGTTTACCCGCCGCAGCGCGCGATACAGTGCCAGCGGGGGCAGGGTGAACGGGCAGGTAAAGCGCTGCGCCAGCACCACCTGAAAGATGTCGCCTGCCTCGATGTAGGACTGCGCGCGGCCAACCATCGCGGCATAGTCCGCAGGCGTCATCGTGGGAGTAAGCCGGGGCTCGGATAGCGCGGCATTGCCGACCGGAGCGGGTGAGGCAATTGTCAGGCGGCGCAAGGCCTCGTCAATCCGCTCGTGTGCCTGTGTCAGCGACTTGTCCGGCGCGCTATCCGAAGCCCACACCGGGGCGACGCAGAACAGCGCTTCGCTAAGCCGGTCGAAGATCAGGATCAGGGTCGGGCGGACGAACAGCATATCGGGCAGTTCGAGCGCGGATTGGGGCGCGCGGGGGAGCTTTTCGACCAGGCCGATCGTCTCATAACCAAAGTAGCCGACCAGACAGGCCAGGGCGCGGGGCAGGGCAGGCGGCACATCAATCTTGCAAGCCTCGACCAGCGCGCGCAGCTCGGTCAGACTATCGCCGGGTTGCGCCGAAAAACCCGCGCGATCATGCTGCCAAACGCGGTTGATCTCGCAAGCTGCGCCAGTCGCCCGGAACACCAGATCTGGATCAAGCCCAAGCAGACTGTAACGCCCGCGCACTTCGCCCCCTTCAACCGATTCAAGCAGGAAATCACCCCGGCCCGGCTCGATCAGCTTGACTGCGGCACCCACCGGGGTCTCGCTATCGGCAATCATCCGCCGCCAGATCAGCGCCGGATGGCCTGATGACAATGCAACTAACGCTGCATCCCAATTCTCTGGCCGGGCCATAATTATCGAGCCGCCGACATTCAGGGGCTGCCTAGTTGCCGCCGACGAGCGACGTGCCGACTGACTTGATCGCAGCTTCGTTGCGCGTCACACCCACTTCTGCACGAATTGCTGAGCGCATCTGCTCGCCAAGTTCACGCCCCATCACCCCGTCAAGTTCGGTCTGAAGACTGGCAAGGCGGGGATCGGCAGGATTAACCTTGCCGGGCACAACGTCCGTCAGCACAACCACATACCAACCGCGGTTGCGGGCCGCAGGGAGCAGTTTTACGCTGCCCTTGCTCATTGCGAACAAAAGGGTCAGCGGCGGCGGAACCTGTTGTTGGCCAAGGATTTGCTGGCGCGGCATGTTGACCCGGTCAACCGGCGGCAAAGCCATTCCCAGCGAAGCCATTGCCGCGCCCAGATCGGTGCCCTTTTTAGCCAAAGCCTCAATCTTTTGCGCCGCAACCTTGGCCGCGACAACGCCTTTTGAAAGCTGCAGATTGATAATCACCTCGGGCTTTACCTCAGTCAAAGGAGCAGGGGCCGAAGGCGTGAGTTCGTTCACGTCGAAGATCAGGAAGTTCTTGCCGGTTTCGATCTCGGCCAACTGCGGCTCGTTCTGGCCTTCCATCGAAAAAGCCGTTTGCAGCACTCTGGCTAGCACCGGCGGGGCGGTTTCGGTGGCGCTGCCAAAGATCCGGCCATCAATCGTCAACGGCCTGGTTTCGCTGAGCGTCAGGCTAAGCTGCTTGGCAACATCGGTCAGGCTGGCACCGCCATCGAACTCTTCTTCGATTTTCGCCGAAAAGTCGCTGAGTGCAGCGCGGCGCTTCAGTTCGGCAAGCTGGGTGGTCAACTCGGCCCGGACCTGATCCAGCGAGCGACCAGGCTTGCCTTCGATCGCGTCCACCCGCATCAGGTGCCAGCCAAGTCCGCTGCGCACTGGCCCGACAATCTTGCCGCTTGCGCCGGCAAAGGTGGCATCGGCAACGGCCTGCGATGACTGGCCAGATAGCACTTCTTTCGTAACGCTGCCAATCGAAGCGGCGCTAAGCCCCTTGGCCGCCGCCGCTGTTTCCAGCGGCTTGCCGGCGGAAATTTCGGAAAGAACTGCCTTTGCTCCAGCTTCTGTCGGCAGGATCAACTGGGTAATTCGCCGGCTTTCCGAGGCGGAATATTGGGCTTTATTGGCGTTGTAACGCGCAGCAATCTCTGCCTCGGTTGGCGCCGGAAGGTTTTTCAATGCGCTTTCGGTGAAGCTGGCATAGCGGATCGTGCGGCGTTCGGGCTGGATAAACTCATTGCGGTGCGCCGCATAATAGCTGGCCAGCTCCTGATCGCTTGGTGGTGTGGCCGAGACAAATGACGCCGAAGGAAGCAGAGCGATCCCGCCGATCCGGCGTTCGGTAATGACGCCAGCATAACGCACCATGGATTCGCGCGGAATTGTGAAACCATAGTCCGCGGGCGAAAGCAGTTGGCGAGCGACCAGGCTCTGGGCAATATCTTCACGCACCTGAGCATCACTGAGGCCGCGTTGCTGGATCATTTGGCGATACAGCAGATCGCTGAAATTGCCATCGGGGCCACGGAAAGCGGCGACTTTTGTAATCTCACTATCAATCAGTCGATCGCCTGCGATCACGCCGTGTTTTTCGCCAAAAACCGCCATGGCAGTGCGATCGAGCATTTCTTCAAGCACCTGGCTCAGCCCGCCTTCGGCAAGGAAGCCTTTGAGGGTAACTTTGGGATCCCTCTGCCGCAGGTTCTCGTTCGCGCTGGTAACGCTCTGGCTTAACTGCGAACTGCTGATCCGCTTTGAGCCCACAGAAGCAACTTGATCTCCACCCGAGACACCTCCGAATCCGCCGCTGGACGCGACATCGCCACTGGCAAATGCCAGCGCTATCAAGGCAAGGAAGCCAATAGTGACGGCAATGCCAATCTTACTTTTCGTCAAATTGCGGAAAAACTGGAGCATGGACCCATCGCTAAAGAGTTGCCGCGCGGTTAATTCTGCGCGTTGGGCGCGGCTTTACGGATCAAACCGCGATCCCGCAATGGCTGCACTTCATCGAATTGAGATGGATTTGAGCTTGCGCTATAGCGCGCTGGCTGTCCATTTTGCCGAGCGGACTTTGACAAAGACGGGTCAGCTAGCCTAGCTGCGGTATACGAGCAATACCGTCCCAGCCGGGAAAATGCTGTAATTTGAGAGATTTAGATGACAATTCGGCCCTATATCGTTGGCAACTGGAAGATGAACGGCACCCGCGCCATGCTCGCCGAGGCTCGTGCGATTGACCGCGGGGCGGCACGTTATCCAGCGGTTCGCGTCGCTATCGCTCCGCCCTACACACTGATTCAGAATATGGTTGAGGCATTGCAAGCAACCGCGATTGGCGCGCAAAATTGCCATGCCAGCGCAAGCGGAGCTTTCACTGGAGCAATATCGGCGGCGATGCTGGCAGATGCTGGCGTTACGTTCACGATTGTTGGGCATAGCGAAAGGCGCGCGCAGCATGCAGAGACCAATGAGGTTGTGCGCGCCAAGGCAGAGGCCGCGCTGGCAGCCAATCTGGAGGTGATCCTGTGTGTTGGTGAAACAGAGGCGGAGCGCGATTCTGGCCAGGCCGAAGCAATTGTTACAGCGCAACTCGACGGCTCACTGCCGCAGGGTGAGGAAGTCGCGCCGCGTCTTGCAGTGGCGTATGAGCCTGTCTGGGCCATCGGCACAGGCCGGGTTCCCTCAGCAGAGGATGTAGGTGCGATGCATCGCGCAATCCGGGCCAAGCTGGTCGAAACTTATGGCGAAGCGGGCGCCGAAATCACCATCCTGTATGGCGGCTCTGTCAATGCCGGCAACGCGGCAGAGTTATTGGCTGTCGACGAAGTTGGCGGGGCGCTGGTCGGTGGGGCAAGCCTAACCGCTGACAGTTTCCTCTCGATTGTCGCCGCTGCTGGACCTCCCGGCCAAGAGTAATCGGGTCCAATGGCTTGCGCCGAGGCCTTGCCGCGCCTAGATGCGCGGCACCCTAGCTAACTGCAGAGACGCAAATGTCCCTTTTCATCTTCCTTACCGTTGTTCAGGCGCTGGTTGCAGCGATACTGGTTGGCGTGATCTTGATGCAGCGATCGGAAGGCGGCGGTCTGGGCGTTGGCGGCAGTCCTGGTGGGCTTATGTCTGCCCGCGGGGCAGCTGATTTCCTGACCCGCGCGACTGCTATTCTGGCAGTGCTGTTCGTGGCATTGAGTATTGCCCTTGCGGCATTGGCTGTCCGCGCCAGTTCGGGCCGGGCGATCGACACTACGCTAGAGCGCGGCGGCGCACCGGTGACTGCGCCAAGCGCGGCGCCGGTTGATCCGCTGGCTGGAGCAGCGCAGCCGTTGACGGCCGGACCTGCTCCAATAGGCACAGCTTTGGTTCCGGCGGATCCCCTCGCTCCTGCTGCCAAGCAGTAGACTTACTCCATAGCTGGCATCCCCAACTGGCCGTATCTGGTCGTAGGTTGGTTGTTCGCAATGCGATCTGTTGTGGATTGCAGCAGCAAGCGCTTGCCCTAGCGACCTCTAACGGCTTAAGGCTCGACTCCCATGGCGCGGTACATTTTTATAACCGGCGGCGTGGTCTCCTCGCTCGGCAAAGGTCTTATGGCGGCAAGCCTTGCGGCGCTGCTTCAGGCGCGGGGTTTCCGTGTGCGGATTCGCAAGTTCGATCCCTATCTGAACGTCGATCCGGGGACGATGAGTCCCTATCAGCATGGCGAAGTCTATGTAACTGATGATGGCGCTGAGACCGACCTTGATCTGGGGCACTACGAGCGCTTCACTGGCGTATCTGCTCGCCAATCGGACAATGTAACTTCGGGCCGAATCTACCGCGATATCATCGCCAAGGAACGACGGGGCGATTATCTGGGCGCAACGGTGCAGGTCATTCCGCATGTTACCGACGCGATCAAGGAATTCGCCAAGGCCGATGTTGATGACCTGGATTTCGTCCTGTGCGAAATCGGCGGCACCGTTGGCGATATCGAATCATTGCCTTTCATCGAGGCGATTCGGCAGCTGCGCAACGAGCTGGGCCGGGACCAGACGGTGTTCATTCACGTCACGTTGGTGCCCTATATCGCCGCTGCTGGAGAGCTGAAGACCAAGCCTACCCAGCACAGCGTCAAGGAACTGACTTCGCTGGGCGTCCAGCCTGACATTCTGCTCTGCCGCTGCGAACATCCGCTGCCTGACAGCGACAAGGCCAAGATCGCTCTGTTCTGCAATGTTCGCAAGGAAGCCGTTATCCAGGCGCTGGATGCAAAATCAATCTATGCGGTGCCCTTGCAATACCACGCTGAGGGGCTGGATTTTGAGGTGCTGCGCGCCTTCGGTATCACGCCGGGACTCGCGCCGGACTTGCGCCGCTGGGACGACATCATGGATCGCCAGTTGCATCCCGAGGGTGAGGTTACGATTGGCGTGGTCGGCAAATATATTGGCCTGCAGGATGCCTACAAGTCGCTCAACGAAGCGCTGGTGCATGGCGGGCTCGCCAACCGGGTTAAAGTCAACATCCAGTGGATCGATGCAGAGCTGTTTGAACAGGCGGACAGCGATGTCGCTGCGCGGCTTGAACCGATGCATGCGATTCTGGTTCCCGGTGCGTTCGGAGAGCGGGGAGCAGAAGGAAAAATACAGGCGATCCGCTTCGCCCGTGAGCGCAAGGTGCCATTCTTCGGAATTTGCTTTGGGATGCAGATGGCATGCGTCGAAGGTATGCGCAATCTGGCCGGTGTCAGAGATGCATCATCCACTGAATTCGGCCCAACCTTGCAGCCGGTCGTGGGCATTATCGAAGAATGGATGAGCGAAGAAGGGCTGCAAAAGCGTGAAGCGGGCGGCGATCTGGGCGGAACCATGCGGCTTGGGGCCTATGAAGCAACACTGGCGGGCAACAGCCATGTTGCGCAGATC
>JANOKC010000044.1:0-6586 GCA_031419035.1 Novosphingobium sp. | reverse complement strand
AGCGACTGACGGAGGGGTGTCGGCGCTGGCGTAATTACCCCTCCGTCACGACCTTCGGCCGCGCCACCTCCCCATTTGGCTCCGCAAAATGGAGAGGATCTCAGGTTAACGCCAGCGGAGTCTGTCGCTCGTCAGCTGAGCGACGCTAGTTACACCCATCAGCTTCATCCCCCGCTCGATCTCGTCCTTGAGGATGGCGATGGCGCGTTCGACCCCAGCCTGTCCGGCGGCGGCGAGTGCATATAGATACAACCGCCCGCCTGAGGCTGCTGTGGCTCCGGCACAGAGCGATTTCAGCACATGGGTGCCGCGCCGGACGCCGCCGTCGCAGATGATCTCGATCTCCCCGCCGACGGCATCCACAATCTCGCGCAGCTGATCGAAGGGCGAGCGGCTGCCATCCAGTTGCCGTCCGCCGTGGTTGGAGATCATGATCGCATCGGCGCCAATCTCGACCGCGCGGCGCGCATCACCGGCGCTCATTATGCCCTTGAGGCAGAAGGTGCCGCCCCACTCGTTCCTGATCTGCTCGGCCACTTTCCAGTCCATCGACTGATCGAGCATGGTGTTGAAATAGCCGGCAATGGATACCGCCTCGCCGGTGCCTTCGGCAACATGGGTGTCAAGATTGGGTAGGCTGAACTTTTCGCGGAAGACATAATCCAGCGCCCAGCGCGGCTTCAGCGCGTAAGACAACGCCGATGAGGGGGTGAATTTGGGCGGCGAAGTGAAGCCGCTGCGGGCGCAACGTTCGCGCTTGCCCGATACGATCGTGTCAACCGTCAGCGCGATGGCATCGAACTTTGCCGCCTGGCACCGCTCGATCATGCTGCGGTTCAGGCCCTTGTCCTTGTGGACGTAAAGCTGGAACAGCTTGGGGCCAGCCGTCATCGCGCCGACTTCTTCGATGCTGACCGTGGCGAGGCTGGAAATGCCGAACCATAGCCCGAACTTCTCTGCTGCGCGGGCGACGGCGCGCTCACCCTGCCAGTGGAACACCCGCTGGAGTGCGGTGGGCGAGAGCAGCAGCGGCAGCGCGCTGGTGCGGCCCATGATCGTCACCGAAGTGTCGATCTCGGCAACGCCTGCCAGCACATCGGGGACCAGATCGGCCTGGGCAAAGGCGGCTGTATTGCGCGCCTTGGTCAGCTCATCATCAGCGGCACCATCGATGTAATCGAACACCGGCCAGGGTAGCCGCTGCTTGGCGAGCAGGCGAAAGTCATCGATATTGTGGCAATCGTTAAGTCTCATCGGCGCATCAAGGCGTCGCAGGTTTCGTCATTCCCGCTTTCCAGCCCATTGCGGAGCCATTCCATCCGCTGGGCGCTGGTGCCGTGGGTGAACGAGGCCTCGACCGGGCGGCGGCCAGCGCTTTTCATCAGCGTATCGTCACCGATTGAGTGCGCCGCGTTTAGGCCTTCCTCCATGTCGCCCGGCTCGATCTTGTTGCGGTTTTTGGCGGCCCAAACCCCGGCATAGCAATCGGCCTGCAGCTCCATCCGTACCTGCAACTGGTTGGCGCGCTGCGGGTTTTGCGATTGGGCACTGCGGATCTGGTCGGAAATCCCGGTCAGCGTCTGGATATGGTGGCCATATTCATGCGCAATCACATAGGCGCGGGCGAAATCGCCGCTCGCGCCAAGGCGCTGCTCCATCTCCTTGTAGAAATCCGTGTCGATGTAGATGCCACTGTCGGTCGGGCAATAGAACGGGCCCATCGAGCTTTGCGCTGCACCGCAGCCTGAATTGCCCGCCTGCGAATAGAACACCAGCTTGGGCGGCGCGAACTGGACATTGGACGCGCGGAAAATCGGCTCCCAGGTTTTGTTGAGCGAAGACAGCGCGTTGCAGGTTTCGCGGCTGAGCGGATCGATCGTGCAGCTTTCGCTTGCGGTGGTCCCGCCCTGGGTCTGGATCGGGCCTTGCGTTTGGGCTTGCTCCAGCCCGCCGAGCATCTGGGTGGGATCAACCCCGAACACCACCGCGGCGATCAGCGCGATTACCAGCGTGCCACAACCGATCTTGCCGCCCGCCATGCCGATTGAACGGCCGCTGCCGCGCTGGTCCTCGACATTCACGGCAGTGGGATCGAAATCATCGAGACGCATGGGATATTACTCCAAGATACTGGACAGACCCGCGCCCGCCAGCAATTGGAGCAATGCATAGTCATCATGCCACTGGAGTCGAGAATGTTTCTGCAAGGCAAGCGCGCATTGGTTACTGGCTCTACCTCGGGCATCGGCCTTGCCATCGCCCGGGCCATGGCTGCTGAGGGCGCCGAAGTGGTGCTGTCGGGCTTTGGCAGCGATGCGGAAATTGCGGAACTGTGTGGGGAACTGAACGCGCGTCATGTTGCGGCGGACTTGATGACCGCGGCGGGTGTCGAGGTGCTGATCGCGGGGGCGGGGCCGGTTGATATCCTCGTCAACAATGCCGGAATGCAGCATGTCGCGGCGGTCGAGGATTTCCCGGCCGACAAGTGGGACCAGATCATCGCGCTCAACCTGTCAGCGGTGTTCCATGCCTGCCGTCTCGCGATCCCTGCGATGAAGGCCAAGGGCTGGGGGCGGATTATTTCGACCGCATCGGCCCATTCTCTGGTCGCATCGCCGTTCAAGGCGCCTTATGTGGCGTCCAAACATGCGGTGGCCGGCTTCACCAAGTCGATGGCGCTGGAGCTGGCGACCAGCGGCGTCACCGCCAATTGTATCAGCCCGGGCTATGTCTGGACCTCGCTGATCGAGAACCAGATTCCTGATACGATGGCGGCCCGCGGGCTTTCCCGCGAGGAGGTGATCAACGATGTGCTGCTGGCCAAACAGCCGACCAAACGCTTCGTCCAGCCTGCGGAAGTCGCCGCGCTGGCGGTGTTCTTGTGCCGGGATGAGGCCGGCAATATGACCGGCGCGAATATCAGCATGGATGGCGGCTGGACGGCGGAGTAGGGGCTGGCATCCGCCACCACTGTAACTTTCCTGCCACCACCGCAACTTAACTCATCGGTTCAACAAGGAGCCACTTGCCGCGCCTTGTGCTTGGTGTAGGACTGGCGCGATGAAACGAGGCTGGTCAGCGATGAACCGATGGCTTGCGCTGCTACTGGCAGCGTGGCTGCTGGCTGTGCCCGTGGCGGGTGCGCCGCGCCGCGATCGCGCACTCGAAGCCCAACTCCTCGCTCATATTACCGAACTGGCCAGCGATGCGTACCAGGGCCGCGAACCGGGCACCGATGGTGAGGCCAAGACGCTGCGGTATCTTGGCAAGCAATGGTTCGACATCGGCCTTGTTTCAGGCACCAATGATCCGGGCCATGCCTGGTTCGCGCCGATCACCCTGGTCGCCCGCGAACCCGATGGCAGCGCGGCGCAGTTCAGCCGCAAGGGACGGCGGATATTTCTGACCCCCGGCTCGGTACTGATGTTGACTTCGGGCAAGCGCAGCCTGGTAGAAAATGCTCCGGTGCTGTTTGTCGGCAAGGGTCAAGCTATACCCGCTCGGGCCGAACTGGCCGGGCGGGTGGCACTGCTGCTCGATGCCGGGGAAGAAGATTCAGAACGCCAGAATGCGCTGCTCAAGGCCGGGGCCTCGGCGGTGTTGACCGTGCTCGACGGCGACCGAAGCCTTGAGAATGTCGCGGCACGGCGGCAACGCTCGGGCTATGCGCTCGCCAGCGACGAGGTGGGCGGTGATCTGGAAGGTTTCATCACCGCGGAGGGTTTGAACCGTGTTTTGACCGGAACCGGGCAGACGATTGCAACTCTCGAAAAATCGGCTGCCGAGACTGCTTTCGTCTCGCGCGTCCTTGATCTGTCTGCGACGCTGGAGGCGACCACCCGCGAAACACGGATCCGGACCCATAATCTGATCGGCAAGTTGCCTGGGCGCAGACCTGGCACCGGTGCGGTGCTGATTATCGCCCACTGGGACCACTTTGGGGTCTGCGCCTCGCCTCCGGCGGAGGATCTGATCTGTAACGGGGCGATCGACAACGCTAGCGGGGTCGCCTCGCTGACCGAGATTGCCCGGCGGCTTGCCAAAGGTCCAACCCTCGATCGCGACTTCTACTTCCTTGCTACCACGGCAGAAGAGCTGGGCTTGCTGGGCGCGCTGGCATTTGCCGAAAACCCGCCGATGCCGCTGGGGCAGATTGTCGCGGCTTTTAACATCGACAGCAATGCACTGGCACCCGCTGGCGCGCCGCTGGGAATTGTCGGCAAAGGGATGACTGGGCTTGATGCCCAGATTGCCAAAGTGGCCAAGGCGCAGAAACGCAAAATTGTAGAGGGCGAGGCCGCCAACGCCTATGTCCGCCGCCAGGATGGCTGGGCCTTGCTCCAGCATGATGTCCCCGCCGTGCTGATCAGCAGCGCCTATGGCGACATCGCCCGGATGGAGCGGTTCTTCGACGGCGATTATCACCGCCCCAGCGACGGAGTGAGGCCAGGGATCGAACTGGGCGGCGCGGCCGAGGATGTGGCGTTCCATGTGGCGCTGGGGCGGTGGTTTGGCGACGTGAAGAAGGTGCCGGTGGGGGGAAAGTAGCGGGTTGCGCAACGGTTTGAATTTCGATTTGTGACGAGTTTGCGGACGTTGTTTTCAAGTCTGAAACGCCTTAAAAGCCGCCATTGCTCAACGTGTAGTTTATCAGACAGGGGATAAGATGAAAAAGCCATTGCTACGCAAATCGTATCGAAAATGGCTTATCCTGACTCTGTTAATCGTCGCAGGCTATTATTTCTGGACACAGCTCACTGCCCCACAAGGCAATCAGAAGGTTTCTTTCATTCCAGCGAGTAAAAGCTGCCATTCTTCTGAAAGATTGAGATACTGCATTTATCGTGCGAAATCAGGCACGAATGGAGACGTTGTCTACCATCTTCATGGCCGCAACCTTGATGAGCAAATTTGGAATGACGACACCTATTGGACCTCAATGGTGCAAGCCAGTTGGCAACAGACTAACATCCTGCCGCCCACGGTTGTGGTAATCTCATATGGGCCGACTTGGTTGCTGGTTCCAAAGGGCAAGAAAGAGGATAGCGGGTTACTGGAGGAATTCATGGCCAAGCTGCCCGAGATTGACAATAAAACCGGTGCTCCAAAGCGACGGTTGCTGTTAGGCGAGTCAATGGGTGGCCTCAATGTTCTTATCGCTGGCCTCACCTATCCGCAAAGTTTTGCCAAAATTGCATCACTATGTCCGGGCGTCTACGCCACATCACCATTTGCTTCCCTATCGGCGATGAAAGCCACCCTAAAGCGCACAGGTGCCGATCCGAAAATCGGCTTTGGAATTTGGCTGATGGCCAAAAACCATGTTGCCGATGAACGGGAGTGGAAGCGCGTCTCACCTCTTGAGCTAATGAAGAGCGCAAGTGGGCGATATCCTGCGCTGTATCTTTCAAACGGGTTGTATGACGCATATGGCAATTTCGAGGGCTCGCAAATGCTCGCCGATAAGGCCTCGCAGCATGGCGTTTCCGTTGAGTGGCATCCACTCTATGGTGGCCATTGCGCAATTGACGCATCATCGCTGGCGCGATTCTTGGCTTCTTAAATCGCATGGCTGGATGTCCACTTATGGGCCCGCGCCAACAAAAGCTGACAGTCCGGACTCCACCCCAAAGCAAAAACCCCAGCCACACAACCCCAAACAACCCCCGCCTTGTGCGCCGCGGCAGGTGCGGTTACATGGGCCGCCACGAATCCCCATCCCAAAGCAAAAAGTGGCGCATATGGATATCCCTCTCGGCCTTACCTTCGATGACGTTCTGCTGCGTCCGGCCGAGTCCGATATCCTGCCCACCCAGGCCGATACGCGCACCTTTCTGACCCGCAGCATTGCGCTCAATATCCCGGTGATTTCCTCGGCGATGGATACTGTGACCGAGGCGGACATGGCGATTGTCATGGCGCAGATGGGCGGCATCGGCGTGCTCCACCGCAATCTCACCGTTGAAGAACAATGCGCTGCGGTGCGCACGGTCAAGCGGTTCGAGAGCGGCATGGTGGTCAATCCGATCACCATTGATCCCGATGCTACGCTGGGAGAGGCGCAGGCGATCATGCTGGCCAACAAGATCAGCGGTATCCCGGTGGTCGAGGCCAGCGGCAAGCTGGTCGGCATCCTGACCAACCGCGATGTGCGGTTTGCGGCCAACCCGGCGCAACCGGTGCGCGAGTTGATGACGCATGAGGATCTGGCGACGGTGCGGCTCGGCTCCAGCGGGGATGAAGCGCGGCGGCTGCTGCATCAGCGGCGGATCGAGAAGCTGCTGGTGGTCGATGATGCGTTCCACTGCATCGGCCTCATCACGGTCAAAGACATTGAAAAGGCCGTTAATTTCCCCAATGCCACCAAGGATGAAACTGGCCGGCTGCGGGTTGCGGCGGCGACCACAGTGGGTGACAAGGGGTTTGAGCGAACCGAAGCATTGCTGGCGGCCGAATGCGATGTGGTGATTATCGATACCGCGCATGGCCACAACAAGGACGTTGCAAGGGCGGTGGAGCGGGTCAAGAAGCTGTCCAATTCGGCGCAGGTGATCGCCGGCAACGTCGCCACCTATGAAGCGACCCG
>JANOKC010000043.1:0-14711 GCA_031419035.1 Novosphingobium sp. | reverse complement strand
GATCGATGGTGAGGTCAAGAAGCTCGCCCCTACGGTGCGGATGCCTGGCTTCCGTCCGGGCAAGGTTCCGGCCAATCTGCTCAAGAAAATGCACGGGCCTTCGCTGCATCAAGAAGCGCTCAACACTTCGATTCGCGAAGCTATGGACAGCCTGATGGTAAAACATAAGCTGCGCCCCGCGATGCAGCCGCAGGTTTCACTGGGTGACGGTTATGAAGAAGGCAAAGATGCCGAGATCGCCGTGGCGCTGGAAGTGCTGCCGACAATCGCTGCTCCTTCGCTCGACGGACTGAAACTGGAAAAGCTGGTGGTTCCGGTCAGCGATGGCGAAGTGGATGAACAGGTTGCCAAGCTGGCCGCCGGTTCCAAAAGCTTCGTCGATGCCAAGAAGGGCAAGAAGGCCGAAAATGGCGATCAGCTGATGATCGACTTCCTCGGTAAAGTGAATGGTGTTCCGTTTGAAGGCGGCACGGCGCAAGATCAGGCACTGGAACTGGGCGCAGGCCGCTTCATTCCCGGCTTTGAAGAACAGCTGGTCGGTGTCAAAGCGGGCGATGAGACGGTCATCACCGTGACTTTCCCAGCCGATTATCAGGCCGCCGAGCTGAAGGGCAAGGACGCCACTTTCGACATCACGGTCAAGGCCGTGAAGATTGCTGGCGAAACCAAGATTGACGAGGATTTCGCCAAGACGCTGGGCCTTGAAAGCCTCGATCAGCTGAAGGGCCTGCTGCGCGGTCAGCTGGAGCAGGAAACCGCTGGTCTTACCCGCACCCAAATGAAGCGCGCGCTGCTCGATCAGCTTGCCGCCGGTCACAGCTTCGATGTCCCGCCGACGATGGTCGAGGCAGAGTTTGAGCAGATTTGGCAGCAGCTGACCCAGGAAGTTAATCAGGAAGAAGATCCCGTGGCCGCTTTGGCCGAGATTGAGGCCGAAAAGGATGACTACCGCGCCATCGCGGTGCGCCGCGTGCGCCTCGGCCTGTTGCTCTCGGAAATTGGCCAGGCCAATGGCGTCGAGGTGAGCAATCAGGAAATGGGTATGCTGATGCAGCAGGCCGCCCAGCAGTACCGCCAGGAAGACCGCCAGCGGTTCATGGAATACATCCAGAACGAGCCGCTCGCCGCCGCCCAGCTGCGCGCGCCGCTCTATGAAGACAAGGTGGTCGATTTTCTGTTCGACAAGGCCGAAGTAACCGAACGAACCGTATCCAAGGATGAGTTGCAGGCGGCGATCGAGGCGGAAGAGACTGCCGCTCCCGCGCCTGCGGCAAAGCCTGCGAAAAAGGCGCCTGCCAAGAAAGCCGCAGCTGCTGTTGTAGATGATAAGCCCGCCAAGAAGGCTGCTCCCGCCAAAAAGGAAGCTGCGCCGAAGGTTGAGGCTGCGCCGGCCAAGAAGGCTCCAGCCAAGAAGGCTCCAGCCAAGAAATAGAGCGATCCGCGCCTCGCCCTTGGGGCGAGGAGGCATGAAACCAAAACGGCCCGGTGCAGCGATGCGCCGGGCCGTTTTGGTTTGAAAGGGCGCCCGCGTTATTGCCGTTCGAGCCGTTGCCCCGCTTCGGGTAGCACTACCCAGTCCTGGCCGCTGCTGGTCCAGTAATGCACAGCGGGTTCTACGCCCGAGGTGTCGTCAAGCGAACCAATCCTGATGACGCGCACCTTGCCCGCCATATCTCCACTCAGATCGGATACAACCGGCGATCCGCATTTGCCGCAGAAGCGCCGGAACAAGGGGTTTCCGCTATCGCCGGTATCCTCATAGGTCGAAAGCTCGCCCGTCACTTCCAGTGTGTCTGCGCCGACCATGGCGATGACGGTGAGTGCTGAACCGGACGATTTCTGGCAATGGCTGCATTGGCAGGTTCCCACCATAATCGGCGGCCAGGCGACTGAATAGCGCACTGCGCCGCATAGGCATCCGCCTGATCGTGTTTCCGCTGTCATTGCCAATTCTCCATTTCAGTTGTAATTTTGCCGGGGACTCAAGCGGATCTATTCGCCCCATCGCTTTAAGCTAGGCCGCGGAACTGTCGCACTTCGTGCCCGTTCATAGGCCGCACCAGCTTCCAATACGCGCTTGTCATCCCAGGCCGCGCCCATGAAGCTAAGCCCCACAGGCAGGCCGTCAACCGCGCCCATGGGAACCGTCAAATGCGGGTAACCGGCGATCGCGGCAAGGCTGCCCGCGCCCACAGCAGTATAGTGATCACCGCCCACCAGATTGATCGGCCAGGCTGGACCCTCTGTGGGGGCGATCACCAGTGTAACCTTATGAGCTGCCAGCAGGCGGTCGATCCCGTCCTTACCCGCCAGCCGCAGTGAGTTGGCGCGGGCCTTTTCATAAACCGCACGGTCAGTCATCGTCTCGGCCTTTTCAAAAGTTTCCTGCCCGAACCAGCGCAACTCTTCCGGGTGGGCCTTGTTGAAGGCAATCGCATCGGCCAGGCTACGGATCGGCGGATTGCCCGGCAGGCTGCGCAGATAAGCTCCCAGATCCTCGCGAAGTTCGTAATACAGAACCACAGTTTCATCGCGGTACATGGCGTCGTCGAAATCCTCACTGATCTCGACCAGTTCAGCCCCGGAAGCCCTGAGATCGGCCAACGCAGTTTCGAACACCACGGCCAACCGTTCATGCTGGCCTGCTTGCTTGCGCAGGACTCCGATCCGGACGCCCCTAAGTGTAGCAGAATCAAGTCCGGCGGCAAAATCAGTCGCGTGCAGGTCGGCCCGCGCCGTTGCCTTGTCGGCAGGATCGCTGCCGGCCATCGCTGTAAGCAGCATGGCTGCGTCGTTTACGCTGGTCGTCATCGGGCCGGGCGTGTCCTGGCTATGGCTGATCGGCACGATATAGGTGCGGCTGACGAGGCCAACCGTAGGCTTGAAACCGACGATGCCGTTGGCGCTGGCCGGGCAAGTAATCGAACCATCAGTCTCGGTGCCGATCGCGGCCCAAGCCAAACCTGCCGCCACCGCCGCGCCGCTGCCCGAGGACGAGCCGCACGGCGTGCGATCAAGTGCATGGGGGTTTTTCGTCTGCCCGCCCACCGCGCTCCAGCCGCTGGATGATCGGCTTGAGCGGATATTGGCCCATTCAGACAGATTGGTCTTGCCCAGAATCACGACGCCAGCGCTGCGTATCCGCGCGACCAGCGGGGCATCACGGCCAGTTATGTTGTCTTTCAGTGCAAGGCTACCCGCCGTGGTCGCCATTGCATCTGCGGTTTCGATGTTGTCTTTTATCAGCACCGCCTTGCCCGCCAGTGGTCCGGTCATGGATGAAGCCGCTTGCGCCAAACGCAGCGCAGCGGGATTAATCGCGATGACGGCATTCAGTTGCGGTCCGTGATCGTCAATCGCATCAATTCGCTGGAGATAATCCGCCGTTTGCCCGGTGGTGGAGGCCAGATCGGTCTTGGGAATCGCCGCGCAGGCCCCGGTCAGGCAAATGAGCGGCAACAACAGATATTTCATCACATGACCCCTTGTTAAGCATGATGCTGGGGCGATTGTGCAATCTGTGCAAGCCATTCTCACCCGACAATGGGTTAATGCCCTTGAACAACGCGGCGCCACGCGCGACATAGCGGCTGCAAACAATGAGGACTCCCATGATCGATCTGTTCGGACACAATTCCGCCCAAGGTAAGTTTTCGCAGGATCCCATTACCGGGGCTTTGATTCCGATGGTGGTTGAACAGACCAGCCGGGGCGAACGCAGCTTTGACATTTTCAGCCGCCTGCTGCGCGAACGGATCGTGTTCGTGACGGGTGAGGTAGAGGACAATATGGCCTCGGTGATCGTTGCGCAGTTGCTGTTCCTTGAATCGGAAAACCCCGCGAAGGACATCTCGATGTACATCAACTCGCCCGGGGGCGCGGTGACAGCGGGCATGGCGATCCATGACACGATGCAATATATCCGTCCCAAGGTTTCGACCGTCTGCATCGGCCAGGCCGCTTCGATGGGCAGCTTCCTGCTTGCAGCGGGTGAGCCGGGAATGCGGATTGCACTGCCGCAGGCGCGGATCATGGTCCATCAGCCATCGGGCGGCGCGCGCGGTATGGCGTCGGATATCGAAATTCAGGCTCGCGAAATTCTGCGGATCAAGGCGCGGATGAACGACCTTTATGTAAAATACACCGGCAGAACGCTGGCGGAGGTGGAAAAGGCGATGGACCGCGACACCTTCCTTGAAGCGCATGAAGCCATGAAGTTCGGCCTCGTCGACAAGGTTTTTGAGACCCGCCCCGATGCCGAAAAGGCAGAGAAAGACGCCAAGAAGGATTGAAGCCGCTAAGGATTAATGAACCTTGGTGCTTCAGCCCCTTGCAAGCATCCCCATGTTAGGGGCAGAATTGATTTTTAAGCTTGCTGGAAAAGATTCGGCGAGTCTGTCCTTTCCGGGACTACAGGATAAAGCATGACCAAACTGACTGGCTCAGACGCGAAAAGCACTCTCTATTGCAGCTTCTGCGGGAAGTCGCAGCACGAGGTGCGCAAGCTTATTGCTGGCCCCACCGTGTTCATCTGCGATGAATGCGTAGAGCTGTGCAATGACATCATCCGCGAGGAAACCAAAGCGGGGATCGCTGGCAAGAAGGACGGCGGCGTCCCCACGCCGCGCGATATTTTCGCCACGCTCAACGATTATGTGATTGGCCAGGACCGCGCCAAGCGGGTGCTTTCAGTGGCGGTGCACAACCACTACAAGCGGCTCAAGCACAGCGGCAAGGGCGGCGAGGTTGAGCTGTCAAAGTCCAACATCCTGCTGGTCGGCCCCACAGGCTGCGGCAAGACGCTGCTCGCCCAGACGCTGGCGAAGACCTTCGATGTGCCGTTCACTATGGCCGATGCAACCACGCTGACCGAGGCCGGATATGTGGGCGAGGATGTGGAAAACATCATCCTCAAGCTGCTTCAGGCGAGCGACTACAACGTCGAAAAGGCCCAGCACGGGATTGTCTATATCGACGAGATCGACAAGATCAGCCGCAAGGCGGAAAACCCCTCGATCACCCGCGACGTTTCGGGTGAAGGCGTGCAGCAGGCATTGCTCAAGCTGATGGAAGGCACCACCGCCTCCGTGCCGCCGCAGGGCGGCCGCAAGCATCCGCAGCAGGAATTCCTCCAGGTTGACACCACCAACATCCTGTTCATCTGCGGCGGGGCGTTCTCTGGCCTTGAAAAGATCATCGCTGACCGGCTGCAAAAGCGTTCAATCGGGTTTGGCGCGCATGTTGCCGATCCGGACAAGCGCAGGGTGGGCGAACTGCTGCAAAAGGCAGAGCCGGAAGATCTCCTGAAATTCGGTCTGATCCCGGAATTCGTCGGCCGGCTGCCGGTGATCGCCACGCTGGAAGACCTTGATATCGAGGCGCTGGTCAAAATCCTCAGCGAGCCGAAGAACGCGCTGGTCAAGCAATATGCCAAGCTGTTCGATCTGGAAGATGTCCTGCTGACCTTCACCGCCGATGCGCTGGTAACGATCGCCGAAAAAGCGATCGAGCGCAAAACCGGCGCGCGGGGCTTGCGCTCGATTGTTGAGAGCATCCTGCTTGATACGATGTTCGATTTGCCCACCACCGAAGGCCTCGCCGAAGTGGTGGTTGATCGCGATGTGGTTGAAGGCAAGAAGCAGCCGATCCAGGTGCTTAAGGGTGATAAGGCCGAGGAAGCGGCCTAAACCACCCGGTCGCTTTCCAGCCCGCATTCTCCGCCCGTTTCCACCTGGATCGTCGCGTGGTGAATCCCAAAATCATACTCCAGCCGCGTCGCCACCTCGTGTAAAAACCCATCGCCGGGATGACCGCCGGGCATGACCAGATGCGCGGTGAAGGCGTTTTCGGTGGTGCTCATCGGCCAGATGTGAAGGTCATGCACCCCAGACACCCCCGGTAATGCGGTTAGATAGACCCGCACCGCGCCTTCATCGACACCCTCCGGCACGCCGAGCATCCCCATCCTGAGCGAATCCCGAAGCAGGCCCCAGCTGCCCCAGCCGATCACCAGCGTGATCAGCAGCGAGGTCAGCGGATCAATCCAGCTGCGCCCGGTCAGGATGATTGCGAGCCCTGCGACTACTACCCCGGCCGAAACCGCCGCGTCGGCTAGCAAATGCTGGAAAGCGGCGCGCAGATTGAGGTCTGATTTGCGTCCCCGCGCAAACAGCGCTGCCGAAAGGCCGTTGATTGCAATGCCAATCGAAGCAACCACCAGCATCGTCATCCCATCAGACGGCGCAGGATCAAAGAAGCGGCGGATAGTCTCGAGCAGGATCGCGCCCAATGCCACCCATAGCAGCGCAGCATTGGCGATGGCGGCGAGGATCGAAGAGCTTTTGAACCCATAAGTGAACCGCTGTGACGGTGGCTTTGCGGCCAGGATGCTGGCCCCCCAAGCGAGCAGCAGCGACAGGACATCGCCAAAATTGTGCCCCGCATCGGCCAGCAGTGCCATCGAGCCGCTGGCGAGGCCCGCCACCACTTCTGCGACCACGAAAGCGGAGTTCAGTGTCACCGCGACGGCAAAGGCCATGCCATGTCCGCCGGCAACCGAGGGAGTATGGGAATGTCCATGAGAATGGTGATGTGCGCCGCTCACTAAGCCTCCATTCCGCAAATCGTTGCACAAATACCGCAGTGCAGCAGCATTCGACTCGGTTGTGGGCGTTGGATAGAGGCGAACCGAGGCAATATCGACCCTTGGCCGCATGAAAGTTACCGGATAATCCATTCTGCGGTAACAATTTTACCGGGACCTTGGTGGAACGCCCTTGCTTGCCCGAGACTGTCTTCCCACCGTCATACTTGGTATTTAGCAACCGTCTCGCGCTCTGTATGAGTGCTGCCATAGCGCGTTTTTACTGGCGATTCGCCGCACGCAAGGATTCGCTATTTCCAGAAATGTCCGGCTTGAAACTGCTGGATTTCAACGGGGTCTGACAAGATGCAACTCAAGTATTTCCTCGCCGCCAGTGCGGCCAGCGTGTCCCTCGCATGTGGTATCGCCGCGCCAGTCTACGCGCAGCAGATCACTACCGGCATAGAAGGCACTGTGCTGGATGATGCAGGCAATCCGGTTGCAGGTGCCGAAGTTACAGTCACAGACAAGCGCACTGGCGCAACCCGGACCTTGACCACCAGTGCGGGCGGAACATTCCTTGCTACCAATCTCGTCACTGGCGGACCCTACGAAGTATCGGCGAATGCCGCCGGTTACGAGGGGCAGTCGGTTCCTGATGTTGTTACCTCATTGCAGGGAAATACCTCCCTCACCTTTACCCTTGGAACAGGTGCAGGTGAAATTGTGGTCACTGGCGCGCGGGTGAAAGTGACCCAACTTGCAGTCGGTCCCGGCACCAGCTTCACAACCGAGGTCTTGGCTGCAGCTCCCAGTTTCAACCGCGACATCCGCGACATCATTCGCGTTGATCCGCGCGTAAGCCTTGATCGTGATGACGGCGGTTCAGGTCAGGACCGGATTTCATGCCTTGGCGGCAACGATCGCGGCAATGCCTTCACGGTCGATGGCATCGGCCAGGGGGATGCCTATGGCCTCAACGACACTGGTTTTTCGTCGCGCAGCTCAACCCCGATCCCTTATGCCGCCATTCGTGAAACCCAGGTGCAGTTTGCACCATTCGATGTCGATTATGGTCAATTCACTGGCTGCGCGATCAATGCGGTTACCAAATCGGGTACCAATGAATACCATTTTGGCGGATTTTTCGAATATGCCGATGACGGCATTCGGGGCAACAGCGTTGCCGGAGTAAGAGTAGCGGCGATCAAGCCCGAAAAGCGCTGGGGCGTCCATCTTGGTGGGCCGATCTTCAAAGACAAATTGTTCTTCTATGGTGCTTATGAGCATCAGGAAGCTGGTCAGTCGCAGGATGAAGGCCCGACAGGCGCTGGGTATCCAATCCAGATGGCTGGCGTCAACAAGACCCAGTTTGATGCGATCCGCGCCGAGATCCTGCGCATTTTCGATGTTGATACCGGCGATCTGGTTTTCAGCCGCGATTTCAAGAATGATCGCTATTTTGGCCGCTTGGACTGGCAGGTCAATGATGATCACCGTCTTGAAGTGACCTATCAACGGCTTGAAGAATCGACCGAACGGGCTGATGATCTGGCCACCACAGGCACCTTCGCCAACACGGCAGTGGGGCGTAATACTTTCTACCTGTCCGGCACCAAATCGAATTATTATTCGGCGCGCCTGTATTCACAGTGGACGGACGTTTTCTCGACCGAGTTCCGGTTTTCTCGCACCGAAGTGCAGGATGTGCAGGATCCAGTCGGCGGCGGAGAGGCGCAGCTTGGCAATCCCATCCCCCGCATCATTGTTGGCGTAGACAACGCGACCGGGGCTGATGGCGTGGTTGAAGCCGGTCCGGGTTTTTCGCGTTCGGCCAATGATCTGCGGACCAAGATTAATCAGTATCGCGCTGTCGCCAAGATCGATGCAGGCCAGCACCAGCTCAAGTTCGGTGCGGAACTAAACTCTGCAAACCTCTATAATCTGTTTGTACAGAACGCCACGACCACCCTGGTTTTCCGCAATTTGAGTGATCTGACTGCGGGTCTGTTGTCGTTTGGTTCGGGCAATAGCAATACAACCAACAGCGCGTCCAACGTAACGAGCGGGTCTGTTGAAGGGGCCTTCGGTAATTATTCGCCGAGCGGTGACATCAATGATCTGGCGGCGAGGTTTGAGCGCAGCGTTTATTCGGTTTTTGCGCAGGATGACTGGCAGATCAACGATCGTCTCTCGGCTGTGGCGGGCCTGCGGGTCGATTGGTATGATGGTGGTGGCCCCACGGCGAACCCGACTTTCATGACCCGCTATGGTATCTCCAACACCACTGGCTTCAGCAAATTGCCCGCTGTGGTTATGCCGCGCATTGCCTTTACCTGGGACGCTGGCGATTTTGCGGTGTTCAGCCGCGGCAAGCTGCGCGCCGGGGTTGGTGTATTTTCGGGTGGTGATCCGCTGGTCTGGTTTGGCAACGCTTTCCAGAACAACGGCTTCCAGGCCGGCGCCACGACCCAGGACGCGCCATGCGGCAACGTCCAGCAGGATGTGGTTGATGCGTCTGGCAATTTCACCGGGATTCCGGCCTGCCTCCTAACGGCAGGCAAGAATCTGGCTACAGCAGGCCTTGGCGATACGCAGTCGATCGATCCGAACATCAAGATGCCCACGGTGCTGCGCGCCAACATCGGTTTCTCGTCCGGTCTGAATTTCAGCGAAACTGGCTTCTTCAGCGGCTGGAACCTGAACCTTGACTATATCTACAGTAAGTATCGCAACCCCTTCACCGTGGTTGATCTCGCGCAGACGCCAAACATCACCCAGGGCCGGAACGGTTTTACAATCGATAATCGGCCAATTTATGCATCGATCGAACCGACCCGACTGGGCTGCACTGCACAATTCGGCGGAGTGAACCCCACTCCGATCTGGACAAACGTCAATGCGGCCTGCTTTGGCACTTTGCGCGATGACGAATTGATGCTGACCAATGCAGGTTCTTATCAGAGCCACAATGCCTCGATCATCCTCTCCAAGGAATTCGATGGTGGCGTGATCACCAGCGGTGGTTCGACCTTCTTCAGCCTTGGCTATGCCTATACCGACGCTCAGGACCGGCGGAATATGTATAACTCCACTGCTGGCTCGAACTATGACAACACTGCCGCTTCCGATCGGCAGAACCCGGCGGCTTCGCGCGGCTTCTTCAGCAGCAAGCACAATATCACCGCCCAGCTGAACTTCCGCGAGGAGTTTTTTGACGATCTGAGCACCCGCCTTGGCATTACCTTCATCGCGCGGTCTGGCAGGCCTTACAGCCTGACCTTCTCGAACGGCGCGGTGTTTGGCGATAGCGTTTCGGGCAATGACAACGCGTTGGTCTATATCCCGACTGGTGTCACCGATCCCAACATCGCACCAGCGATCTTTAACGGTTTGGGTGTCCAGACCGGTGGTTCTAACATGACGGTTGTGCAGGGCTTCGTCGATTGGGCCAATACAATCGGATGCGCCAAGAAGTACATTGGCCGCACCGTGCCGCGCAATGGCTGCGAAAATGATTGGTACTTCGATATGGATCTTTCTCTCTCGCAGGAAATTCCGGGACCGGGCTCGCTGTTCGGCAAGAAGGACAAGATCCGTCTTTATGCCACGATGGACAATTTCCTGAACTTCCTCGATTCAAGCTGGAATGTGCAGCGCCGCCGCAACTTTGCTGGGCTGCAAGATGTGGCGACAGTCAGCGGGGTTAATTCTGCTGGCCAGTATATCTTCACCACGCCATCGGCGACCAATGCCGGGTTCCTGACATTTAACACCGACAATCAGATCAACTTCAGCTCGTCAGTCTGGCGCCTCAAAGTGGGGATCAGCTACGACTTCTGATCGGACACGTTCGGTCAGTTAACAAAGGGGAGGGGCACGATGTGTCCTTCCCCTTTTTCATATGCCGTTCAAACAATTGCCCCTATTCTGCGACTGCGACTCTTGAGGGGAAACTAGCGATGTCGAAGCTGCACTACCGTCCGTTGATCCTTGCTGCGTTGGCCGCAAGTGCTCTGGCTCCGCTGGCGGCGGCCCATGCGCAGACCCGGGCTTGCCCTGAGGCGAGCAAGGCGCTGGTCGTCGGCAGCGTGGCTTCGGTGGTGTCCGGCGCGGCGCGGGGCTTTTCGCTGGAGTTAAAGGCTGGCCAGGGGGTGATCGTCGATCTTGCCGCGCTGGCTCCGGCTGCGGCAAAGCCTGAAGGTGAGGATGATGCTGCGCCCAAACTGCGCGCGCTTTCAATCTGTGACACTGCGGGCAAGCTGCTCGCTCCTGAACCGGGTGAGGTGTTCGAAAAGGGCGGCAGCGTTAGCGATACGCCTGATGGGGAGCGGCTGCGGTTCGTTGCCCCGGTCGCAGGCCGCTATCTGATTGGCGCAGCGGCAGGCGATGCGCCGCGCGAAATCTTTGCCCGTAATCGCGATCTGGGTTCAGGCGGAAGCGGCGTGTTTGCGGTTCGGCTTGGCAGCGAGCAAGAGGGAGCAGTGTCCTCAGCCAGCCCGCAGACTTTCTCATTTGCCGGTAGCGCCGGGCAGTGGGTTGAGCTGAAATCAACCTCGGAAAGCGACACAGTCCTAAATCTTGCCGGGCCTGCGCGTGACGGCAGCTATGCGGTGATCGCCAAGAACGACGATAGCGACGGGCTGAACCCGCTGATCCGCCGCCGCTTGCCAGCCAATGGCACCTATTACCTTCAGGTCGATTCGCTGGCCGGTGATGCCGCTGCCTTCACCTTATCGTTGAAGAAGATAGCAACTCCGCCTCCGCCCAGCCCGCCCGCCGCGCTCAGCGCCGGAATGAGCGTCAATGGCACGCTGGCCAGCGGCAGTGAGGTGATGCTTTATACCCTGCCGGTTACCGCCGGGAACAGCTACCGGCTGACTTTGAGCGCGCCCTATGACGGGGTGATCACCATCGGCCTGCCCAATCCGATCGAGGCAGAGGACGGCGACGACAATGGCTTCAGCGAGATCAAGTCGCAGGATTCAGGCACCAGTGGCACCGAGAAGCTTGATTTTACGGCACGCAGCACCGGCCAACTGCTGGTCCGGGTCAAAAGCTTTGGAACCATGGACGGCGAAGGCGGTTTTGCACTTACTGTGGCAAACACCGGCGGCTGAGGCTTGACTCCCCCCTCTTCTTCAGGGGAGGGGCTTACCCTTACTTGTAAACGCAGGCGTCCAGCGCCTCATTGCGCACCACCCCGCTGCGCGCGGCGATTGCATTGCCATGGCGGCGGGTGAAGCCGGTTGCGCCATTGACCGCGCGGCGCTTTGGCGCGGGCAGGGCGGCGGCGATCCGGGCCGCCTCAACCCGGGTCAGCTTGGCAGCAGAATGCTTGTAATAGCGCTGCGCCCCTGCCGCGACGCCATAGGTGCCAACGCCGGTTTCGGCGACATTGAGGTACACCTCCATGATCCGCCGCTTGCCCCAGATGTTTTCGATCAGCACGGTGAACCAGGCCTCCAGACCTTTACGGAAATAGCCGCCGCCCTGCCACAGGAAGACATTCTTGGCAGTCTGCTGGCTGATGGTAGAGCCGCCGCGAATCCGCCCGCCCCGCGCGTTGCGCGCAATCGCCTTCTCGATGGCCTCGGTATCAAAGCCGCTGTGCTCGCAAAACTTGGAATCCTCGCCCGCGATCACTGCGGCGACCATATCGCGGTCAATCCGGCTGAGCGGCTCCCAATCCTTGGTGATCCCGTTGCCGTCCATCACCATGGTCAAGGTGACGGGCACCGGCACGAATTTATAGAGCAGTGTCAGCCCAAAGCTGCCGACCACGAACCAGATGATCAGGCGGCCGATCCACCAGCCAAGGCGATAGGCGAGGCCGTGTTTAGCGGAAGGGCGGGATGGGGAGAGGAACTTGACCATTGGCATCAGTGTAGCGGGGCATCGCGAGGTTAAGCAATGGTCAGCAATTGACAGCCAGTTCACCTATATATAGGCATAGCAGTGCACAGTTGCATATAAATTAAAGAGGAGGGTAAAATGACTCCACGGAAATGGCTTGTTGGAGGATTGGGCAGTTTAATGGCGCTGGGAATTGCGTGGACCGCGATGGCTGCGCGCTCTGGCTTGTTCATCCCGCATGATGATCGTTGGGCGGTCACTCCTGGGTCGGTCACCAACGACGGCTTTGCACATCAGAAAAAGATCCTCAAACTTCCCAGCGCGACCATCGCCTATATCGAAACAGGCCAGGGGCCGCCGCTGATCTTGCTGCACGGCTGTCCCTTCAGCGCCTATGAATGGAATGAGATCATTCCAGAGCTGGCGCAGCATTACCGCGTGATCGCGCCAGATTTGCTGGGCCTTGGCGATACGCCGGTTCGCCTCAATCAGGACTATCGCCTGCCAACCGATGTGGCGATGGTGCGCGAACTGATGGATGCACTCAAAATCCCGTCGGCATCGTTCATCGCGCATGATCATGGCGGGGCCACGCTGCAATTGATGATGAAGTCCGATCCGCAGCGCATCGACAAGGCGATCATGACCAATGTTGAGGCCTATGATCAATGGCCGAGCAAGCCGGAGATTCCTTATCTGCGCGCCATCGTTAATCCGATCACCAGTCCAATTATGTTCGAGGCCCTGCAATATAGCAGCGTCCAGCGCAAGGTTTTCTCAATCGCAGTCGAGGACGATGCAATGCTCACGCCCGAGGTCGCGGCGGGCTATGCACTGCCGCACGTAGCTACGCCCGAACGCTGGCAGCGGCTGCGGCGCTTCTTCACCTGGCAAATGGATGAGAAACATAACGATATCACCATGACCGCGCTTCCGGCGATGCGGAAATTCAGTAAGCCGATCTTACTGATTTGGGGCGAACGCGACGAGAACTTCGGACCAGAACTGGCGCGTCGTTTGACCCGCGACATTCCCGGCATTCAGGGCATTAGCTTCATGAAAAAATCTCAGCACATGCCCATGCAGGAAGAAGATGAGGCGTATGCTGCTGCCGCGCTGGCGTTTTTGAACGATGGTACGGTTTCGGCCGAAGCCGCCGCCGAGGCGGCAAAAGCGCGCAGTCAAGGAGCCGGACAATGAAGCCGATGGTGGTTGAAGAAAATGCTGCACCCCATTTCGTCGCTTGACCAAAACCGCTTTGCGCTTCCATTTGACGGGATGGAACAGGTAATGACACGCGAAGAGGCAGCTGATCAGTGTCTTGCGATACTCGACACTGAATTTTTTGCCGCAATGTGCGAGCCAGTGCGCGTTGCGCTGATCAGGGCACTGGCGTTCAAGGGGCGTTCGGACATCGGGTCGCTGGCTGCCGGATTTCCGCAGGACCGGTCAGTCATTGCGCGGCATTTGCAGCTTATGGAACGCGCAGGTCTGGTCCGTGCCGAAAAAGTTGGGCGACATCAGTTTTTTGAACTCGATGGCCCTGCCATTTTGAGCAAGATGGAGGCTATGACCGGCGTGATACGGCAAATAGTTCCAGTTTGTTGCCCGTCCCCGCCATAATCACCCCGCCGGCAGCAAACGCCGCTCACCCGCAATCCGCACCATCGCCTTTTGCAGCTTTTCAAACGCCCGCACTTCGATCTGGCGGACCCGCTCGCGGCTTACGCCATAGTGCTGGCTGAGTTCTTCCAGCGTTTGCGGTTCTTCGATCAGGCGGCGCTGGGTGAGGATGTGCTGCTCGCGTTCGTTCAGGCTTTCCATCGCCTCGCCCAGCATGGCGTGGCGCATGGTGGTTTCCTGCGCTTCGGCCACAATCTGGTCCTGCAGCGGGCCGCCGTCTTCCAGCATGTCCTGCCACTGGCCTTCGCCGTCCTCGTTGAACGAGATGTTGAGGCTGGCATCGCCGCCCATCATCATCCGGCGGTTCATGTTGACCACCTCAGTCTCGGACACGCCGAGCTTGGTGGCGATGGTCTTCACATCATCGGGATGGAGATCGGAATCCTCATAGGCATCGAGGTTCTTCTTCATCCGGCGAAGGTTGAAGAACAGCTTCTATAGCGCCGCCGTGGTGCCGATCTTGACCAGGCTCCAGCTGCGCAGGATGAACTCCTGCATCGAGGCCTTGATCCACCACATCGCATAGGTGGCGAGGCGGAAGCCGCGATCGGGCTCAAACTTTTTGACGCCCTGCATCAGGCCGATATTG
>JANOKC010000042.1:0-2429 GCA_031419035.1 Novosphingobium sp. | reverse complement strand
TGAGCGCGTGCCCGATCATGATGCCAGCTATGTGTTCGATCCGGACACGACACTGGCGATCCTGGCAGGCTTTGCCTTCAACCGCCGGGTGATGGTGCAGGGCTATCACGGGACCGGCAAATCAACCCATATCGAACAGGTCGCCTCGCGGCTCAACTGGCCGTGCATCCGGATCAATCTGGATGCGCACATCAGCCGGATCGATCTGATCGGACGTGATGCGATTGTGCTGCGCGATGGCTTGCAGGTCACGGAATTCCGCGAAGGCCTGCTGCCTTGGGCGATCCAGACGCCGACTGCACTGGTGTTCGATGAATATGATGCCGGCCGCCCCGATGTGATGTTCGTGATACAGCGCGTGCTGGAAACTGAGGGCAAGCTCACTTTGCTCGATCAGAACCGCGTGATCCGCCCGAATCCTTGGTTCCGCCTGTTCGCGACCGCCAACACCGTGGGCCTTGGCGATACGTCAGGCCTCTATCACGGCACTCAGGCGATCAATCAGGGCCAGATGGACCGCTGGAACATCGTCGTCGGGCTGAATTACTTGGCTGCCGAAGTCGAAAGCAAAATCGTTCTCGCCAAGTCCGAAGGGATTGACGAGAAAGTGGTCAGCAACATGGTCAAGGTGGCAGACCTGACCCGGCAGGGCTTCATCAACGGCGATATCTCCACCGTGATGAGCCCGCGGACGGTCATCACCTGGGCGCAGAACACTGCGATCTTCAAGGATCCGGGCTTTTCCTTCCGCCTGAGCTTTCTCAACAAATGTGATGAGACCGAGCGGATGCTGGTGGCGGAATACTACCAGCGGGTGTTCGGGACGGATTTGCCTGAGAGTGTGGTGGGCAAGGTTTGAGCAGTGCGTCGTCCCCGGCTTGACCAGGGACCGCTGGCCTTTTCAATCTGAACTTGCATCGACGAGGCCAGCGATTCCGGATCAAGTCCGGGATGACGATTATGCGTTCGGCACCACCAGATACTTCTCACCCGTCCGCCGTGCGTTATATTCGCTGACGGCTGGCTTGCTCAGCATTTCTTCCAGCGTAACTTCCGCCTTGTAATAGCTCGCAAAAGTTGTCGTCAGATCCTTCGCCACGCGCGCTCGCATCCGGCCTACAATCTCTGGCCCGGCCTTGGCCATGAACGGCGTCAGTAGCCATCCGGCCAGATCCCAGGTCAGGCCAAAGGCGCGGTTGAGGATGGTGGGGGCAAGGTCCAGCGCGCCATAGATATAGACCTTCTTGGCCTCTGATGAGCCATAGCGGCTGAACACCGCACCCCGGCTGGCAGCGGCTTCCATAGCGGTGAGGATTTGGCCCGCCAGCGTGCCGCCGCCGATCGGATCGAAGGCCAACATCGCCTTGGTTTCGGCAATCGCATCAATCAGCTGCTTCATGAAATCGGGATCGGTCATGTTCAGCACATGGACCGCGCCCAGATCCTTGAGCAGCTTCACTTGGTCCTCGCTGCGCACGATATTGACCAGCGGCACGCCGTCTTCAAGGCAGATTTTGACCAGCATCTGGCCGAGGTTTGAGGCAGCGGCGGCGTGAACGATCCCGGTAAAGCCTTCCAGCTTCATCGTTTCGACAAAGCCCAGCGCGGTCATCGGATTGACGAAGGACGATGCGCCCTGCGCTGCGCTGGTCCCATCGGCAAGCGGCATGCACATCCGCGCATCGGCAAAGGCATACTGTGCATAGGCGGTGCCGGGAACGCAAGCGATACGCTTGCCGATCAACGCCTGTGCAGCCGGATCCTCGCCCGCTGCAACCACAGTGCCAGCCGCTTCATTGCCCGCAGGCATCTTCATGCCGTGGCGTGCCTTCATCGCGCGGGTAGCGGCCTCGGGCATCTTGGCGACGACCTTGCCGGGCGAATAGGCGGCATTCGCGGTATCAGCCGAAGCGAACAGCAAACCAAGGTCCGAAGGATTGATCGGCGATGCCTCAATTTTGACCAGCACCTGCGTTCCGGTGGGATCAGCGAAGGTTTGATCAATCAATTCAACGGTCAGCGTGCCGTCAGCTTCGAGGGTGGTGAGCAGCTGCTTGCCAGTGGTGGTCATCATTCATTCTCCCAATTCATCCGGGTATTTTGCACCCGTGAAATATAATCCGTGCGGCGGAGCGTTCAGCCCCAATGCGGTGCGATCCCGCGCGGCCAAGGCTTCGGCAATCCGGCTTTCAGGCCAGCGTCCTATGCCAACCAGCACCAGGCAACCGACCATCGAACGCACTTGATGATGGAGGTAGCTGCGTGCGGATGTTTCGACCAGTATTAATTCACTACCTAAATCACTTTGGCCACGCTGCACATCAAGTCGGTCGAGCGATTTCAGCGCACTTTTCGATTGGCAGTGGACCGACCGGAAGGTGGTGAAATCATGTGTGCCGACCAAAGTCTGCGCGGCGCGGTGCATCGCC
>JANOKC010000041.1:0-32303 GCA_031419035.1 Novosphingobium sp. | reverse complement strand
CAAAGGATTTCTGGGTTTCTGCGATGAGCCGAGTCCCATTTCCGATCACTCGCTGCGACTGCGCAAAAGGAATGTCGCCATTGACAAGGTGACGAAAGCTACTGCCAGCATTGGCCAGATGTGGCGCAGCACCAACGCAGTTGGCAAATCTTTGAGAAATATTCCCTGACTGATCAATAGCATATGACTGAGCGGGTCAATCAGGGAAATGACTTGCAGCCAGCCAGGCATTCCATCGACCGGACTGGCGTAACCTGAAAGCAACATCATCGGCACAATCACCAGAAAGCCCCCAAGAAATGCCTGCTGCTGATTTTGTGAAACAGTCGAAATTGCCAGGCCAATCCCGGTTATCGCCAGTGAGAAGCTGGCAATGGCCAGCAGCATCAGCGGGATAGAACCGATTAGCGGCACATCGGAAACCAGCGGAATAACCAGCACATAAAGACTGGCGTTGAACATCCCGACACAAAAAGCAGGTGCCATCTTGCCGATCAGAATTTCCCAATGCCGCAGCGGCAGGGCCATCAGCTGATCGTAAGTTCCAAACTCCCGCTCGCGCGCCACGGCTTGCACCGATACGGACAGCACGATCACGGTGGTGATCAGCGTAATCATCCCCGGCAGCGTAAACCAGCGATAGTCCAGATTGGGGTTGTACCAGTGCCGCGGCACGACCTCTGGCTCGGGGTGCGCCTTTTTCGGGCGAAGCTGCTTGCCGGTATTTGTAGCAATTTCGCCAATGTATCCTGCCACAATCTGCGCGGCGTTGATCCGCCTGCCATCCAGCAGCACGCCGAATTCGCCGATCTCGTCACGCGCAACGATCTGCGAAAGATCGGGCGGAAGGATAATCCCAGCGATTATTTCGCGCTTTTCGATGCCTTCACGCAAGGCGGCTTCGCTGGGATAAAAGGTCAGTTTTCGAACGTTGCGGCTCCCACTGAGTCCGGCCAGAAACTGCTCCGAAACCACCCCGACATCGCGATTGACTATGCCGATGTCGATATTTTTCACTTCCAGCGTGGTTGCAAAACCGAACAGGATCAATTGGACGATCGGTGAAACGATCAGCGTCGTCAGCACCCGCTTGTCGAGCAGCACGACCTTAAGTTCCTTTAGCGCCATAGCCGCCATCCGGCTCAGGCGTCCGCCTCTCAGCAAGCCACCCATCAGGCGATCGTCCGCAGAATTGCACGGGTTACGCGCAGATAGAAAAAGGCTCCGAACCCAAACAGGATTGCGATATTGGGCAGGAACAATGGCCAGACATCACCCACCAGAAACACACTTTGCAGCGATGGGATCAGATACCGCGCGGGAACGATATAAGTCAGCCACTGGATCGCCTGCGGCATGGAATCAATCTCGAACAGAAAGCCCGATAACAGCAGCGAAGGCAGAAAGCCCGACAGCAGCGCGAATTGGGTTGAGACAAACTGGTTCTTGGTCGCGGCCGAGATCAGCAGCCCCTGCCCCAGCACAGCGGTCAGAAACGATGACGAAATCAGCAGCAACGCAAAGATCGATCCGCGAAATGGCAGGCCATAGCCAAACACCGCCACCGCAACACATATGGCTGTCGATGCAAGACCGAGGACAAAATAAGGGATGAGTTTGTTGATCACCAGTGACGGAATTGAGATCGGCGTTGCCAGCAGGCCTTCCATTGTCCCGCGTTCATACTCGCGGGCCATGATAAGCGCAGTCAGGAGACTGCCGATCATCGCCATAACGATCCCAATCGCGCCTGGAACCAGCATAAAGCGGCTCTCAAGTCCCGGATTATATGTGTATCGCGGCAGAGCAACGATCACTGGCTCAACCGGTATATCAAGCTCGGCCGCCTCCCCCTCGACCCAGCCTTTTAACGCTCCACGCAAATGGGCAGTTAAAAAAGTAGCGGTATTGACCTGCGAGCCATCGGTGATCAACTGGATGTCCAGCGGTAGCCGCTGAGCCAGCCCACGCTCAAACCCGTCCGGGATCACCACAATCCCTCGCAGTTCTCCGCTTAGCAGGCCTTCTTCGAGGGGTGCCAAGGCTTGCTCTTCATTGATGCTGAAATAGGAATTGCGCGAAAGACTGGCGACCAGCTCGCGGCTGGCGCGGGTGTGATCCTGATCGAGCAGGCCAGTTTTTGTGCTGTGAACGTCAAGCGAGACCGCGCTGCCGAACAGGAACATCAGTATCAGCGGCATCAACACCACCAGCCCGAAGGTAGAAGGGTCGCGCACCACCTGCGCCCATTCCTTGGCCCTGATAGCCAGCCCGCGGCGGAAGCCTGGAATATTCATGCCGCTTCGGCCACTTCACGCTGCGCTTCGATCAAGGCGATGAACGCCTCTTCCAGTGTTGCTGCGGTCCTCCCACGGATTGCATCACGTTTGAGCTCAGTTGGGGTGCCTTGGGCGATAGCTTCGGATTGATTGATCAGCAAAAGCCGATCGCAATTCTCTGCTTCATCCATAAAATGAGTTGTGACCAGAACCGCAGTACCGCGGGCTGCTATGGCATTGATATGGTGCCAGAACTCGCGGCGGATCAACGGATCAACGCCTGAGGTTGGCTCATCAAGAAACAACACTGGCGGAGTGTGCAGCACCGCAGCTGCCAAAGCGAGGCGTTGCTTGATGCCCAGCGGCAGCAGACCCGCAGCAGTGGACCAATAGGGCTCAAGCGCAAGCGCTGACAGCACAAGTTCTATCGCAACTTTTGCTTCGCCCCCGCCAAGACCATAAGCACCAGCCACAAACCGTAAATTCGCTGCCACAGTCAAATCGCCATAGAGCGAGAACTTCTGAGGCATATAGCCCATTGCTTGCCGTGCCTCTGCCCGCGCAGTCAGCAAATCGCGCCCTGCCACAATGCCGCTTCCACTGCTCGATGAGGTCAGACCGCAAAGCATCCGAAAAGTAGTCGATTTCCCGGCGCCATTGGGGCCGAGCAGGCCGACAATCTCGCCCGGATGGACAATGAACGAAATATCATTCGCCGCGGTGAAATCACCATAGCGCTTTGTCAGCCCGATCGCGGTAATGACCGGCGGCGCATCAGCGCCCTGGTCACGCAGCGGGAAGGCAGCAGCAACCGCACTTGGTGGCAAGGTCAAGCCATCATCCAGCGTGATCGCGAAACCATCCTCTGCGCGGGATTCCTCTGGCTTCCAATCTGATCCTGGATCCGCAGCGCCTGGCCGGAGCACGGCACGGAGCGTTTCACCAGCTATAGCGGCAGTAACGACATCTGGCTGCTCAAGCAGCTGCTGCAAGGCTGCGCGCCGCCCAATCTCGACCAAAGGCCGCGAATAAATCCGGCCATCCGCGCGGCTCGCAAGACCCTGTGCCGAGCCGGAATAACGCAGCTGTCCCTCGTGGAGCAGCAAAACTTCGTCGCATCGCTCGGCATCTTCGAGGATACTGGTAGTCCAGACAATACTGCTATTCGGCCCGGCCAGCTCATGGGCTAACTGCCAGATTTCGCGCCGCGAAACCGGATCAACGCCAACCGATGGCTCATCAAGTAGCATTAGCGGCGGCGCGGCCACTACCGCACAGGCCATCGCCAGCTTCTGCCGCATTCCACCCGACAGCCTTGCGACTGCGCGATCGCGAAACGGGGTAAGCCCGGTCAAGCGGTAGAGCTGCTCCATCCGTTCCGGATTTTCGGTCGGCTCAATTCCGCGCAGCCGCGCATACAACTCAAGGTTTTGCCGCACCGACAATTCGTCATAGAGCGCGCCTGCTTGAGGCATATAGCCGATCTGGGTGCGATCCAGTGCAGAAACCGGTTGGCCCAGCACCTCAATTTCACCGCTGTCAGCCTCAACCAGACCCGCTAGAATTCGTAGCAATGTGGTCTTGCCGCCGGCATCAGGCCCTACCAATCCGAGTAGCCTCCCTGGAGCAAGAGTGAAGGAAACGTCGTCCAGCGCTTGCACTGCGGGCGCGCCGCGCCGCGCCGCCGCAAAGCGTTTGGACACATTTGCCAATCGAATAAGCGGCGCTTGCGCCACAGGCCTACTCAGCGCTTTTCAGCAATGCGCGGGATAAGCACCGAAACTGGCTGACCCTGCCGCAATTCGCCTTTTACATCACTGACGGTCAGGCGCAGGCGATAGACCAAGTCCGTGCGCAATTGCTCGGTCTGGACCGTTTTGGGCGTAAACTCCGCTACCGAAGAGATGAAGCCAATGGTCGCCGGCCAGCTCTTGTCGCTGCCATCGACTGTCACCTTGACCGCCATGCCGGGGCGAATCTTGGGCAAGTCAGGCTCTGCAATATAGGCGCGGACGCGAACCGGCTGGGTCAGGGCAAGAGTCAGAACTGTCTCGCCGGGCTGGGCAATTGCTCCCACTTCACGCGCGCGGGTCAAGACCTGGCCGGGTTCTTGCGCGCGCAGTTCGGTGTCGGACAGATCGGTCTGCACTGCACGGCGCTCTGCCATCATGGCATCCCGCCCAGCTTGCGTTGCCGCCCGATCTTCAACCCGGACGCCTTCCCGCGACAAAGAAAGTGCGGCCTGCGCGGCGGCAAGCCGGGCGCGGGCAGCAGTTACCCCTGCTTCACTCGTCTGGAAATCGGCGCGGCTGCTAAAGCCTTTCTCAAGCAGGGCCTGACGGCGTTGATGGAGCCGACGACTTTCACCCAGTGCCGCATCGGCATCGGCAACCACGGCTTCAGCTACGCGAACCTGCTGCGGGCGACTGCCTGCATCATCGCGCGCGACACCGGCAGAGGCAGCCGCAAGCCGGGCATCAGCGCTGGCAAGGCGGTCTTGCAACGGGCGGGTATCAAGCCTGGCGAGTATCTGGCCGGGAGTAACCTTGTCACCCTCATCAACCAGGATTTGTTCAATCCTCCCGCCACCCCTGAAGCCGAGCTGGACCTCTCGAATTTCGACATTGCCGTAAAGCGTCAGTCGGTCATCGGCAGTCGCCCCCCACCAGCTAAATGCCCGGCCCACAAAGAAAATCGCGATCGCCAAAGGCGCGATCACAAGGATTGGCCGCAACTTGCTGCTACGTGATGCAGAACCCGGCTGGGACGCCATTAATCAATCCCCCTTTGGCGCCGCTTCGGACACGTTGGCCGACAAGCTATCCTAAGTCACGCGCGGGTCAAGCTACAGTCAACGACTGATCCCCAGCTGGCTGAGCGAGCGGTCAAGCATCAGGAGCTGCCACAGCAATCGCGAATGATCAGCGCGGCCAGATATATGCGCCTCAGCCAGGGTCGTCAGCCGCGGGCCATCGAACCAGCCGGTCCGGGCCAGAGCAGCACTGCTGCCAATTCCGCGAGCGGCACCGGCCAAGGGTCCGCGAAACCATTGCGCGATCGGAGTAACGAAGCCCTGCTTCTGGCGGAACAGAATCTCGTCTGGCAGATAACGCTGCATCGCCTTCTTGAGCAGCCACTTGCCCTGCCACCGCCGAAGCCGCAGCGTTTCGGGCAAGGCAGCGGCAAACTCGATCAGCCGGTGATCGAGTAGCGGTTCACGCGCCTCCAGGCTAACGGCCATACTTGCTCGATCGACTTTCGTGAGGATGTCTCCGGGTAGCCAGAATTTGAGATCGGCATACTGCGCACGATCAATCCCCGACCGCGCCGGCGCGTTGCGCATCAGGTCGGTAAACGGCTGTTCAGCCCGGTAATCGCTGCGCAGGCGCAGGAAATCGGGCGAGTAGAGTGTTTTGCGCAGCTCTGGCGGCACCACCGACAATGCGCGGGAATAGCCATCCTCTCCGCTAGAAGCGAGCGAGAGCAGCGTCGTTTTAGCCCGCATTGGCCGGGGTGCCCAATCCGCCTTTGGATAAATCGCCCCGAGTGAGCCGAACACCGGCCCACGGATAGACTGCGGCAAAAATGAGCGCATCCGCTCTTCGCCATGCTGGAAGATATGGCGGCGGTACCCCGCGAAAGCCTCGTCCGCTCCATCTCCTGACAAGGCCACTGTCACCGACTCTCGCGCCAGCTGACAAACCCGCCAGGTCGGCAAAGCCGAGGCATCGGCGAAAGGCTCATCGAACATTGCCGCGAGTTGCTCCACCGCTTCGAAATCATCTGGTGAAACGCGGCGGCTTTGATGGTCTGTGCCGAACAGCACCGCAACCTGGCTGGCGTAGTTACTTTCGTCCAAGGCGGCGACATCAAAGCCGATGCTGCAGGTCTTGACCGGATCACGGCTGTTCTCGGCCATCAACGCAACCACGCTGGAGCTATCCACGCCGCCCGAAAGAAACGCCCCCAGCGGCACATCGGCAACCATGCGCGACGTGACTGCCTGCCGCAGCAGATGCAGCAGCTCTGCCTCAAGGTCTGCCGCACTACCTTTGCGCCGCTCGGCAAAGGAAACATCCCACCATTGCACCGCAGCAGGCATCGGCCGATCATTCCGCAACAACAGCGAATGTCCCGCGGGCAGCTTGCTGACACCAGCAAGGATCGAGCGGTGATCGGGAACATAGCCCCAGGTCAGGTAATCCTCGATCGCCAGCGGATCGACCTCGCGGCGCAGCAACGGATGCGCCAGCAAGCCTTTTAGTTCGGACGCAAAGGCAATGCTCCCATCGCTCAACTGCGCAGTGAACAGTGGCTTTACCCCAAGCCGGTCGCGGGCCAGGAACAGTGTGCGCTGCTCGATGTCATAGATCGCAAAGGCGAACATGCCGTGGAGCCGGGTCACGCAATCAACCCCCCACCGCTGCCATGCGGCCAGTATGACCTCGCTGTCGCCATCGGTGTGGAACATCGCGCCAGTGGCGCGCAATTCCTCGCGCAGATCGCGGTAATTGTATATCTCACCATTGAAAGTCAGGATTGCCCGGCCATCGGACGAAGCCATCGGCTGCGGCGAGCCAGCAACGTCGATTATTGACAAGCGGCGGTGCCCCAGCCCTACTCCGGGTCCGGTCCAAACTCCGGCACCGTCCGGCCCGCGATGAACCATCGCGTCGCACATCCGCTCAATCCGCAGCGGATCGACCGGCTTGGGCGTAGCAACGTGAAAAATTCCAGCAATTCCGCACATGCCGCGCTCGTTAGCGGAGCTTGGCCATGCGGTCCATCCACGCATCAAGCGGGCCGGTCGCTTGGCGAAAGGCGGCAAGGCTAGCCTTGGGCGAGGCAGCGGAATTTTCTTCGGCTGACAGGATCAGCAGTATTGTCGGGCGGGCGCGAAGCAAAAGGCGATCCTCAATATTGGCGAGTTTAAGCCGGGCATTGCTGCCAGTCAGCAGCGGTCCAGTACGATAATAGGTTTCCGCCAGTCGGCCTATCTTGCCATTCGCCATCAACCAGTCGGTCTTGCCGCCGGGAGTTTCGGGGCCGTTTGCGGTCCACGTCCAGCGACTGTCAGGCCGCAGTGCACCTTCACCAAAGCCGCCAGCTTCCCGGCCTTCCAGCTGCGCCGAGTAAAGCGCATAAAACACATCGACCAATCGTCCGTTAGAGTCTTTGTAGCGCCCAAGCAGACGATGATCGGCACCAGTTGCGCGCGGCTCCCACCATTCCGTTGGCCGATAGTCAACCTGCGTCCAACCGGGCACTTGGGGCAAAACAACCTGATCTGGTAACGCCGCAGCCAAGCGATCAGCCTGCCGCGCCCACGCTTGCCCGCCAAGTGTCAGTGCAAGCAGCCCCGCCAGTGCGGCAATCCAGTTCACCCGCGCATTCTCCAGCCGGGACAGCAGCGGAGATGCGGCAAGGGCATTGGCGTCAATCATCTGATCGTCCACCGCCCGGTCAAAATACCGCCACGACAGAGCCAGAACCAGCGCGATCACCAGCCCGAAAAACACCCAGCCATAAAAGATGTGATCAACCCCGCCAGCATACTCCGCGCCCATCGATTGCGCGATATAGATCGTACCCCAGGCGCGAATTCCGTTGGCGAGAATGGGGGCGGCAATCGCCAGTGCCATAAAGGCCATGCGGCGCCTCCAGCTGATGAAGCAGACATTGGCAACCAAAGTGCCGAACGCCACCATTGCGATCAGGAACTTCACGCCCGAACATGCCTCTGCCACAACAAACAGACCGGCAGGCGTATCGATAAACACCCCATTGACCCGCGCGGGGATGCCGCTGAAATGCGTCAGGGCGATAGTCAGCTTGGCGGTGATGGTCTGGAGCGGCGGAATCAACTCGTCACCAAAGGGCACAAGAAATGCCATATAGCCCATCGGAAAGATCAGCCCGGCGCAGACCCTTGGCCCAAGCAGCAACAGCATTGAGCCGGGCAACAGGGCGACCGCGCCGATCTGACGCAGCAGGTTGAACCCGGCAAATGCGCCCAGTACCCAGACGAAACATGCGATCGCCGCCACGATTAAACCCGGCCACCAGATTGACGGCACAAGCCGTTGCAACTGCGGCACCCGCAGCCATGCAAGCCAACCGACAATCGGCGCGATCAGCAGTATGTGGTTATAGGTTGAGTAATTCCACCATTGGTCAGCCATCGCCAACCAGTCACCGGAAAACAGCAATACCAAAGAGAGCCAGGCGGCAGCAAGCCGAAGCAAGGCTGCACGCCAGGGCGTCAGATCTGTTTCAGGCAGCATTGCGGGTCTGGCTGCCGGGCCGGACCAGCAGCTCGCCAAGCGGAGCCAGCATGGCCCCCCAGCTCATTTCCTCAACCACATAGCGGCGCGCATCAAGACCCATCGACCAGCCCTTGCGCGGTTGCGACAGAAGTTGGACGCAGAGCGCGGCAAGTTCTTCATCGCTGTCGGCAACAGCATAATGCTTGCCTGCGATAGCGCCGATGCCCATCGCCGAAGCACTGCTCAACACCACCGGCAAGCCCATCGCCATTGCTTCAAGGACTTTGTTCTGGATACCGCGAGCGATTTCCAGCGGCACCAGCGCAAGATCCGCCCCGCTGAGCCATGGACGGGTATCTGCAACGCTGCCCCAAATGTGACAGCCGTCAATCCCATCAAGTTCAAGCAGCTCTTCGGTTGGATTGCGTCCAACGACATGGAAGCTTGCCGATGGCAGCTTTGCCCGAACCAGCGGAAGTATCCGCTTGGCCACACGCAGCACCGCCTCGACATTGGGATCGTAATCCATCTGGCCGGTAAAGATTATTCGCGGACCATCACATTCGAGAATTTTCGGTTCGGGCTTAACAGTCGCCGGATCGAAAAACTGGCTGTCAATCCCGTTGCTAAGTGCCCGGACATCGCAATTGGCGCGGTCGACCGGATCAAGCCGGGCGGCGAACAGCGCGGCTTCGGCTGAAGATACCAGCAGGCTAACGTCGCTGCGCCGCGCTAGCCGCGCTTCTTCGGCGCAAAGGAGCCGGGCTTCGCGAGCGTCCAGCCAGCGGCGCAATCCAGTGTGTCGTTCAGCATAGGCTTCGAACTTGGCCGAATCGACATCGACGAAATCAAAGATGACCCGCCCGGAAAAATTCTCGGGGATGTACTGACCCATCTGGCCCGAGAAAACATAGATTGTGCCAATGGGGTGATCGCGCAGCAATTCGGCGACGTAATTGGTAATGTCCGGGCTATGGAAAGCTGGGAGGCTTACTGGCTGGCGGCTGAACAGAGATTGGATTCCTGCCAGGATCAGCGGTTTGGCCCGGCGAACCAGCCGATAGCTCTGCGCGAGCGAGGCCAGCTCAACCTCCTCTGACATATCACGGTCATCATCCGCAAAAGTCGCCACATGAACCGGCGCAAGCCCAGCCAGACGTTTGAGAATGTGGTGCGAACGGATCTTGTCGCCCCGATCAGGCGGGAACGGCATCCGGTGCGACAGAAACAGGATTTCGCTGGTCATGCCAGGCCCCGTGCGATCAAAGAGCCGGCACGATTGGCGATGAAGAGTGGCAATTTGCGCCACAGGGCAATCCGGGCCGCATGCCTGGCGCTGGTCGGATCAGCATCGCGCATCGCAGCACCCGGTGCTGTCCAGCTGGCATAGCCCAGCGGCTCCGCTTCAAAGCCCCAGTTGCGCTTGAAATCATAAGCGCCACTGCCCGTTTTTGAGCGACCGAAATCGAACTGGGTGCAGCCGCGCGTGCGAGCATGGAGCATCAGCTCAAAATACATCCGGTCGTTGGCGCGCAGCCTGCGGGCAGCATGGGTTCCGCCGCCCCAATAAGGCATCACTGCGCCCTTGTGGTAAAGCGACAGAACGCTCGCAACCGGCGCATCACCATGGCGAATAGTCAGAATGTCGGCATTGTCGCCAAAGTGCTCCAGCACTTCCTTAAACAGGGCGCGCGGGAAAACCGGGGTTCCCAGATTCCGGACGCTTTCAGAATAGACACGGTAATGCGCATCGCGATCAGCTGGACCATTGCCAATTTTCACAGTCAGCGAATTGGCCAGACCTTTGCGCACTTCGGCGCGCTGCTTGCGGGGGATCGCGAGGAGCTGGGCCTCCTGGTCATCGGCCAGGCCAGTTACAAAGCCGCAGTGCGTATCGTGGCGGACCGTCCAGCCCTGCCTGCCTGCGGGCAACATCCCGCCGCGCAATTCGATGGAGGGGCACGAGCGGCGCTGTGCCAATTCCTCCAGGGCTTCAAACATCCGGCGTTCAATGCCAGCCTGTCCGGCCAGCAACCCGCCTTCAACACCAAAGCCGCTCGAAACCATCACCCGACCAAATATTGGTGAGTGAACTTCAAGCAGCGGAAGGTATGCGGTCAGTTCATCGGCCTGCTCGGCCACCAGCGCCAGCGCTAGATTGCCCGTTCCTTTGGCAGCCGCCTTCAGCCAGGCTGGCCGATGAAACGGCGAGCCTTGCGGATGCCGCGTAACAAAAGCCTCAAGCCGAACCACTTCACCAGGATCGGCCAGATCAAGCAACCGGACTGCGGCGCGAGCGGGAACAAACGGGGCGTTCATGCGGCAAGCTCGGTTGCCCGAATGGCTTCACGCGCGGCGAGGATATCCATCCGGCCCCACTCAAATTCGTTGACCAGCAGCTTCAGCTTGTCTGCCATGACATCAAGATTGGTATAATGCCGCAACTTGGAGCGCAGCTTGGCCGTTGTCACGCGCGGCTGCTGCGGATCAATCTCCCATGGGTGGAAATAGAACACTGCCGGGCGCTGATCGCGGTTATTTACTTGACGGATTGCCCAGCGCGAAAAGGCATAGGGCAACACACGGAAGAAACCACCGCCGCCAGCCGCCAGCCGCCGACCGGCAAACTCGGCAGTGGTCACAGGAATTTCCAGCAGATCAGACCAAGGCAGCGGACGGAACGCAAAGCGCGGAGCCTCGCGCCAGCCATAGTGATCATGGGTGATCGGCGCAACGCTGGAGCTATAGGTAAAGCCCTGTTCCGCCAGTGTCATATAGGCCCAGGGCGTGCGGCTATCGATTGAAAAGCTGGGTGCTCGGTAACCGGTGATCTGGACCCCTGCGGCATCCTCAATCGCCTTGCGGCTTTTCTCAAGATCAGCGGCAAAACTGGCCTTATCCATAGTGAAGACCCGGGCATGATCCCAGCCATGACTGGCCAGTTCGTGCCCGGCCTCGGCAATTCGGCTCAGCAGGGCGGGATGGCGCTGCGCCACCCAGCCGAGGGTAAAAAAGGTTGCCTTGACCTCAGCTTCGTCAAACATCTGAAGGATCGCGTCGCAATTGCGCTCAACCCGGTCGCTGAGCCCATCCCAGCTATCCCGCTCGATCACGCCTTCAAACGCGCCGACTTGAAACCAGTCTTCGACATCGACGGAAAGACCGTTGACCGGCCGCGGTTGAATCACGGTTTGCGTCCTCGCCCGGGATCAAGCCGCGACGCGCGTCGCGTCGTCGGCTTCGATCCACTCGATCAGCATGCTCAATGTGTGGCGGATAGTCCGCTCTTGCTCAAGCATCTGGCTTTCGAGTGTTGCGCACTTGGCCTCAAGCGCGGCAACGGCCTCAGCTAGCGGTGCATTGTCCGGGATAGGATCCGCATCGCGCTCATTGGCAAGCTCGATCACCGCCTGTTGCAACTCGGCAATATGGGCATCGCGGGTCGCCAGAGCGGCCTCGAATTCAGCCATTGCTACCCCGTCCGCAAGAACCGGAGCAGCAGAAGCCGGAGCCGGAGTAGCAGCAGAAGGATAAACTCCCGGCGCGGTTTCAGACTTGGGCTCAGGCATCGGGCGGGTCAGCGGCAGGGTTCCGTCGGTTGCCAGCTCATCCAGAACATTGCTGAGCATCGCTCCGTCGATCCGTGAGCGCTGTTCGACCGAGCCGAGCAGCAGCAGACGGTTGCAGATCTGGTTGATCCGGCGCGGCACGCCGCCAGATGCGTCGTAAATCTCGGAGAAAACGCGCTGGTCAAACGCTGGATTGCTCTCCCAGCCAACACATTTCAGGCGGTGCTCGATATAGGGCTGCACTTCGCTGGCATCCATCGCATCAAGGTGATGGGCCGCGATCACGCGCTGGCGCAGCTGTTCAAGCTGGGGATGATCCTGGATCATGCTGCGGAACTCTGGCTGACCGAGCAACAGGGTCTGGAGCAGCGGATGCGCGCCCAGCTGGAAGTTGGAGAGCATCCGCAGCTCTTCCAATGCTTCGATCGTCAAATTCTGCGATTCATCAACCACCAGCAGGCAGCGGCGGCCCGCGCGGGCTTCATCATGCAGAAAGGCTTCGATAGCTCCGAGCGCGGAAGCCTTGTCGTGCCCCTCAACGATCAAGCCGAACGCCTGCGCCACAACATGAACCAGCTCCTCGCCGTCCAGCTTGCTGGTGACAACCTGGGCTGCGGTAAGCCGCGCCGGATCGATTGTGGCCATCAGATGCGCGACCAGCGTAGATTTACCAGCGCCAACCTCACCCGTGATAACCACAAAGCCTTCGCCCTGCGCCAGTCCATAGCCCAGATAGGACAGCGCCTTGCGGTGCGTCAGGCTTTCAAAATAGAACGCCGCATCGGGGGTAAGCTGGAATGGCCGCCCGGTAAGCCCATAGAAATCATCGAACATTTCAAATCACTCCATCAAGCTCAGAAGGAATAGCGCAGGCCGACCAACGCCGAGGCTGACCAGATATCTTGCAGCAATTCCCGGTTGACCCCGTCGATCCCGATCGCCGCAGTGGCGGACAGGCGGTTGGTCAGCGAGCGATTATAAGCCGCTGTTGCGCCAACTGAACTTACATCGCCAGACAATGCGTCTCCGCTTTGGTACCAGTTGGCATAGACATTGGTGCTGAACTTGGAACTGCGATCAATCGCACCGCTGAGGTAAGCTGCAGCCCAATAGTTTTCGTCGATCACCCCGTTGGCAAGCGCCAGAACGGTGCCCGGAGCGCCAATGAACTTGCGGCGATCATAGCCTACGCCCAGCCCAGCCTGGAGCCGGCCCAGCGTTGCACTGTAGCTGGCCATCACCCCACGTGAGCGGAATACCGCAGAGCGGACCGAACCCAGCGCGCCGGACAGGCAGGTGCCCTGTGCCTGCGCCACCACGCAGCTGTTAATGTCTCCAGTCAGCGGATTGCGCGCAGCTTCAAACTGGGTGGGCAGTCCCGCCAGCGCCGCGTTAAGCCGACCGCCAAAGCCCGAGATACTGTCATAGACCGAGATATTCAGGCTGCTGCGCGCATTGTGCGCATAGGCGAAGCTGCCATAATAGCTGATCGTGCCATAGCGCCGCCCGACATGTGCCTCAAAGGCAGTGCGGCGGCTGGGACGCCAGATAATCCCCACATCCCAGATCAGGCCGCTGGTATCATAAGCCAACACCCGTGGCGCCGACTTGTCAGTAACCAGCCGGCCATCGCTGCCGATTACCGGCAGGCCGCCCGAATCCAGCACCGCATCGCGGCTCGAAATCTGGACCTTTTCCCAACCGATCCCACCGACCACAGCGATCTCGCTGGTCAAAGGCACGGTGACATCACCGCGCGAGTGGAAATCTTCGACCCGCTGATCGAGATTGGAGATATCTTCGCGGTTATAACCGGCACCAATCCCGATTCCGACTGGCAAAGCCTCGCCTGCGCGGGTTCCTGCGTGAATATTGGCGCTGTGCACGATGCTGTCATCGAACACATCAAGCGGGGTTTGCCCCGGTGCAACCGCGATCAAATCCGGGCTTTCCACACGGGTATAACCGATCCGGTAGCCGCCGTTCACGGCAACATCGCCAAGCTGGGTCGAAAGCGAAGGTCCGGCGTAGACCGAATAGACCTGCGAGATCGAACTGCTCAGATCAAGCGGACCAAGAACCGCCGCACCATTGTTTTCAACCTTACTGCGCGCCGCAAGTGCGCCGGCTTCAAAGGTCAGCATCCGGGGCACAATCGCAGTCGAAACACGGGCAACGCCGCTGATTGTATCGCCACTGGCGTCATTGCTGCCCCAGCCGACACGGCGCTCATAGCGTAAGGACACCGAGCCTTCGTTGTTGCGTCCGCGGATCGAGGCATCAACACCAGCCGCCAGTATCCCGTAGGTCGAGGTCGTATTGCCGGGCGAAAGCTCCGCCGTTGCGACCAGACCAGCCTCTATATAGGGCGTGATCCGGACAGGCTGAGACCTGCTAGGCTGGGCCGAAACTTCCGCATCGCCGCCATCGCTGGCGACGGCGGCATCTTCATCGCCATAAGACAGGGTCTGCGCCTGTGCACTCAGCGGCGCAAAGAAAGCCAATCCTGCCGCGAGTGCTGCAAAACGGTGATGCAGGTGTGACATAGCGGTCATCCCTCATATCCATAATAAGTGCCAAAACGACGGCCGCTGGGGCTGAAGTGAACGGCGTTGAGCAACAGCTGGATGTTCTGGCATCCGCAGAGCAGCGAAATGGCATCTTCGAGCGAGCCTTGCCCGGTCCGGTCTGCCCGCGCGACGACCACAGCTTGGCCGACGTATTTGGCCAGCTCAGCTGCCGGCGACGCAGCCAATACCGGTGGAGAATCAAAGATAACAAAGCGATTGGGCGCGCCCTCCGTCAGGCGGTCGAGCACCGAACGGGTTCGCGCTGACGACAGATACTCACTGTCCGAATTGGTCGCATTTCCGGCAGGCAGGACCCACAGGCCAGGAACATCGGTTCCGATCACGCAGTCCACCACATCAATCGACGGATCGGCCAAGGCGTCCATCAATCCCGGACCGCCCGGCAAGCCAAGCGCCGATAGAACCGAAGGCTTGGCAAAATCGGCATCGACCAGCAGCACTTCGCTCTCTTTTTCGGCTGCGATGGACAGTGCCAGATTGACCGCCGTGTAAGTCTTGCCCTCTCCCGAATGCGGCGAGCAGATCAGCACGCGCTGCGCTGCTGCACCAGGATCCTGCCGACTGAGCTCTGCGGAAGCGAGCAGCAGCTGGCGTTTGATGATCCTGAACTCTTCCAGCAGCGCGGTAACGCTGCCTTCGGGAACAATCAGACCCTGCTCGCGCAGATTCTGGCGATTGACCGGATGGCGCTTGCCAGAGAACTTGACCGGAGCCAGCACTGGCGCGGCCAAATTATGAGACACCAGAGGAGTGAAAATCACCTCGGGGAAAACGACTTCAGGCCGTGCGGCGGCAGGTTCACCAGGCGCGGCTTGAACAGGCGGGATGGACCGGGTCGCAGCATCAACCGCAGCTTCAATCGCAGCCTCAGCATCAACATCAGCCTGGCGGCGATACCGTCCGCCGCGCTTGTTCCCAGCCGCAAACAGCTCTTCAGGAATCGGCGGCGGGCTGAGCCGGACCAGATCGTAATTGCGCACGACCCGCTCAATCAGCGTCGCCTTTCCGGCGTCCGCAGTATCGTCCTGGCCGGGCACAGGTATTTTGGTCTGTTTAGTCATTCCGGCCCCTCACGCGACCATGCCGCGTTGGATAAATTCGACGGTGAGCAGCAGGACAAACAGCCCGCACAGCGCTGCGCTTGCCGCGACAAAATACTTGAGCCGCTTGGCCCGAAACTCGCGGCCCGCATCGTTAAGCGTCCGCGAAATCGCACCCAGCACCGGCAGGCCAATTCCCCGTTCAAGTTTGGCGCTGGTCGAAAATGTCGAGCGCAACTGCCCAATCGCAAAGGCTGCCCCGCCGCCTGCACCAAGCCCGACGATGAGAACACCAAACAGCAGAAAAGGACGATTGGGAGCGATCGGAGCGCGCGGGGTCGTTGGCGGATCAATGATCTGGAACTTCACCGAACTGCGCTCTGTCTGAACCTGGCCGCGCAGGCGCAGCTCTTCGCGGTCTTGCAGCATTTTGTCGTACTGCAGCTTGAGCACATCATAATCGCGATTGATCCGCTGATGCTCAGCCGCTGTCTCAGGATTGGAAAACTGCTGCGCAGTAATTTGCGAGATTTCCGATTGAATTGAAGCGCGCCGCGATGAGAGCGCCTGAACATTGGCCTGGCGTTCCGCCTTGATCGACTGGAGCGAGCTATGGGCCGGGTTGGGGATACCGCCGCCGCCCAAATTGCCTTCAGCATTCGCCGCACCGCGCAGTGCATTGACCTGATTTTTGGCCGCGATTACATCGGGATGGTTTTCAGTCAGGCCGCGCGCGCGCATTGCTGAAAGATCGGCCGAAGCCTGCGCAAAAGCCCCGCGAGCGCCGCCCACTGTGCCTGCACCGGCAATGGTCGATGGCGTTCCGGCCAGCTGGCCATTGATGGCTGCCAGCGCGCTTTGGGCTGCGGCAAGATCAGCGTCGATCCCGCGCAGTTCAGACCGGCCAGATTCGAGCCGCTGGATCGCAGTGGTCCCGCCCTGCGCCAGCATCGGATTTTGTGCTTCGAAGGCCAGCCGCTTTTGCTCTGCCGTTTCCAGCTGCTTTTGGCGATCGGCCAGCTGCTGATCCATGAAATCGATTGTGCCGGTCATTTCGCCCCGGCCGCCTGACAGGTTTTCCTCGCGGAAGATGTCGATCATCTTCTGGACGATTTCCTGCGCCAGCTTGGCGTTTTCAGCGTCTGACAGCGAACCATCGCTTGAAACGGCAGTGATTTCGAACAGGTTTTCCTGCTCGCTCTTAACCTTGATCCGCTTGGCGAGCGAAAGAACCGTGCTCTCCATCTGTTTGGGCGTAGTCACAGTTTCGTTGATCTTGGTCGAACGGACCACCTTCTCGAGGTTGACCGCGCTGGTCAGGGTCTGGCGAACGCGATCAATGTCGCGCTTGCGATCACCGGAACCGATGCCGATCTGCTCGGCCAGGGCATCATCAAGCTGGATGAATATCCGGGAGCGCGATTCATACGTATTGGGGACCATCGCGACCACCAGCCAGCCAAGCAAGCAAACCGCCCAGGCGACGCCAAGGGCCAGCCATCGGCGATGCCAGACTGAGTAGAGCGCCGAGCGCAGTTCATCGTAAATGCTGTTCATCCGGGTTGTCCTGCCAGCGCCTTTCTCAAAATGTGCTTTCAGGGATGATGATCACGTCACCGGGCTTCAGCATGACATTGGCATTGCTGTTGCCCTTGCGGAGGAGATCACCCAGACGCAGTGCATATTCCTTTTGCCGACCGCTCTCCTTGTCGAAGCGGATCAGTTTCGCGCGGTTGCCCGAGGCAAATTCGGACAGGCCGCCAACCGAGATCATCGCATCGAGCAGCGTCATATTGGCGCGATAGGGCAGCGACGCCGGCTTCTCGGTCGCGCCGACCACCCGGACCTGCTGACTGAAGGTACCGGCAAACTTATTGACGATCACCGAAACCAGCGGTTCCTGGATATATTGCGATAGCTGAAGCTTAATGTCCTCGGACAGCATCGACGGGGTTTTGCCCACCGCTGGCATATCGGTGATCAGCGGCGTCGTGATTCGCCCGTCGGGCCGCACCTGCACACTCGCGCCCAGCTCTGGATTGCGCCAGACAAAGATTGTCAGCTCATCCAGCGGGCCGATCACATATTCCTCGCCCGGGCCCTCCTGCATCGCCACAAAGGAGGCGGCAGGAAGCTGCGGACCGCTGGAGCTGCCCGCGCAACCGGTCAGCGTCAGGCTGAGCAGAGCGCTGCCGATTAGCAGGCGGGAGAGGCGGTTCTTCGGCATTGATCACATCCTCGATTTACGCCGCGCCACCGCTTGGGCATGCCCTTCCTGCACGAAGGCCCGGCTCTTCAGGCTCCGCTATCGGCAAAAAGGGTGAATATTGCGTTAGCTTTGCCGGAACCTCGCTGGATTCCGTCACTTTTCTGGCGCTCGTCCCAATCCGGGACGTCGCTGACAGGTAAGGTTAAATCAGCATTTCGCCCGCTGGACCCTGCCCCAGGAACATCGCCGGGCTGGCAGTCGCGCCATAAGCCCCCGCACAGAATACAGCGACCAGATCGCCCACTTCCGTGCGCGGGAAGCCTGCCTTGTCGGCCAGTCGGTCCAGCGGGGTGCACAAGCAGCCTACTACCGACGCCACTTCCTCAACCGGCGCATCGAACCGGCTGGCAATCGCAACCGGATAGTTGCGCCGCACCACCGTGCCGAAATTACCCGAAGCAGCCAGCTGATGGTGCAAGCCGCCATCAGTGATCAGGTATATTTCCCCATGGCTCAGCTTTCGATCGACAATCCGGGTGAGATAAACCCCGGCTTCACCAACGAGATAACGTCCCAGTTCGATGCAAAACTGCGTTTCGGCCAGTGCATCAGGCAAGCATTCCAATTGCTCCCCCAATGCAGTGCCGATGCAATTGATGTCCAAAGCCGTGTCACCGGGGAAGTAAGGAATGCCAAATCCGCCGCCCAAATTGCAGCGCGGCAAGGCTGCGTCGCTGGCTTCAGTCAGCCTCGCGGCCAGTTCCAGGGTCTGGCGCTGGGTTTCGATAATCGCTTCGGCATCCAAGGCCTGGCTACCGGCAAAGATGTGAAACCCGCGCCATTCCGCGTCGCTGGCGATAATTTGGCGGACCAAAGCAGGCACGCGTTCGGCGTCGATTCCGAACGGCTTGGCCCCGCCGCCCATCTTCATACCAGAACCTTTAAGGTCAAAATCCGGGTTAACCCGCACTGCGAGGCGCGGCACTTTGCCGAGCCGCTCAGCGATTCCTAACGCCCGCGCGAATTCGCCTTCGGATTCAAGGTTTAGCGTCACTCCGGCAGAAATCGCCGCTGCCAGTTCCGTATCGCGTTTGCCTGGCCCGGCGAAACTGATCAGCGCGGGCACGATGCCTGCGGCCTCAACAAGTGCCAGTTCCCCGGCGGAGGCAATGTCAAAACCGTCAACCAACTCAGACATTACACGAAGTATAGGCTCAAATGGATTTGCTTTTACAGCATAATGTATTGCAACGCGCTCTGGCATTGCCATCCGCAATGCCGCCACTCTGTGCCGCAGAAGCTGGGCCGAATAGACAAATAGCGGAGTCGAGCCAGCCTGTTCCACCAACGCAGACGCTTTGCAGTCGTCGATCGCAAGCTCGCCATCGACACTACTATAGCCATCAGGGATCGGACCAAGAGGCTTCATGCCGCCAACTCCGCGTAGAGACCGGTTCGATCGATCTTGCCGTTTGGCCCGATCGGCATCGTCTCACGCCAATGAATTTGTTTGGGTTGCATGAAATTTGGTAGTTGTTGCATAAGGATACGAGGCAAATCTTCTACGGAATTGGAATGGTTCGGCGCGCTGCGTACAATCAAATGAACGGCCTGCCCCAGCCGCGAATCTGGAATGCCAAGCGCCACAGCCTCAATCACCAGCCCGGTCGCAAGTGCAGCTTCTTCAATCTCTTGCGGACTGATCCGGTTTCCAGCGCACTTGATCATGGCGTCGTGCCGCCCGGCGAAATAGAGCAAACCATCGGCCGCGCGTTTTACCCGGTCACCTGACCAGACCGCCATGCCGCCATAGCGCGAGAATGCAGGGGTAGGCCTGAACCGCTCGGCAGTGCGCTCGGCATCTTGCCAATAGCCTTGAGCCACCAACGGGCCGCAATGAACCAGCTCACCCTCTTCATTATCTGCGGCTAGGCCTCCATTGTCAGCAATTACAAAGATTTCCGCATGAGGAATGGCCGTGCCCATCGATGTCGGATGGGTATCGACCAACGCAGGATCGAGATAAGTCGAACGAAAAGCCTCGGTCAGCCCATACATCGGGACCAGTCTGGCTTGGGGGAATAGCGCGCGCAATCGCCTGACAAGATCTACGGTCAGCGCGCCCCCGCTGTTGGTCAGGCGGCGCAGTTTGACCGCAGTTTCCGGGGGCCAATCGAGCTCGGCCAGTTGAACCCACAGCGGCGGCACGGCGGCCAATGTGGTTACTCCATGACGCTCCACCGCCTTGATCACATCGCGCGGAGTAAGGTAATCAAGCGGAACGACGCTTGCCCCGGCATACCAGCTTGAAAGCAGCTGATTCTGGCCATAGTCAAACGACAAGGGCAGCACTGCCAGAGCGCGATCATCAGGTGAAAGCTCCAGATATGTTGCGACGCTTTCTGCGCCGAGCCACATATTGGCGTGGCTGAGCATCACGCCCTTGGGGCGTCCAGTCGATCCGCTGGTATAGAGAATGGCTGCCAGATCATCGGGATTGGCCGAGGATGGCGGCAATTCCGCCCCGCCTTCCAGCGCAGCCCCTTCTGGCAGGACTTTGCAGCAATCCAGGACATCGCCCGGCTCAAGCGAGGCAATCCGCGCGGGAGTGCCAAGCAGCAGCCTAGCGCCGCTATCGTTCAGGATATGCGACACCTGTGCCCGCTTGAGCAGCGGATTAATCGGCACATGGACGAGGCCAGCCCGCGCCGCAGCCAGCGGCAGTAAGCATGTCAATTCACCCTTTGCCGCCCAGCTTGCTACCCGCGCGCCATCTTCGGAAACCTGCCCTCTTAGCCATCCGGCCAGCGATGCGACACGCATCCTTAAGTCCTTGTAGCTAAGCATAGCCTCGCGCAGAATGAGCGCCGGGGCCGCATCAGCACCGCGCGCCGCGAGATGATCGAGCGGCCGGATCGGATTGTCAGTTGGGGCGCGCACGGTTTTGATTAGGCTCCAGTCAAGGGGATCGGGCGGTTGATCGCCATTGAATATCACGATGATCTTAAGGAAGTGCAAGGCGATCCCGTGCTGGCGGAATTGCTGAGTGCGCCGCATGCGGGATCGCCGTTTGACCGGATCGAGTGGTGGCGCAATCTTGCCGAAAGTTGTGACCTGGTTCCCTTGATCGTGGTGGCAAGTGACGGCGAATCGCGTGCTGTGCTGCCGCTTCTGCGCGCCGGCAGGCGGATCGAGGCATTTTCCAACTGGTACAGCTTCCGGGTTCGTCCACTTGCAACCCAGAGGGCGGATGCCAGCGCGCTGCTCGCGGCAATGGCTAGCGATCTAGCTGGCGAAGCGGCGCGGATCACACTTTACCCTCTGTCCGATGACGATGGCGAAACCGCGTTGCTGGTGGATTGTTTCCGCCGAGCTGGCTGGGCTGTGTTTCGCGAACGATGCGACAGCAATCACGTTGTGAGGATCGGCGGCCGCCGATTTTCCGACTACATGGCGTCGCGCCCTGGTCCGCTGCGTACCACGCTGAAGCGCAAGGCCAGCAAGATTACAGTCACGATCGAAACGACATTCAATCCCGAAAGCTGGGCTGCCTATGAGGCGATCTATGCGCAAAGCTGGAAACCGCATGAAGGTTCGCCCGCATTCCTGCGCCGTTTCGCCAAAGAAGAAGGCGCGGCCGGGCGCCTGCGGCTTGGGATCGCTTATACCGATGGCGTGCCAGTGGCGGCTCAATTCTGGACCGTGGAAAATCACACCGCCTTCATCCACAAGCTTGCCCATACCCAGGATTCAAAACAACTGTCCCCCGGCACCACGCTGAGCGCCGCGCTGTTCGAGCATGTCATCGACCATGACCATGTTGCGATGGTCGATTTCGGCACTGGTGACGATGGCTATAAGCGCGACTGGATGGAAGAAGTCCGCCCGCGCTATCGGATCGAGGCTTTCCGCCTCGGCTGGCCTGGAAACTGGCCGGCCTTGGCGAAACGAACATTGCGCAGCCTTGCCGCGAGTAGCGCGGATGGCTAGAGGCTACGCCACATACAGCGCCACCGCTGGGGGACCGATGCACCACGAAACTGACCAGCTGCTGCGCCAGATTCTGACCGATGTTCTGGGCCTGAAGCCCGGGCAAGCTGATAGCTTTACCGCTGATACTGGCCTGTTCGGCCATTTGCCTGAACTTGATTCGATGGCAGTGGCTGGATTGCTCACTGAATTGGAAGACCGGCTCGACATTGTCATTGATGATGATGAGGTAGACGGTGAACTGCTGGATAGCTTCGGCTCGCTGCTCGCCTTTGCCGAGGCCAAGCGTCAGGCCAAGTGAAAGCCCTTCATTACGCCTGTCCGCTGCCTTCGGGTGGCTCGGTCAATGAATTGGCGCTGGCGTTCGATAAAGGCCGCGACAAGCGCCTGTTGATACTCCCTGCACTGTTCGACGAGGCCAACCGGATGCGGCGCTTCACTGTGGAAGTGATGCGGCGGCTGGACAGTGCGGGGATCGATTGCTTCTTGCCCGATCTGCCTGGCTGCAACGAAAGTTTGCAGGACCTGGCCGAAATCACCTCAGTCGATTGGTCTGATGCCATGCAGGCAGCGGCAGCGCATTTTGGTGCGACACACTTGCTGGCGATCCGCGGCGGCGGGCTGATCCATCCGGGCGGCCTGCCCGGATGGCACTATGGCCCCGTCAAGGGCTCTTCAATTCTGCGCCAGATGTTGCGCGCCCGATTCCTCTCATCGCGCGAAGCCGGGCGAGAGGAAAATCAGGACGGGTTGCTCAAGGTCGGGCTGGCAACCGGGCTGGAGCTTGCCGGCTACCAACTTTCGGCAGGAATGTTGCGCGATCTGCAGGCTATTGTAGTACCCAACGGGGCTTGTCTGACGGTCATCGAGCAAGAAATGATCGGCAGCAGTCCGCTGTGGCTGCGCGCCGAGCCCGACGACGATCGCGCCCAAACTGATGCACTGGCGGCAGTTATTGCGATCGGAATCGGCGCATGACCCGCCGGTTTGTTCGCTTTGGATGCGAAGGCGCGACGCTATGCGGCACTCTGGACACAGCAGATGGAACCACCGGTCTGCTGATCGTCAGCGGCGGCAACGAAGTTCGCGCCGGCCCATGGGCCAGCCAGTCACTGCTGGCCCAGCGGATCGCAACGGCAGGCTTTCCTGTTCTCCGGTTTGACCGGCGCGGAGTGGGCGACAGCGACGGGCCGAACGGAGGTTTTCGCAGTGCTTCGCCCGATATTTCCGCCGCAATCGCTGCATTTCGCGCAGAGGTTCCGGCCCTCAAACGCTTGATCGCCTATGGCAATTGCGACGGAGCAAGCGCACTGATGCTGGCAAGCGGGGCAGGCTGCGATGGATTGGTTCTGTCCAATCCCTGGACCATCGATGAGGTTGCTGGCGAGGTTGCCGCTGCACAGGCTCCCGAAGTGGTTCGCGCACATTATTGGCGCCGCTTGAAAGATCCGCGTGCGATGCTGCGGCTGCTTGGCGGCAAGATTTCACTCCGCCAGCTGTTCGGCAGCCTGCGTGAAGCCGCCCGACCAGCGGCCCCGCCCAGCACTTTGGCGCAGGAACTGGCAGAAAGTCTGGCCGCATTTACTGGCCCAGTCACGATCCTGCTGGCTGAACGGGATCGAACGGCCCAGGAGTTCCTGGCACATTGGGACAAGAGCGATGTGCGGTTGCGTAGCTGCCCCGGTGCTTCGCACAGCTTTGTCGAGCAGCAAGCCCGAATCTGGTTGCAAGGACAGCTACTTGCTGCCTTGCGCGCCTGATCAGCCCGCCTTCAACGCCGCAAAATCGCGGGTTGCAAGAAACCGCTCGGCATCAAGTGCCGCCATGCAGCCAGTACCCGCCGCCGTCACAGCCTGACGATAGATGTGATCCATCACGTCACCGCAGGCAAAAACACCGGGGATGGCGGTTTTTGGCGTGCCGGGCTCGACCAGCAGATAGCCGCTCTCGTCCATTTCGAGCTTGCCCTTGAACAACTCGGTCGCTGGCGCATGCCCGATCGCAACAAAAGCACCATCGGTTGGTTCAATCGAGCTGGCCCCGGTGATCGTATCGACCAGCGCTACCCCGCTCAGCCCGCCATTCGCGCCCTCGCCGACGAAATGATCAACCTTTTTGTTCCACAGCACCTTGATAGCAGGGTGAGCAAACAATCGGTCCTGGAGGATCTTTTCCGCGCGAAAGCTGTCGCGGCGGTGGATCACGGTGACATCGGGGGAGTGGTTGGTGAGATAAAGCGCCTCTTCTACCGCGGTATTGCCGCCGCCGATCACCACCACCTTTTTGCCGCGATAGAAGAAACCGTCACAAGTGGCGCAGGCCGAAACCCCTTTGCCGGAAAGCTCCTGCTCGCCGCTCACACCCAGCCATTTGGCCTGTGCGCCGGTAGCGATCACCAGCGCATCGCCTTCGTAGACATCGCCGCTATCGCCAATCGCGCGGAAGGGTGAACTGGAGAGGTCAACGGAGGTAATCGTATCCCATAGCATCCGCGTCCCAACATGCTCTGCCTGCGCCTGCATTTCCTCCATCAGCCATGGACCCTGGATAACATCGCGGAAACCGGGGTAATTTTCGACATCCGTAGTGATAGTCAGCTGCCCGCCGGGTTGCAGCCCCTGCACCACAATCGGTAGCATTCCCGCCCGCGCGCCATAGATCGCGGCGGAAAGCCCGGCCGGACCGGAACCGATAATGAGCATCCGGGTGGTATGAGTGGTCATTGTTCTACTCGTTTTGGAGAATCCCGGTCCATGTAGGCAAGCGCATTGATCCGCGCAAACCATGCAACGCTGGTTTTGCCCGATGGCCTCCACCTGCCCCACGGATTGACGCGCAAGCCGCCTTCGCGCAAAGCCACCTGCCATGACCCCACACGGCCCCACATCGAACAGTTTCATATCGCAGCGCCTGCGGCTTCACTATGTCGATTGGGGCAATCCCGAGGCTCCAAAGCTGATTCTTCAGCATGGCGGGCGCGATCATTGCCGCAGCTGGGATTGGGTAGCGCAGGAGCTGGCGAAAGACTGGCACGTCATCGCGCCCGATCTGCGCGGCCATGGCGACAGTGCCTGGGTGCCCGATGGCAACTATGAAATGAGCGCCTTCGTCTATGATTTTGCCCAGCTCATCCACACGCTTGGCCATGACGAAGTGACGATTGTGGCGCACTCTCTCGGCGGCAATATCGCCACGCGCTATGCCGGAATCTACCCAGAAAAAGTCCGCAAATTCGTCAATATCGAGGGGCTCGGCCCCTCCCCTGCGCGCCGGGCAGAGCGCGACGCGATTGGTTATGCGAACCTTTTCCGTAAATGGATCGACGACCGCCGCAAGGCAGCCGGGCGAATTCCGCGCCGCTATGAATCAATTGAAGCCGCCTACGCCCGGATGAAGGAGGAAAACGCTTTCCTCACCGACGAACAGGCCCGGCACCTGACCATCCACGGGGCCAGCCGCAACGAAGATGGCACCTGGAGCTGGAAGTTCGATCCCTATCTCAACGTCTGGCCGTTTGAGGATGTCCCCGATGATCGAACGAACCAGCTATGGCAGGCAATCACTTGCCCGATGCTGTTGCTCTATGGCGCGGACAGCTGGGCCTCAAACCCTGAAACAGACGGTAGGGCAGCCGCTTTTACGACCGCGCGAGTGGTTGAATTCGAAAACGCCGGCCACTGGGTTCATCACGATCAATATGATCGCTTCATAGGCGAATTGCGCAGCTTTCTTTAGGCAATAAAGCGATCAGCCAAGGCGGCGCGGACCGCATCATCAACCCCTAGCACTTCGGCCAGATAGATATCGACGTTGGCATAGCGCTTCTCGATAGCGGCGTAACTGGTGTCCAAATACTCCGCCTCAACACCCATTAGCGTGCGGATGGTATCATCGCTGATAGCGCCATGCCGTTCGCGAATGGCATGGCCGCCCGCCGCAATCCGGCGGTCGATGTTACCCGCAACATTGGTGAGCAGGTAGTCCGCCATGATGTCGTCGCGGCTGACGCCAAGCGCCTGATGGAGCATCGCAACAGCGAAACCAGTGCGATCCTTGCCCGCAAGGCAGTGGACCACGCTCGCTCCATCGCGTGATGCCAGCGCCGCAAAGTAGCGCCGCAGGATCGGGATGAGATTGGGCCGAAAGGCGATGTCCTGATAAAGCCGCTGCATCGCCGCTCGCGCGCCTGCTTCGTCAATCACGCCCTTCGCAGCCTCGACATGCAAGGCAAGGCCTGCCGTCTCGCCATTATGGAACAGTACCTCGGCCGCGAAACCTTGCGAACGGCGGCAAGGATTGGCCGCGCGCTCGCCATTGCCGCGCAAATCAATCACCGTCGCAAGATCAAGCGCGCCAATTGCTGACAGATCCGCCTCACTGGCCCCGCCATGTTCGCCTGAACGCCACAGCTGCCCCTCCTTTACTCGCCCGCCACCTGAGACGAAATAGCCGCCATAATCGCGGAAATTATGGACATTCTCGAGCGGGAGGATGCGGGTTTGCTTCATGGAGGTGCGATTGGCAGCATCGGCCTCGCGGCGCAACGGATTCCTCTTGCGGTAGCTTCCTCTGAGGTTTAATCGTTCGGTTAAACCCATCCAGGAGCATCCCATGGCCGACGCCTATATCATCGACGCTGTCCGCACCCCCCGCGGGATAGGTAAGCCCGGCAAGGGTGCGCTCGCGCACCTCCACCCGCAACACCTGGCCGCGACCGTCCTGAAAGCGATAAAGGAGCGGAACAACCTCGATACCGGAACGGTTGATGACATTATCTGGTCCACGTCTTCACAAGTTGGCAAACAAAGTGGCGATCTTGGCCGCATGGCTGCCCTTGCAGCTGGTTTTGACATCACCACCAGCGGCACGACACTGGATCGCTTTTGCGGCGGCGGTATCACTTCGGTGAACCTGGCTGCGGCAACGGTCATGTCCGGAATGGAAGACTGCGTTATTGCAGGCGGCACTGAAATGATGAGCTTTACCGCCGCCCATGCCGCCGAACAGGCCAGTGCCGGGATCGCGCCACGGATGATGGGGTCTGGCAACCAGGCGCTCGATGCGCTCCACCCGCAGTCGCACCAAGGCGTTTGCGGTGATGCAATCGCAGCGCGCGAGGGGATCGGCCGTCACGAGCTTGATGCGCTGGCCCTTGTCAGTCAGGAGCGCGCCGACCGCGCAATTCGTGAAGGCCGCTTCAACAAGTCGCTAATCACCGTTTACAACGAAGACGGCACCATCGCACTCGATCACGAGGAGTTCCCGCGTCCGGAAACGACTGCCGATGGGCTCGCCGCGCTCAAGGCCAGCTTCGATGGTATTGCTGATTTTGACCTTGGCGGCGGGGTGACTTTCCGCAAGCAAATTACTCGCCGCTATCCTGAACTCGAATGGAAGGGTGTCCACCATGCCGGCAACAGTTCAGGAGTGGTCGACGGCGCTGCAGCGCTACTGATCACCTCAAAGGAATATGCCGACAAACACGGCCTCAAGCCACGCGCCCGAATTGTTGCCTATGCCAATCAGGGCGATGACCCCACGCTGATGCTCAATGCGCCCGTTCCGGCGGCCAGGAAGGTTCTCGAAAAAGCTGGGCTGACAACAGACGACATCGACGTGTGGGAAATCAATGAAGCCTTCGCGGTGGTTGCCGAAAAGTTCATCCGCGACCTCAAACTTGATCGCGACAAGGTCAACATCAATGGCGGTGCCTGCGCATTGGGCCACCCGATCGGCGCGACCGGATCGATCCTGATCGGCACCGCTCTGGACGAGCTGGAACGCTCAGGCGGCCGTTACGGCCTCGTCACCATGTGCGCTGCTGGCGGCATGGCCCCAGCGATAATCATCGAGCGGATTTGAGCCTCGGTTCGCTCAGTTCCAGCTTTTCCCCGATGCGCGCTGCTGCGATCGCATCGGGGGTAAATGGCATACGCAGCCATTGCTTGGCCGAATACATCCGGGTCTGATCGCCAAACCACGGCGAGGCCGGATCGGTAGATTGTGAATAGCTGAGCACCGCATCGGCGACCGGACCCTGATCGTCAAAGCTCACCACCTGAACATAACTAGAGCCATGCACCGGGGTAAGCCCGCCCGGAACCGGGCGTGACATCTGGACGTTGAGGACGCCGAGATTGCCATCGGCACCGTGGATTGGAATTTTTTCCGCACCGCGCATCGCAAACTGGACATCCCCCCAGCGCGCATCGAGCGCGATTGCCCTTTGATCCAGCTCGCTTGTCCGACGGCTGGCCGACCGGCTTGGCGAGCGCGAGGATTTCGGTTTGCTTGTCCATATCTGCGAGGATCGGTGGCGGGTAGCGCAGTGATTGGCAACTTGGCCTTTCATTGTGGGGCGATTGCTTTATTCATTCGGCATATCGCGGAGGGTCCCATTCTCTATTTCGTTCAAAGCCGGTCAGGGTCGCGCCTCGGCAGGATTTAATCATTGTTCTTGCTTTGATCTTTCGCTAGAGTTTTGCCCTTGGTGTGCGATTCCCGTGAGGGCGAAGCGATGACGTTAGAATTCTGCGAATTGCGAGATCGGTGCGGGCTTGAGCTTGCCGATGTCGCGTCGGAGTTCGGCGCGCCGATGGATGCGGTTTTCCGTTGGGAAAAAGGTGAGGTTGCGCCGCCAGACAGGGTTTTGCGGTCGCTTTCGATCATGGCCGACTTTTCCGCCAAACCCGCCGGACCGCATCGGGGCGTTGCTGTTTTGAAGCGGGCCGAGGATTTGCCGCGCGCCGCGCCAGCCACACCACGGCAGCGCAAATCGCAACTCGGCCAGTTTATGACGCCGCCGAGCGTTGCCGATTTTATGGCTTCGCTTTTCATCCTCCCCACATCTGGGGCCATCCGGTTGCTCGATGCCGGGGCCGGACAGAGTGCCTTGACCGCCGCATTTATCGATCGGGCGCAGGGAGCGGCCCCGATCAGCGCCACGGCCTTTGAATTCGACGATCAAATCCTGCCCAACTTGCGCGCAAACCTTGCCGCGCTCAGCCAGCGCACCAACACCGAGTGCGAGCTGATCGAAGGCGATTTCATTGAGGAGGCGGCGAACCACATCTGTCTTGGTAAAGGCGCGCGCTACACTCACGCCATCCTCAATCCGCCCTACAAGAAGATCAGCAATGACTCGCGCCACCGCGCTATGCTCCGCGCGGCGGGGCTGGAGACGGTCAATCTTTATACCGGCTTTGTCGGACTGGCGCTCGAACTGCTCGAACCGGGCGGCGAACTGGTTGCGATCATCCCGCGCAGTTTCTGCAACGGGCCGTATTATCAGCCCTTCCGCCGCTTCATCCTGCGGCGCGCGGCGATCCGGCACATCCACTTGTTCGATTCCCGCAACAAGGCGTTCAAGGACGATGGAGTCCTGCAGGAAAACATCATCATCAAACTGGTGCGCGGCGCAGAGCAGGGCGCGGTAACAGTCTCGACTTCAACCGACGACAGCTTTGCCGATTACGAAGAAAAGCAACACGCCTTCGCCCGCATCGTTCTCCCCGATGATGCCGACGAATTCATCCACATCCCGTCGGGCGATGACGAGCTAGTGCTTGAGCGTACCAGCTTCAGCCACAGCCTTGCCGATTTGGGGCTGACCGTTTCCACCGGCCCGGTTGTCGATTTCCGACTGAGAGATGATTTGCGCGCCGACCCCGAGGCGGGAACGGTGCCGTTGCTCTATCCCGGCCATTTCAACGGCACTGGCCTGCAATGGCCTAAGCCCGGTTTCAAGAAGCCCAATGCCCTCCGTGACACGATGGCGACGCGCAAATGGCTTTATCCCAATGGCTATTATACCGTGGTGCGGCGCTTTTCATCGAAGGAGGAGCGGCGGAGGATCGTCGCCAATGTGATCGACCCCGCGCGCTTGCCCGCGCTGTGGATTGGTATCGAAAACCACCTCAATGTCTTCCACGCCAAGCGCCAGCCCATTTCCGAAGACCTGGCGCGTGGGCTTTCCGCCTATTTGAACGCCACTTCCGTCGATACCTACTTCAGACGTTTCAACGGCCATACGCAAGTCAACGCGACTGACCTTCGCGCGATGCGCTATCCAAGCCTCGACGCGCTGATCGCTCTTGGCCAATGGGCAAAGGACCGCGCCAGCATTTCGCAGGATGACATCGACGAATGGGTGAACGGCCTTTGATCGACCATCCCAAAATCGCCGCTGCGCTCCAAATCCTGATCGATCTTGGCCTGCCCCGCGCGCAGCAGAATGATCGTTCCGCGCTGACTCTGTTGGCCTTGCTCGATTTGCAGCCCGCGATGGACTGGAAACGCGCCAGCTCGCCGCTTGTCGGCATCACGCCGATCATGGACTGGATTCGGGCGCATTACGGCAAGGAATATAAGCCCAACACGCGCGAGACCGTCCGCCGCCAGACAATGCACCAGTTCGTGCTGGCGGGCATCGCGCTCTACAATCCCGATGATCCCGCCCGCCCGGTGAACAGCCCGCGCGCGGTCTATCAGGTGTCGCCCAACGCGCTCGCGCTATTCAAAACCTATGGCAAGCCGGGATGGGCGAAGCGGCTTGTCGCCTATCAAGGCGACGTAAAGACCCTGACCGCCAAATATGCCCGAAAGCGCGAGATGGAGCGCATTCCTGTGACGCTCGCCGACGGCACCGAAATCCGCCTAAGTCCGGGCGAGCATAGCGCGCTGATCCGGGACATCATCGCCGAGTTCGCCCCCCGCTTCGCGCCGGCAAGCGTGCTGATCTATGCGGGCGATACCGGCGAGAAGATGGGCTATTTCGACCGCGAGCGGCTTGCCGCGATTGGCGTCACGGTCGATCATCACGGCAAGATGCCCGACGTCGTGATCCACGACATCGCTCGGAACTGGCTGTTGCTGGTCGAATCCGTCACCAGCCACGGCCCGGTCGATGGCAAGCGGCATCACGAACTTGCCGAGCTTTTCGCCGGATCGAGCGCCGGACTGGTCTATGTCACCGCCTTCCCGACCCGCGCGATCATGGCGCGCTACCTTGCCGAGATCGCTTGGGAGTCTGAGGTCTGGGTGGCCGACGCACCGACCCACTTGATCCATTTCAATGGGGTGCGGTTTTTGGGGCCTTATGATGCTTGATTGCCGTTCAGATCGTAACGACAACGGACGCGCAAAACCTAAAATCAGAGGCTTCTGTGCGACCTGGAGTTTGACTTTGTCGCCAAATCTTCCATCCAAGTACAACGCGGCGTCGCCGGATCGAAATCGCAATTGTCCGCTCATGTCCGCCAACTTCTCAAAGATCGGCTTGAACCCATTTCCGTGGCCTGTTCCGGCACCGAAGCGTGAGACGCCGGTCTCAATGATGGCCTGCAATGCCTCTCCGTGATCAGACATTGAAGCATACCGCAACAAGACCTGCACCGCCCAGATCTGGGTCGAGTGCATGGCCGGCGGTGTCCGCTCCTTCAAGACCCAGGAACAGGGGATGGTCAACCGGGCCATGCTGCGGGTCGAGGGGTGGTCTGGTGACGGATCACAGCACCGCTTTAATCCCTACGGTAAACAGCGGGTGTCTACCGCGGCGGGATGCCCGGAACGGCGGAAAAGCGAAAAATTTGCTCGTTCCAGGCTCGTTCCGGGCAAAAACCACGCTTTTCTGCGGCTTTGCGTGACAGTGGAAAAGTGGAACGAGATTCCTTCCCCTATACACTGTCGTTGCGCGTCCTGTGGTCGCTACCACGTTTGCCGTAAGGCTTAGGTAATTGCTCACTATCCGCTTCTGATAATGACAACTCTATAGAAAAGCTCGTTCCACTGTTCCGGCCTGATCTGGCGCTGAAAGGCTTAGGGGAGGTGTGTTAGTATGATAATACGGACCCATCGGTGTTTTCGACATGGTTTTTTATGCGCTCAGCGCCACGCGCGCCACACCACATTGCTTGGATGGGACCCAAACCTGCTTTGGGCGAGAAGGTTCGTACGTGATAAGAAAATCACACATCGCGAGGTGGACCAATCCGAAACCCGCGAATCTCGGTTGAGTAAAAGCCGGCCCCACCCTTTATTCTTTTGGAACGGCTGCCTCTGGTGGCAATCCGGAGAGTTTCCTGTCTATCACTAGCCGACGTTGGCAAGCCAATGTTCAAGCGGCTCCAGATCGGAGTCTGAATGACGGGGTTTGCGGACGTTGCCGACAGTCTCCTTTTGAGGACGTGTTCACGGTAAGCGGCCATTCGTTCATCCGGGGGCGTGGCGGCAGCTTCGTTGGACAGTCCTGACAGTCACCTATTGTGTCGCGAAGGGCGCTCAGCGGCCCTTCGTTCATTCCCCAGTCGCCTGGCAGCTTTGCGCCCCAATCCCGGTCATTCGAGCATTTCAGATCGGCAT
>JANOKC010000040.1:0-11534 GCA_031419035.1 Novosphingobium sp. | reverse complement strand
CTGCAAGCTGGCCGCGATCCCGCCTTGGGCCGCGACCGTGTGGCTGCGGGTCGGGAAGACCTTGGTGATGCAGGCGGTTTTGAGGCCAGCCTCGGCGCTGCCCATGGTCGCGCGCAGGCCCGAACCGCCCGCGCCGACAACCACGGTATCATAGGTATGGTCGATGATCTTGTAGGAAGCAGTAGTCATCTCAGGCGCCTCCCAGCGCGAGGCGGATTATCGAGAACAGGCCAAAGCCGGCCCCGCCGAAGGTGGCGAGATTGAGCACGGTGATGCAGGCGAACTTGTTGGCAGCATCGTGGACATAATCCTCGATCAGGTCCTGCAAGCCAAGTCTGGCGTGCCAGAAGGTGCTGACGATCAGCAGCGCGATGGCGATGCCCGGCAGCGGGCGGATGATCCATTCGTGCACCGTTGGAAAATTGAAATTGGGCAGCAGTGCGAACGACACCACCAGCCAGCCGACCAGGCCCAGATTGGCAATCGCGGTGAACCGCTGGAGCAGCCAGTGATGCGATCCCGAATGCGCCGAGCCGGTGCCCCGCACCTTGCCGATTGAGGTTCCCTCACCCATCGTTCGCGTCCCTCAGTTCAGCACCGCCGCCCAGAAGGCGGCAGTCAGCAGGATTGATCCGATCATCACCACCCAAGACCAGATGGCATTGATCCGCAGCTCATACCCCGCGCCAATATCCAGCACGAAATGGCGCAGGCCCGAGAGGAGATGTTCGAAAAAGGCCCAGCTGAGGCCAACCAGCGCGATCTTGCCCAGCACGCTGGTGACCTGCTTGGCGGTGCTCCCCGGATCACCGGCCCACACCCAGCTGACCAGCGTTGCGTAGGCTTCCGGGCCACTGTCGAGCGCGGCCAGCCACCACAGCAGCAGCGGCAACCCGAGCAAGGCCAGCCCATCGCCCGAAATCCGGTGGAGGATCGAAACGACCATCGCCGGGCCCGGTTTCCAGACTGACAGATGCGGCGCGATCGGACGGTTCTTGGCACCGGCCATGTGGTAATCCCCTTGGAATAGTGCGGCAAGACCAGCTTGCGCGATCTCTCCCTTAGTCAAATCGCGGGGCCGATCAAGCTGCACCTTGGCGCATGGACGCCGCGCCGCTAGAGGACAGAGTATGACCCTGCCAACAGCGCTCGTCACCGGATCGGCCCGCTGCATCAGCGCAGTCAAGGGCGCAACGATGAACGCCAATGGAGCGAATTGTGCTCACTAAATCTGTTTTCGTATTGCTGGCCGCCATGGCACTAACTTCTGCGGTGCCTGCGCAGCGCCCCGCGCCGCCGCCGGTGACCGAACTGCTGGATGCTTGTCAGGACAAGGACGGCTGGGCCGATCCAGCCCCGCCCGCGCGGATCGACGGCGAAGTCTATTACGTCGGCACCTGCGGGATCACCGTGCTGCTGATCGCCAGCCCCGCCGGACATGTAGTGATTGACACCGGACCGGCCGAGGCTGCACCCCAGGTGCTCGCCAATATCCGGCGGCTTGGGTTTAATCCTGCCGATGTGAAGTGGCTGCTCGCCAGCCATGCGCATTTCGATCATGTCGGCGGGTTGGCCGCGCTCAAAGCGGTGACGGGCGCAAAGATCGCCGCGCTGCCCGATCAGGCGCGCGAACTTACCAGCGGGCAGCCAATGCGCGACGATCCGCAGTTCGGCGCGAACAAGGGGTTCGCTCCGCTCAAGGTCGATCGCCTGCTCAAGGATGGCGTGCCATTGCTGGTGGGGCCGAACCGCGTCACAGCTTTTGCCACCCCCGGCCACACCCGCGGCTCGACCAGCTGGGTGATCCGGGGCTGCGGCAGGAAGATTTGCCCTGCCATCACCTATGCCGATAGCGTGAGCGCGGTCTCTGCCGATAGCTATCGGTTCACTGATCATCCGGGATGGACTGCAATGTTTCGGCGCGGACTGACCCGGATGGCTGCCCTGCCCTGCACAATACTTGTCACGCCTCACCCTGAGGGGAGTAATCTGTTTGAACGGTTTTCCGGCGATGCCCCGCTGGCCGATCCCAAACAATGCGCCGCCTATGCTGAATCCGGGCGGATACGCCTGTCCGATCGGCTGAAGGAAGAAACGGCGGCCCGATGACCAGCTGGAAAATCACTGCCTTGGCTCCAAAGCCGGTGATCGTCGCCGCCCTAATCGCGCATGAAGATTTGTTTGAGTGGGACGCGGATATTGTCCTGTCCGGTAGCGAGATTGCCGAGGATCGGCCCGAGGACTGGCGGCTGGAAGCCTGGCTACCGCGCAAACCGGCCAAGGCTGATAGGGCCGCCATCGCCGCTCTGTTCGCTGGTGCCGCGCCCAGATTCAAGGTCGAGCTGCTCCCCGAAACCGATTGGGTTACGCAAAGTCAACAAGGACTGGAGCCGATCCGCGCGGGCCGCTTTCACGTGCACACGCCAGACCATCCACCGCTGAATCAACCGGGGATCCGCGATTTCCTGATCCCGGCATCGCGCGCGTTTGGCACCGGGCAACACGCCACCACCGCGGGTTGCCTCACCATGCTCAGCGCGATGAAAGCGCGCGGGATGGTGGTAAAAAACTGCGCCGACATCGGCACCGGAACCGGGCTGTTGGCGTTCGCCGCGCTCGACCTGTGGCCGCGTGCCATGGCGACCGCGAGTGATATCGACTGGGTTTGCGCGGGTGTGGTTCAGGATAACGCCGCGCTCAATGCTATTCCCATGGGTGGCCGCGCGGGCGAACTGACCATGCTGATCGCCGCCGGAATGGACCACCCGCTGCTCGAGGCGCGCGGGCCATACGATCTGCTGATCGCCAACATCCTCGCCGGACCGCTGATAGAACTCGCCCCGGATTTCGCCCGCGCGCTGGTGCCGGGCGGCAGCCTGCTACTGGCGGGGCTGCTGGAGACGCAGGAAACGAGCGTCCGCAAAGCCTGCCGCCGCGCCGGGCTGCGGCTGGCGGCACGGCTGGTGAATGGGGATTGGTCGATCCTGTGGCTGAGAAGGCGAGCAGATTGGGCGGGTAGATGAGTGCGTTGTCCCCGGCTTGATCGGGGACAACGTTTACCCCGCCGCCTTCACAATCTCCGCCCAACCCGCTTCGTCAATCACCTCAATCCCCAGCGCGGCGGCTTGTTTGAGCTTTGAGCCTGCGCCCGGCCCGGCCACGACCAGATCGGTTTTCGCGCTGACCGATCCGGCGACCCGCGCGCCCAAAGCCTCGGCCTGTGCCTTGGCCTCGTCGCGGCTCATGGTTTCGAGTTTGCCGGTAAACACCACGGTTTTGTTCGAGACGGGGCTTTGCCGGGTTTCGACGATGTAATCGGGCGGTGAAACTTCGGAGAGGATATCCTCCCACACCGCGACATTGTGCGGCTCATGGAAGAAATCGCCCAGCGCTTCGACCACGGCGGGACCGATGCCGTCGATTGACGATAGCTCCATCGCCGCCTCGGTGTCACCGCCATGCGCCTTTTCGGCCACTTCGCGCAGCCTGGGAAGCGTCATAAACTGCTTGAGCAGATCCCGCGCCGTCACTGCGCCAACATGCCGGATACCAAGCCCAAACAGCAGCCGCGCCGCATCGGGCGCGCGCTTGGCCTCGATCGCTGTCAACAGATTATCCACAGACTTGTCCTTCCACCCTTCACGGGTGAGTATCTCGGAGCGACGGGCCCTCAGGCGAAAGATATCCGCCGGACTTTCGAGCCAGCCGAGGCTGAAGAACTCGGCAATTGTCCTTTCGCCCAGTCCCTCGATATCGAGCGCAACCCGGCTGACGAAGTGCCGCAGGCGTTCGGTGCGCTGGGCCGGGCAGACCAGCCCGCCGGTGCAGCGCACATCAACCTCACCCTCTTCGGCCACTGCCTCGCTGCCGCAATCGGGGCAGATTTCTGGGAACACGTAAGGATCGCGCAGCACATCGCGGGTCAGGTTCTCAACCACTTGCGGGATGACGTCTCCGGCGCGTTGCAGCACGATCCGGTCACCCAGCCTGAGGCCCAACCGGCCGATCTCGTCACGGTTGTGCAATGTTACATTGGTGACGGTCACCCCGCCGACCAGCACCGGGGCGAGCCGCCCAACGGGCGTCAGCTTGCCGGTGCGGCCCACCTGAATATCGATCGCCTCAAGCATAGTCTCGGCGCGCTCAGCCGGGAACTTATGCGCCATCGCCCAGCGCGGAGCCTTGGCGACAAAGCCCAGCCGCGCCTGCAATTCCAGGCTGTCGACCTTGTACACCACGCCGTCGATATCATAGGGCAAGCCCGCCCGGCGCGCGCCGATGCTGCGGTAATGCTGCAGCAATTCCTCCACCGAATTGCAGCGGATTAGATCAGGGGAAACCGGCACGCCCCACGCGGCAATTCGCTGCATCATCGCAAACTGGCTCGCCTCGGGCACCTCGCTCGCCGCACCCCAGCCATGCGCCCAGAACCGCAAGGGACGGGCCGCAGTGACGCTGGCATCCTTCTGCCGCAGCGATCCCGCCGCCGCATTGCGCGGGTTGGCGAAAAGCTTGTCTCCCTTCGCCTCCTGTGCAGCATTAAGTGCGGTAAAATCCTGTTTCGACATGAAAACTTCGCCGCGAATTTCGAATACAGCAGGAATCTCCCCATCCCGCTTGCGGGAGGGGTTAGGGGTGGGTCCTGAAGATCCGGACGCATCGCTTTGACTGACTGACCCACCCCCTGCCCGTCCCCTGAAGAGGAGGGGGGTAAGGGTCTGCGGGATGTCTTTGATATGCGCGACATTCGCCGTCACATCCTCGCCCACCTGCCCATCACCGCGTGTGGCTGCACGGACCAACACCCCATTTTCATACCGCAGCGAGCATGACAGCCCGTCAATCTTGTCCTCCGCCGTCATGGCAACTTCGGTGCCTTCGGGCAGGTTTAGGAACCGCCGCACACGCGCAACAAACTCCGCCACCTCATCATCAGAAAAGGCGTTGTCGAGGCTCATCATCCGAACCTCATGCTGCACTTTCTTGAGGGGAGAGGTAGCAATCGCATGGCCCACTTTGCGGGCTGGGCTGTCCACACGGACGAGGTGCGGAAACGCCCCCTCAAGCTCGGCATTGCGGCGGACCAGCGCGTCATATTCGGCGTCGGAAATTTCCGGCGAATCCTCGGCGTGATAGAGCTTATCGTGATGCGCGATGGCCCGCGCCAGACGCATCAGCTCATTGGCGGCATCCGTTTCGGAAAGTGCAGGATCAATCATGGTATTGTTCTAGCGAACCAAGGCCACCCCCGCTAGCGGCGATAGGGTTCAAAACTGAACTGAGTCGGGTGGACGCTGGCCGTCAAAGGCATTGTCTGCATAGGGACCTTCTTGCGCGACCCAATGCAGAAACAGGTGTGCCGACCAGCGGTTGGGGTTGGGTAAGGTCCGGCCATGGTGGTGGTGAACGCCCTGATAAAGCACGGCAACGCTCGCCTTGGCTGCCTAGCTATGGAGAACGCGCTCACCTCGTTTACTTGCACTCTCGGTCTCTGACCACAAACCTCTGAACATCAGTGATCCCTTGAGTCACATATCCGATTATGCAGGTTGTCGTCGCGCCTCTCGCGACACAGAGCGACGCCTGCCGTCCGTTCAGTCAATTCCAGACCGGCCGGAGCAGCGGATCGCCGCTCAATGCCGCACGCCCACCGGGATGATCTCCGCCGAAGTGCCGAACCCGGCGATGATTGGCCGGGCTTTGGCGATTGCAGCCTGCACCTGCGGCAAGCCAAGGCTGGCCATGTGCGAGGCTGCATCTTTCCACACTTCGGTGATCCAGATCGTGTCAACGTCGGCAGCGTCCTTGGCGACGATATAGGCGAGGTTCCCGGCCATCGTATCGGACCCGGCCAGCAGGTAGCCGATCAGCTCGTCCCGCTTGCCCGGCGCAGCCTTCATTTGCCCGATCCGGCCGTATAGCTCTTCGGTTCCAGTCAGTTCGTCCATATGTTTGCATCCTTGCAAAGCAAGCAGCGCCGCAGCCGCGCTACCCATAAATTCACGCCGCGAGGTGATCACACCCCCTCCAGCAAGCGGTCTGCCTGCGCCCGTGCCTCTGGCGTAACCTCCGCGCCCGATAGCATCCGGGCGATCTCCTCCTGCCGCCCGTTGCTGTCTAGCAGCGCTACCGAGGTGCGGGTGACGGTGCCTTCGCTCGATTTGGCGATGACATAATGGGTGCCGCCGCGCGCGGCGACCTGCGGGCTGTGGGTAACCGCGAGAAGTTGCCCTCCATTCGCCAACCGCGCCAGCCGTTCGCCGATCGCACTGGCCACCGCGCCGCCGACGCCGCGATCGATCTCGTCAAAGATCACTGTGGCGGCGCCGCCTTGTTCGGCCAGCGCAACCTTGAGCGCAAGGATGAAGCGCGACAGTTCGCCGCCGCTGGCGATCTTGTTAAGCGGCGCAAAATCCGCGCCGGGATTGGTGCTGATCAGGAACTCGACCATATCAATCCCGCCCGGCCCCCAGCGCTCCTCGCCCAGCCGAGTGACGGCGGTGCGGAATCTGGCTGCATCGAGCTTGAGAGGGGCAAGCTCATCCGCCACCGCAGTGTCCAGCTTTATTGCGGCCTCAATCCGGCAGATCGAAAGTCCCTCGGCACGGGCGCGGTAGTTGAGGCCGGCGTCCTGCGCGGCCCGTTCCAATGCGCCCAAATGGGCCTCACCGCTTTCGATTGCATCGAGCGCGGCCCGCATCGCCAGCATCTTTGCGGGCAGGTCGTCCACCTGACAGCCATGCTTTCGGGCCACTGCACGAAGTTCGAACAGGCGGGTCTCAATCCGGTCAAGGCTTTGGGGATCATGGCTCAGCGCTTCGGAAGCCCGCGCCAGACTATCCTCGGCCTCGCTCGCCTCGATCACAGCACGGTCCAGCGCCGCAAGCGCTTCGGTCAGCAACGGATGCTCAAGCGCAATCCGATCAAGCCGCCGCCCTGCGCTGCGCAGACTGGCGAGTGCGGAATCAGACCCGCTCCACAAGTGCTGCAATTCGGCCAGATCGCCCGACAGCCGCTCACCTTTCTGCATGGTCGCGCGGGCCTCGGCAAGTTCGGTTTCTTCGCCTGCTTCGGGGGCAAGTGCGGTCAGTTCGGCCAGATGGGCCAGCAGCAGATCCTGATCGGCAGAGGCCTGCACCACCGCCGCCCGCGCTGCCGTCAACGCATCCTCGCTCGCACGCCATTCACGCCAGGCGCTCTCGATCCCTGCGGTATCAGCTTGCGCATAGCGATCGACCAGCGCCCGGTGGCCGCGCGGATTGACCAGCCCGCGATCGTCGTGCTGGCCATGAAGTTCCACCAGATGCGCCGCCAAATCGCGGAGCAGTGCGGCACCGACCGGCTGATCGTTGACAAAGGCCTTGCTGCCACCATTCGCCTTAAGGCGGCGCTTGAGGATCAGCGGCTCGCCCGGCTCAACCTCAACCGCGGCTTCGCTCAGCACGGCGCGGATTTGAGCGGGCAATTTATCGAACTCAAAACTGGCAGTGACGCTGGCCTGATTCTCCCCAGCACGGACCAGGCCCGATTCTGCGCGGTTGCCCAGCACCAGCCCCAGCGCATCGAGCAGGATTGATTTGCCCGCCCCGGTTTCGCCGGTAAGCACGCCCAACCCGCCCGTGAAGGCAAGATCGAGCGCCTCAATCAAGACGATATTGCGTATGGCGAGTTGGGTCAGCATCGTTCCCGACTCGTTCTAGCTGACCTTGATCGGCCCGTCACCCGGCTTTGGAATTGGCCAAGGTCGGAGAATTGTCCAAGCTCGCGACATCGGGGAACGGCGGCTCCAGCAAGATCGGATCGGCGAGCGACACCCGGTCCAGCATCGCCGCCATTTCATCGCGCAAAACCAGCATCAGCCCGCGCAACCTGCATTCCGCCTCGGGCAGACAATTGCTGCAATGCTCATGCGCATTACGCGCTGCGCAGGGGACCAGCGCCAGGCTTCCGCGCGTCAGGCGGATGATGTCACCATAACGGATATCGATCGGAGCCAGGCCCAGCTCATAGCCGCCATCGCGACCCCGGTGCGAGATGACCAGCCCCTCACGGACCATCTCGGCCAGGATGACGGTCAGAAACTTGCGCGGAATGTTCTGTGATTCGGCGATCGCATCCAGCCGGATCGGCCCTTGCCGCCAGCCGTCGGCAAGATGCTGAAATGCGCGGATGGTGTAGCGGGTTTTCTGCGAAAGCATGGAGGGCCCAATGAAGGCTTCCCCGACCATAATGTCAACCAGCGGAGTAGAAATGCCGGCCAGATTATCGCAATCCGTAAAGCTCAGCTCGTGGTTGTGGCCGGGGCATGCTTGTTCATCAGCTTGAAGGCCTTTTGATACCACTCATTACCGGGATAATTAGCGCCCAGAACAGCAGCGGCCTTCTGCGCTTCCTCGGGGATCCCCAGCGCCAGATTGGTTTCGACCAGCCGGAACAGCGCTTCGGGTGAATGGCTGGTGGTCTGGTACTTTTCGATCACGTTGCGGAACCGCAGCGAAGCGGCAAGCCATTTGCCCGATCGCTCATAAAACCGCCCGACTTCCATCTCCTTGCCCGCAAGATGATCGTTGACGAGATCGATCTTGAGCCGTGCATCGCCGGCATAGCGCGTGGTGGGATACCGGCGGGTGACCTCATTAAGCGCGGTCAGCGCCTGCTGGGTTACCTTCTGGTCGCGGGTCACATCGCTGATCTGCTCATAATAGCACAGCGAGATCAGGTAATAGGCATAGGGCGCATCGCGGTTGCCCGGATGGATCGAAAGGAACCGCTGCGCCGAGGCAACCGACTTGTTGTAATCGCGCGCGACGTAATAGCTGAACGCGCTCATCAGCTGAGCCCGGCGGGCCCAGGGTGAGTAGGGATGCTGACGCTCTACCTCATCAAACAGCGCGGCGGCAACCTTGGTATCGCCCCGGTCAAGCCGATCCTTGGCGGCCGAATAGAGCGTATCGACATCGCGGGCGATAAAGGCCGTATCCTTCGCCTTGCCCCCGCGCCCGGCGCAGCCAGACGTAAGCGCCATCGCAGCAGCGGCAGTTGCAAGAAGGGCGAATTTGAGCGGTGATTTGACGAGCATGGAGATGCCTATAGCCAGCCCCATGCTGAACGCCAAGTGAAGTTGCGCATGGACGTGAAGTTAAGCATGACAAGTGCAGTTGCGCCGCTGGCCCCCAACACAAACCACTTTCCTGCACACCTCCGGTTGGATCGGTCTCAGGCCACGATCCGGCAAGCGCGGGCGAACAGGCGGTGCGCGAATGGCTGGCGCATGTGGCGGCGGGGCGGATTGGGGGGAGGAATTAAGTGCACTGTCATCGTAATTCTAACTAAACTCCCGCCTCAATCTGGGGAAAGCTATCAATCACTGGTTGCGCGACATCCACAAACCCTTTTTATGTACGCTTCTGAATTGTTTGGGGATAATTCAATGGAATTTCTAATTTTTTGGACCCTCAAGATTGTTGCAGCGCTTATTGCCGTTCCGACAGCAATTTTTCTACTTTTTTCTGCAAAAACTAAATACTCCGTTGAACAAAATAAGAAACTAATCATAAAATATGAACTCGCAAACCAATTCACCAGTCAGTTCAATGACAGTGAGATAAAAGAGGCAATCGATGGGTATATCGTCCCATATTATTCTCCGTAAGATCCGGCAAATAGAGACGGAGAGGAGTACATTCCAGTCACAATGGAGAATTTATTTAGTTATCTTGATCGACAAATAATTCATAGCACGAAATCCTACAATCTAATTTTAGCTGACACCGGAATGGGAAAGACTGCTTTTTGCATTAATTATTTTACTCATTTAAAAAGGAAAAAGAATTCCGATCGCGTTTCCCTAATATCTTTGGCTCCCGGCGATGCCATTTAACGCATTAAAAAATTAGAAACAAAACATATACGATATTAATATTAGATGCATACGACGAGGATAAAAATTCAATTGCCGATGGTGGCAATAATTTTACCAATGTTCTTCAAGAATGTGCAGATTTTAGAGCAATAATAATTACTTGTAGATCACAGTTTTTTTGGGGGAAGACAGTATACCAAGAGAAACTCCGCTACCCAGAATAGTTCCAAGAAAACTTGGCCAGGGTGCAAATTTTATCTTAACCAGAGGTTTTATAGCTCCTTTTGACGATCATCAGATAAAAAAGTACATTCGTAGCCACTTCCCCATTTGGAAGTTATATAATTATCGATCACGACAGCGAGCATATCAGCTTGCCAAGGAAGTTCCTGATCTTGCATACCGTCCTATGCTTCTTGAGAGACTTCCAGACTTAATTGGCAGCAATGATCACTCCATTGAACTATACGATCTCTACGATATACTGGTGGAAGGTTGGATAAAACGGGAGGAAAATTGGATTGGGGCTACTAATCTTCGGGCTGTTTCGTTGGAACTGGCGCTTTATATTTATCGGAAATCGTTAACTGAATCGCCGCGTATTAGTTACGACGAAGTCGGTGAGATCGCCAGAAATGCCTTGGGCACAAATCCCGAGTGGGATCATTTGCACAGTCGATCCCTCTTGAATCGCGATAGCCAAGGCCGTTTCAAGTTCGCACATCGAAGCATTCTAGAGTTTTTGGTCGTGAGGCTTGCCGTTGAGGGCGATGACCGGTCTCTAAGCCTGCCTTGGACACCGTTTATGAAAGAGTTGTTGGTTAGTTGGGGGCATGCAAGGAACGATGTAGCTTCAGCTGAGCGCGCGAAAGCTGTACTTGCTTCTGAAGATGGGCGTAAAAACGTCTCACCACTTTTCGATATGTGGACTGCTCCGCCGGCCTTTGGCCTTCCCGATTTCAAAAGGGTTGCAGAGCGAAGGGTTGCCTACAACGGAGACAGACTGGCGCCTCACACGTGGCGGTCATCCTCGATTACATTGACGAAATCAAAAAAAGAAGAAACTTGGAAAATAACCGATGAAGAATTTAATATTTTTTGAGAATTTATTGACAATGAATCGTTTAAAGCAGGAGGAATTATTGAAAACTACAACGAACTCATGCAAGTCGTTGACAATTCCCGAACAAGTCTACTGCCAAGTTACGATCAATTCATAAGTTTGGTTGATGGTCTTCATCACAGCCAAATGGATGGAATAATTCCCGATGGTGATTGTTTTGTTCTAGCTGATGTACCTGAACATGGGGGCCGGCTCGTAGCAAGGTTGGGAAAAAATCTAGCACCAAACAAGCACCTTAGTTTGATCGATAGAGAGCGTAGAGTAGGCATTACAAAACGTACAATTTCTGTTTTTCTCACTGGAGCGTCAGTATCCCCAAGTTATGGGAGGCATTTAAAGGTCAGGCAGCTTTGGTTAATGCGGAGATACTAGGATTACTAGGATTACGGTGACAGTGGGATTACGAGATTACGGTGACGTTGCGTAATTGATGTAGCCATCCTCCTGGTTGGTACGGAGTTGCCGCGAGGGCGCTCCAAACGAGGAGGATGACCGATGACGATGTATGCAGGATTGGACGTATCTGACAAGACCACGCACATCTGCGTG
>JANOKC010000039.1:0-5913 GCA_031419035.1 Novosphingobium sp. | reverse complement strand
CGGCCATAACCGCAATTCATCGTCAGCGAATCGGCAGGCGCGGCAATCAGCGCTTCGAGCGCCAGCACATGCGCGGCGGCCAGATCGGAAACATGGATATAGTCCCGCACCCCAGTGCCATCAGCGGTGGCGTAATCGGTCCCGAATATGTCCACCCCGGAGCGCTTGCCCAGCGCCGCCTCCACTGCAACCTTGATGAGATGGGTCGCACCGGCGGTTGACTGACCAGTCCGCGCGCGCGGATCAGCGCCTGCAACATTGAAATAGCGCAGCGCACAATAATTGATTGGATGAGCCTTTGCCACATCGGCCAGCATGATCTCCGTCATCAGCTTGGACATGCCGTAAGGATTGATCGGCAGCTTGGGGCTGTCCTCGCGCACAGGCGAGACATCGGGGATGCCGTAGGTGGCGGCGGTTGAGCTGAAGATCATATGCGGCACACCTGCTGCCACCAAAGCGGCGATCAGTGCGCGGCTGCGAGCTGTGTTGTTTTCATAATATTTGAGCGGGTCTGTGACTGATTCGGGCACCACCACGGATCCAGCAAAGTGCATCACTGCTTTGATGCCTTGTTCGACGCATATCCGAGTCACCAGCGCGCCATCTGCAATATCACCGTCGTAAAACGCAACGCCATCGGGCACCGCCCAGCGGAATCCCGTGACGAGATTGTCGATCACGGTCACGGGCCATCCCGCATCGGTGAGCGCAAGGACCGCATGGCTGCCGATATATCCGGCGCCTCCGGTGACAAGGACGGGAACTTTGCTGGTCATGTTGCTCATCCGCTAGCATGGTCCGGGAATAAAGTGGTTAACGTCAGCGCAATGCTTGCCCTGCGAGATGCGAGGAGTCATGCTACAAGCAATTGTCGCCTTTTCAGAGGAATCTAAAATGCAGTTCCTTCGCCTTGCAATTCCAACCGCTGCCTTGTTGGCACTGGCGGGCTGCGTTGCGCCAATTGGTCCGGTCGAAGTGACCCGGTTCCATTTGCCCGATACAACTGCACTGGGCAAAGGCACGATCGCGGTGGAAGCTGCACCCGGCCTTGATCCAGCATCGCTGGAATGGAGGAGCTATCAATCTGCGGTCGCCCGGCAGTTGGCGCTGCTTGGCTATGGCGCGGCAGCAACGGGGACAACCAGCACACAGGTGGCGGTGCTGCGCATCGCGCGGCAGACCTATCGCCCTGAACGCAGCACCAGCCCGGTTAGCGTTGGCCTTGGCGGCTCTACCGGAAGCTATGGCTCGGGCTTAGGCCTTGGTATCGGACTTAACCTTGCGGGCCGTCCGGCAGAGCAGGTTCAGACTGAGCTTGGCGTGATTATCAAGGATCGCAGCAGTGGTTCTGCATTATGGGAAGGCCGGGCCAGCTTTGCGGTAAACGCCAAATCGCCGCTGGCAGATACGCAGTTGGGCGCAGCGAAAATAGCTGAAGCGCTGTTTGCGGGCTTTCCGGGGACCTCGGGCGAGACGATTGAAGTCAAATGAGCGACATTCAAATCGACGCCGCGTTTGATTCAGGAAACATCGAGGTCCTTTCCGTGAAAGGTGCCACCGCGCGCCTGGCGATCCGCAAAGATCTGCAGTCTGACTTTTTCCAGTGGTTCCATTTCCGCGTTTGCGGCGCAGCCGGGCGGGAACTCACTCTAAAGATCACGGGTCTTGAAGGTTCGGCTTATCCGGGGGGGTGGCCGGATTACAACGCTGCCGTCTCAGAGGACCGGGACTATTGGGGCCGCGCGGCCTCTGCCTATGACAAGGCAGAAGACGGCGGCACGTTGACGATCCGCTATCGCCTGGACAGTGATCTTGCCTGGTTTGCCTATTTCGCCCCCTATTCGTGGGAGCGGCATCAGGATCTGATTGCGGATACAGCGGCATGTGATGGCGTCTCCTATCGCTGCCTTGGCCGCAGCATCGAAGACCGCACGATTGATTGCCTTGAAATGGGCGAGGGCGACAAGCAGGTCTGGCTCTATGCCCGCCAGCATCCCGGCGAAAGCATGGCCGAATGGTGGATGGAAGGTGCGCTGGGCTGCCTGACCGATCCAGCCGATCCAGCTGGGCGCAGGCTGCGGCAGAAATGCCGTATCCATGTGGTCCCCAATGCCAACCCCGATGGATCAGTGCGCGGTCATTTGCGGACCAATGCGGTGGGGGTGAACCTCAACCGTGAATGGCGCGAGCCAAGCCCCACAAGATCACCCGAGGTGCTGGCGATCCTGGGCGCGATGGATGCAAGCGGGGTTGATGTCGCGATGGATGTCCATGGAGATGAGGCGATCCCGGCAGTATTCATCGCCGGTTTCAACGGCATACCATCCTGGACTGAGGAGCAGGGTGCTGGCTATGATCGCTACCTTGCGATCCTCGAACGCCGCACGCCCGATTTTCAGACCCGGTTGGGCTATCCCAAGGCGAGCAAGGGCAAGGCCAATCTCACCATGTCCACCAACCAGCTGGCGCAGCGGTTTGGGGCCGTGGCGATGACGCTGGAAATGCCGTTCAAGGACAACAATGATCTGCCGTGTCCCGAACAGGGCTGGTCGCCCGAGCGGAGTATGTTGCTGGGGCGCGAATGCATGGCAGCGCTGGCAGAGTGGTTGGACGGGCGCTAATTTGCCACAACGGCTCCGCTCGGCCAAAAGCTCCACTCGGCCAAAAAGGACGCTTGTGCAGCCCGATCAATCTACCATCCTTGCCAGAATTGCGGCGCTGTCTGGCGGGCTGACGATTATGCCGCGAGACCGGGTGGCGGCGGCCGTGGCTGTGGCCGGATCGATTGCCGCGATTACTCTGTTCATTGCCGTGCTGGATGGAGTCCTGTTCCGCGATGGTTTGCCCCGCAGCTATCTTGCGCATTTTACCAGTCCGCTATGGCCGCGAATGCTGCTTTCCTGTCTGCTTTCCACTTTTGATGAAGTCCAGTACCGGCTGCTGCTGATGACCGGGCTGGTCATGGCTCTTTCAGTGTTCAAGGTTCGCTTGAGGCCTGCGCATTTCATCGCGATCATCCTGATCGCGCAACTGGCCAATGTTGGCGCACTGGTGATTGCGGCGCCCTTGTATGCGTCACTGCGATATTGGGCGGTGGGCTGCGTCTGGGGCTGGCTATATTGGCGTCACGGCTGGCTTGCTGCGCTGACGGGTCATGGTGCAGCCCATCTGTTGCTCGATCCGGTGCTGCTGATGGTGTTGTCGGATAGCTAGGGTCAGGACGCTTACGAAGCGGCCCTCAACCCAAATTCGCCGGGCCAAACGCATGCGGCAGCAGTTCTGACAACCGCATTTCCAGAACGTCAGCCTCGCCAGCGCACCATACCACAGGATCTGTGCCGCCAAGCTGGGCGAGTTCGTTCAAGACCTGACGGCAGCGCCCGCAAGGCGTCACGGCCAGCCCGATCTCGCCGTTCTTGCCGCCGATCACCGCAATGGCCTGCAACCCGCCGCGCGCGCCCTGGTTCATCGCCTTGGATACCGCGGCAGTTTCCGCGCAGAGTGTCAGCCCGTAGCTGGCGTTCTCGACATTCGCACCGGTCACCACGGTCCCATCGGCAAAGCCCAGCGCCGCGCCGACGTGGAAGTGGGAGTAAGGGGCGTAGGCCTGGCCCGCTGCTGCGCGGGCAGCGGCGATCAGTGTGTCCCTGTCGATAGTCACTGCTGCACCACTACCCATCGGACCTGCTCCTCATTGGCTTCATTGGCGAGCGCGGTATTAGCGGTCCAGAGAGTCCATGGTCGGCCGCCATAGCCTGGCTCGAACCGGTCGCGCACCAGCCACAGATTGCGATCAACCGCAGCGGCGATATGATAGCGCGCTTCAAAACTGCGCGATAGTTTCAGCATCGCAGGTTTACCGGTGTGATTCTCGATCTGGTTCAGGAACGTCGTCAGCTCGCTCTCGACCGCTGCATCGCTTACCTTTACCGGGCAATCATCGGCCAGCTGATCCAGATCCACAGCGGGCGGCAACATCTGGGCATCGCGGGGCACCACGGTGACGAAATTCGCGGCCTGCTTGTCGGCTGGCTGGCATGGATCATATTTATGCACTGCCCCCAGCTGAAGCCGGATCGCGCGCGCCTCCTCAAAATTCTTCACGAAGGTAGGATCGCGGGCAAAGGCGCTGGCACTGGCGTCAATATAGGCGAAATTGGCCCCAATTGCTTTCAAGGCGCGCCAATCGACTGTGCCGTCGGTTACTCCGATCTCAACCCCTTGCATGGGATAGGCAGCGCGCGGCGGGGTCCAGTGGTGAAGGTGCCACCAGCCCCAGGCACCACCAGCCAGCGCGATCAGCAAAAAGGCCGCGAGCAGCCGAAGCCGCGCAATGCTTGATCGCTTTCTTCTAACCATGTGATTTCCGGCCCCGTTTCTTCATCCCCTGATATGCAGGACGCAGATCAGGGTAAAGAGCCGGCGCGCGGTGGCGAAATCGGTTTCTACCTTTCCGTCCAGCCGTTCGAGCAGCATTTCCGCCGCTTCGTTGTGGACGCCGCGGCGGGCCATGTCGATTGTCTCGATCTCGGTGGCGGTGGCCTTGCGGATCGCCTGATAATAGCTGTCGCAGATCGCAAAGTAGTCGCGAATCGGGCGGCGGAACCGGCCTAGGCCCAGGATCAGCGTTTCCAGATGCTGGCTGGCGCCGTCGGATATCTTCATCGACAGCCGCCCGTCTTCTACCGCCAGACGAAGGCGATACGGACCCTCATGTCCAGCTTGGGAAGCCCGGACGGGCCGAAAGCTATTGTCTTCGATCAGATCGAAGATCGCGATCCGGCGCTCTTGCTCAATATCGGCGTTGCGCCACAGGATGGTCGCCTCGTCGAGTTCGATGTGAGAGATGCGCGGAATGGCCATTGCGCGCTGCTTTCGCAAATGCAGCATCAGCCTGCAAGGGCATCGTCATAATCCACATGCTGTGGATTAATTCCGCAACACTGTCCGCTTGCCCGAAATGCCCCGGAAGCGCATTGACCAGCGCCTATGGCTGAACTTGAACTTGTCTCGCGCTCCGATATCGCGCCGATTCGCGCGCTGCCCGCTAATGTCGAGGCGGAGGCGGCGTTTCTGGGCGCGGTGCTGATCGATAACCGCGTGATTGAGGAGCTGCCGACCCAGCTTGCCCCGGCGCATTTCTTCGAACCGATCCATGGCAAGATATATGAGCGGATCCTCCAGCTGCTTGATCGCAAGGCGATTGTCACGCCAGTCACGCTCAAGCCTTATTTTGAGGCGGATGAGGCGCTGCGGGAGCTGGGCGGGGTCACCTATCTGGCGCAGCTGACCGCCGACGGCCAGGGTCTGCTCGCTCCGCGCGAACTGGCCGAGCAGATTTATGATCTGGCACTGCTGCGCGAGCTGGTGTCCGTCGGCCGCAATCTGGTGAGCAGCGCGATGGACACCTCCGAAAGCGTCGAGCCGCTGGCACAGATCGAACTGGCCGAAGCCGCACTTTATGCGGTGGCAGAAGGGGCAGGGAGCAATAGCGAGGCGCAAGGCTTTGCCGTTGCCACGCGCACCGCGCTGGGGATGATCGAGCAGGCGCTGCTTTCAGGCGGGCATATCTCGGGGACCACGACTGGCCTCAACTCGCTTAATGAAAAGGTCGGAGGACTGCACGATTCGGATCTTATCATCCTGGCGGGCCGTCCCGGTATGGGCAAAACTGCGCTTGCCACCAACATCGCCTTTAACGCTGCCGACCGGCTGCGCCGCGACATCGCGGATGGCATAGCCGAAGATAAATCGGTTGGTGCGGCAACAGCCTTTTTCAGTCTGGAAATGAGCGCGGATCAGCTTGCGACCCGTATTCTGGCCGAGCAATCGGGGATCAGCGCCGAAATGCTGCGGATGGGCAAGATCAGCCGCGATGATTTCCAGCAGTTGTCCTATGCCAGCCAGCGC
>JANOKC010000038.1:0-16268 GCA_031419035.1 Novosphingobium sp. | reverse complement strand
TTGCTCCATCAGCCCATCGCAATACATCTGGGTCCCAATCAACTGGTCGGCGATGAGCCGATCCTGTTCCATCCGCCATTCCCCGCCCATGCCATTGCAGCCGACATTTGCGCCAAGCCGGTCCGTCTCGAAATTCAAACTGGCCTTGGCAGAGACTGGACGCGCGCCGTCGATCACAGTGAAGGCCCATTTGGTTCCGCTCAAATCCGGAACCGCGCCAGGAAGCGTGGTGCAGGCGGCGAGGAGGGGTAGGGCGAGGATCAGGGCTTTGATGTTCATGATGGCGTGATGCCACCGCCCGGATGATCGGGCAATGAACGAAGCTTCAGCGATCCAGCGCCGCGAGCGCCTCATAGGCCAGCACCGCCGCAGCAACCGCAGCGTTCAAACTATCGGCGCGGCCTTTCATCGGGATGGTCACGCGCAGATCGCAGGCGTCATCATAAGCTTCGGGCAATCCGCGCGATTCATTGCCGACCAGCAGGAAGCAGGGTGTTTTGTAGGCCGCGCCGCGATAGTCGGTCGCATCGCGCAGAGAGGCAGCGACAAGCTGGCCGTCTCCACCGCGCAACCACGGCAGAAATTCGTCCCAGGCAGCCCGCGCAATCTTCTGGGTAAATACTGCCCCCATGCTCGCCCGCACCGCCTCGACCGAGAACGGATCGGCGCAATCGTCGATCAGAATCAACCCGCCTGCACCCACTGCATCGCCGGTCCGCAGCATGGTGCCAAGATTGCCCGGATCGCGCAGCGCCTGTGCGACCAGCCAGATCTTCGCGGCGTCACGGTTGATGGCCGCAAGGCTGGTGTCGAATTCGGCAAAGACCCCGGCGACCGCTTGGGGATTATCCTTGCCGGTGACCTTGGCGAGGATGTCCTCGTCCATTTCGATCACCTCGCCGCCCGCCGCAGCAACCTCGGCCTCCAGCGCATCGAGCAGCGGGTGGGCTTCGCGCTTCGTGGCCATCACCAGCATTTCGGGAAGTTTTCCGGCATCCCGCGCATCAGTCAGCAGCCGCAAACCTTCAGCCAGGAATTTGCCTTCCAGTTTACGGTGCTTTTTTTCACGCAAGCTGCGGATGAACTTGACCGTGGGGTTTGAAAATCCAGTAATGGTGCGGCGCAGTGCCAAGACATCAATCCTCGCCGAAGCCGTCCTTGACCAGCCCCACCAGCTTTGCAAGTGCGTGATCCGCTTCATTGCCGCTTACCTGGATCAGGATTGAATCGCCCTTGGCCGCGCCGAGCATCATCAGGCCGAGGATCGAGCCGCCCGCTGCATCTGCGCCATCCTTGGCCACCCGAACCTGAATCCCATCCGGCAGTTTGGCGACAGCATTGACGAATTTGGCGCTGGCGCGAGCATGAAGGCCCCGGTTGTTGATGATTTCAACCGTTTCGCTCACTTCGCTCATGCGTCTTGCCCCAGAAATTCCGAAGCAATGGTGATGTAATTGCGCCCCGCCTCGCGCGCGGCGCGGATCGCAGTGGCAACGTCCATTGTTTTGCGCGCTCCGGCAAGGCGGATCAGCATTGGCAGATTGATACCCGCAATCACCTCGATCTTGCCCGCGACCATCAGCGAAATTGCGAGGTTGGATGGGGTTCCGCCGAACAGATCGGTGAGAACGATCACTCCTTCGCCGCTGTCGACGCCGCGAATCGCGTCGCCGATCTCGCGGCGTTTGGCTTCCATATCATCGTTGGGTCCGATGCAGACGGTGGCCACGGCTTCCTGCTTGCCGACGACGTGCTGCATCGCATGCACGAATTCTTCGGCAAGCCGTCCGTGCGTTACCAGGATCAATCCGATCATGCTGGGGCGATGCTCCGAAACTTTGGCTGAGCGAATCCCGCTGCAAAGTGGGGCAGGCCAATGGCGCGGTCTTGGGCCACGGTCAATGCTTTCCTGTAATCGGTTCGGGTTTCCCCTCCACCAGATCTGCCGCCCGCGAGCTCAGATTGCGGTGCAGCAGCGTTGGCGCAAAGCCTGCGTCGCGCAAGGCCGCGGCAATCTGCTCGGCGGTGAATACCGAGCGATGCCGCCCGCCGGTGCATCCAAAGGCGATGTTCACATAGGCCTTGCCCTGCGCCTGGTAGCGCGGCAGCAGAAGCAGAATCAGGTCGCGGATCCGCGTAAACGCTTCTTCGAATGCCGGATCATTGCGGATGTGTGCTGCCACTGGTTCATCGCGCCCAGTCTGGTGCCGGAGCTGTGCATCCCAGTGCGGATTGTTCAGGAACCGCATGTCAAACACCAGATCGGCAATCGGCGGCATCCCGCGGGAAAAGCCGAAACTGGTGACGGAAACCGTCATTGCTCGATCGGACAGCGAATGGAATTGCTCGCGCACGGCCTGTTGCAGGTCATGGGCAGTAAAGTTGGTGGTGGACATCACCATGTCGGCCCAGCGCCGAAGGGGCGCCATCAGTTCGCGTTCAGCGGCAATTCCAGAGGCTGCCGGCAGATCCTGGGCCAGCGGATGGCGCCGCCGGGTTTCGTTGTAGCGCCGCTCCAGTTCCTGTCCCGCACAATCTAGGAACAGGGTGGTCAATTCGAGATCATCACGGGTGGTCAGTTTTTTGACCCGGTCAATCACCTTGTCGGGATCAAAGCCACGGGTGCGTGAATCAAATCCGATGGCCAGCGGCGCGCGGGATTCCGCTGCGAGAGAACCGGGGCTGTCGATGAGACGGTCGAGCAGGCGGATCGGGAAGTTGTCGATCGTTTCCCAACCCAGGTCTTCCAACACTTTGAGCGCTGTTGATTTTCCTGCGCCCAGCAACCCTGTGACCAGCAGCACACGTTGCCTGACATGGTTTGGCGGCTTTGCCTTTGGAGGGGACTTAGCTGAGGACTTGGCAGGCATGATAATCTGCAATGCGCGAGCCGCAGAAGAATGTCCACGGCAACGGGCCAGCTGTGCCGATGCGGGGCGCGCTTTCAGTCAAGCCCATGAACCTTTAACGCCGCCTCAGCGCGCAGGGCGAGCACCTGACAGTCGGGCCAAAGGCGAACCCTAGGGATGGCTGCTCCAAACAGCTCAACGGTTTCGCTAGTCTCGATGAAGCGCGGTGCCTCTCGGTCAAGCCGCAGAACCAGCGCAACCGGCACTTTGGCGGCGGTTTGAAAATGCACCAGGCCAACATTGCGAACTTCCAGAAGCCCTGCGATGTTGGGCGCGGGTGAGGCTTCTAACCGCAACTCGCCTGAGCCATCCATGCACAATTCCAGTGCGACCCCGTCATCACCGATCAGCACCGCACCGCGATCAATCAGGGCGAGCGCCAAGCTCGATTTTCCGCTACCCGGCGGCCCCTCAATCAACACGGCACGCCCGGCAATCGCAACACAGCTTGCCTGATGAAGCCCACTCATTCTGCGCCTTCCATTGCGGGCAAAGTGATAAGGAGGCTTGCGCCTGCCTTGCCGGCCGGGCGATCAGCTGCGCGCAAGCTTCCATCATGCGCTTCAACAATTGTCCGCGCTATGGCGAGGCCTAGGCCGCTGTGGCTCCCGAATGCCTCTTCGGCCGGCCGCAACGAGTGGAACCGCTCGAACACTTTTTCGCGGTCATCCACGGGGATGCCCGGTCCATCATCGCTTATGCCAAGCGTGATCTGGTCGATGTCTCGATCAAGCGTAACCAACACGCCGCCGCCTGGGGGTGAAAAGGAAATGGCGTTGTCGAGCAGGTTTTCTATCACCCGCTCCAGCCGGGCCGGATCGCCCAGCACGGTCCAAGGGCCATTTCCGGAAAGGCCGACAGTAATCTGGCAATCGCGGTTCACTCCGCGTGCCTCGCGGGTTGAAATCAGCGCCCGGGTCATTGCAACAACATCAATCGGCATGAATTCGGTCCGGCTGAGTTGCGCGTCGATCCGGCTCGCATCGGAGATTTCGGTGACCAGACGGTCAATTCGCTGCACATCATGTACGGCAATGGCGGTCAATTGGCGGCGCAAATCACCTTCACCTATTTTTTCCAGTGATTCTAAGGCACTACGCAGGGAGGTCAGGGGATTTTTAATCTCATGCGCGACATCTGCGGCAAAGGTTTCGACCGAGTCGATTCGTTGCCGCAGCGCGGTAGTCATGTCCGAAATTGCGCGCGCCAACATGCCGATCTCATCCCGGCGTTCAGGCAAGCGAGGGACAACTACCTCGCGGTCGCGGCCTAACCGAACCCGAACCGCAGCGCGGACCAGTGTCCGCAGTGGCTCGACTATGGTTCGGGCCAAAAACAGGGAAAGCTGGATCGAGATCAACAGCGTTACTGCCAGCACGATCGCTAGAGTCTGGCGGGCATCGCGAACGCTTTGGGTGATGTTAGGGTCATTCCGGGTGGAGAGCAGCAACTCACCTCGGGCATCGATTGGCGTTGCAGCATTGATAACCGGGGTTTGATCGGGCGCTGACCGCTGGATCACAACGGTCTGGCCAGACTTTCTTGCCGCACCCAGTTCGGGCCAGGCTGCTGCCGTATCAGTCTCCGGATCACGATAGGCAAGGATTTCCGGGCCGCCGAGGACAATGTTCATGCCCTTATCAAGGATGCGCGCGGCGTCTTGATACCAGGGTTCGGTCGCTGGATCGATGAAACGGAAGGATGGCCCGGCAATAGCAAAGCTATCGACAGACAAATTACCGTTCGAATCATAAAGCCGCAGCCGCAGCTTCTGCTCACTGCCGATTCGCGCCAAAAGCGCGCGGCGCTGGCTGAGGACAGTTTCGGCGAGCGCATCGGCAGTGATTTCTGCCTCGCTCCGCGCCAGCTTGAAGCGCTCGTCCACCAGCTGGTTTCGATAGCTGTCGAGGTAGAACAGGCTGCCAGCCATAAGTCCCAGAGCGATGATATTGACGGCCAGGATGCGCGCGGTAAGCGACGTTCGCCGTGTCCAGAACAGCCGGGCCGGGCCGCGCGGATTGAACGGATCAACTCTCGCCAAAGGAATATCCCGCGCCATACAGCGTTTCTATCGCAGAAAAATGCGGATCAACTGCCCGGAACTTGCGCCGGAGGCGTTTGATATGGCTATCAATCGTCCGGTCATCGACGAATACGTCGTCACTATAGGCCGCGTCCATCAGCTGATTTCGGCTCCTGATCACCCCGGGCCTGGTCGCCAGCGCCTCAAGCAAAAGAAACTCGGTAACCGTCAGCGCTACCGGGCGTTCATCCCAACTGACCTGATGGCGCGGCGGATCAAGCACCAGCCGTCCGCGACGAATCGGCTCGGGCTGATCATCAGCGCTGGCCTGCTCGTCATCACCAATTCGGACAAGTTCGCTGCGCCTTAAAATCGCGCGGATTCTTGCGACCAGCAAACGCAGGCTAAACGGCTTGGTGATGTAGTCATCGGCTCCCATAGCAAGGCCCAGTGCTTCATCTGGCTCTTCATCTTTGGAAGTCAGGAAGATAACCGGAAGAGCCGATTTGTTGCGGAGTTGCTCAAGCAGTTCCAGCCCGTCCATGCGCGGCATCTTGATGTCGAAGATTGCCAGGTCGGGGGGATTTTCCAGCAGTGCCTTCAGCGCTGTCGGTCCATCGGTATAGAGCCTTGTCGCGAATCCCTCGGCCTGCAAGCCGATCGAAACTGTCGTCAGAATGTTACGATCGTCATCGACCAGTGCAATTGTCTGGGGTTGGGCGAGCAATGAGAGTGCCGGATCGGCCATAGGCGCTGCTGTAGGCCTGCAAGTGTTGCGTGGGAACAAGGGGTTAGCGCCTTGAACTACACCTGACAATCACGCAGCGGATCCGTTCCGTAAACGATTGATTAAAAGGTGCTTTGTAGGGCTATCTGGTCAGTTTGACGCGGCGGCGCCCTTCGACTATGCGCCCTTTCAAAGAACATGCATTCGTATGCGGACGAGTGCGAAACTGGGTCGGCGTCGCCGCGTTGCCCTTTTGATCACGGAGACAATTTTGACCGGTTCCCTTTCCTATCCACTTGATCGCCAAGGCATTTCAACCCCGGCGACGATCCACGCCAACCTTGGCACCGCGCCGCTGATTGAGCATGCATTGCGTAATGGAGAGGGGATTCTTGCTGCGGACGGCCCATTGGTGGTGGAAACTGGCAAGCACACTGGCCGGTCAGCCAAGGACAAGTTCATCGTCCGCGACGCCGAGACCGAGAGTACGGTCTGGTGGGGCAAGACCAATGCTTCGATGACGCCGGAGCATTTTGCGGCGCTCAAGGCCGATTTTCTCGCTGCGCTGGGGGTTAAGGAAACGCTTTACGTCGCCGATCTGTTTGGCGGTTCGCAGAGCGAAAACCGCGTCACAGTTCGGGTTATCAACGAGTTGGCCTGGCACAATCTGTTTGTGCGGACGCTGTTGGTCCGCCCGAGTGCGGCGGAACTTGAAGGCTTTGTGCCGGAATATACGATCATTGATCTACCTAGCTTCCGCGCTGATCCGGCCCGCCATGGCTGCCGTTCGGAAACCGTGGTTGCGGTCAATTTCACCGAGAAGCTGATCCTGATCGGCGGCACTGCCTATGCTGGTGAAATGAAGAAAAGCGTGTTTGGGATCCTCAACTATCTGCTCCCGGTCAAAGGCATCATGCCGATGCATTGTTCGGCCAATGTTGGTACAGACGGCAAGACCGCGGTGTTTTTCGGCTTGTCGGGCACGGGCAAAACTACGCTCTCCGCTGACGCCAGCCGCACGCTGATCGGTGATGATGAGCATGGCTGGTCGGATACTGCCGTGTTCAACTTTGAAGGCGGCTGTTATGCCAAGATGATCCGGCTTTCGCCCGAAGCTGAGCCGGAAATCTTCGCCACCACCAAGCGCTTCGGAACGATCCTGGAAAATGTGGTGATCGATCCTGTCACCCGGACGTTGGATTTTGACGATAACTCGCTCGCTGAGAACAGCCGGGGATCCTATCCGATCGACTTCATCCCGAATGCCAGCGCGGATAATCTTGGCCCGGTTCCCGCGAATATCATCATGCTCACCGCCGATGCCTATGGCGTGCTGCCTCCGATCGCGCGGCTGACGCCGGATCAGGCAATGTATCACTTCCTCTCAGGCTACACCGCACGGGTTGCCGGAACCGAGATTGGCGTGACCGAACCGGAAGCGACTTTCTCCACCTGCTTTGGCGCGCCGTTCATGCCGCGCCATCCATCGGTTTATGGCAATTTGCTCAAGGACCGCATCGCCAAGGGCGCAGTGACCTGCTGGCTAGTCAACACCGGCTGGACTGGTGGCAAGGCAACCATGCCGGGGATCAACCGGATGCCGATCAAAGCGACCCGCGCATTGCTCAACGCCGCGCTCGACGGCAGCCTTAACGGGGCCGAATTCCGCAAGGATCCCAACTTCGGCTTTGAAGTGCCCGTGGCGGTGGCTGGCGTCGATGCCAAGCTGCTCGATCCGCGTGGGGCATGGGCTGATGCTGCCGAATATGACCGGACCGCGCAAACGCTGGTGCGCCAATTCATCGACAATTTCGCGCAATTTGCCGATCACGTCGATGAAGGCGTCCGTCAGGCCGCGCCTACTGCGGCCTGATCCGACCCGGGAAAATCTCGGGTCGCAAAAGGATCCGAGAGTTTTCCGATGACCGATCCAATCCGTTTCTTCGCTGATGATGCAGCCATTCGCCGTGTGGGTGAGGGGTTGCTGGGGCTTAGCCTGCCCAAGTCCGAATGGACCCATGAAGCGCATCTTGCCGCGTGCCTGTGGTTGCTGACCGAGCGACCCGAGATTCATCCCGAGCGCGATCTGCCGGAGATTATCCGCGCCTATAATTGCGCGACCAGTACTGTGAATGATTACACGCAGGGCTATCATGAAACACTGACCCAGCTGTTCATTATGGGCGTGCGAAAATTTCTTTTAACAGCGCCGCAGACTGGCTTGACCGGACGGGTTAACGCGCTGCTGGCCAGCGAAATTGCCTCACGGAATTGGCCGCAGCGCTTCTATTCGAGCGGGGTGCTGTTTTCGGTGGCTGCTCGGCGGGATTGGGTTGAACCGGATCTGTTCCAGATTTGACTTCCTTAGGTCAAAAAGCAAGCGCATGATGTGACGTCTTTTTTTATCAGGAGTCGCAATCATGGGAATTCTCGACAGCATCCTCGGCCAGGTCAGTCAGCACGCTGATGTCGGCAATCTTGCGGCCAAGCTGGGGATTGATCCCGCCATGGCTGAGAAGGCCATCGCCGCGCTGGGCCAGTCGCATCAGGAGCGGGGCGATACGATCAAAGGCGCCGCCGCGAAGACCGGGCTGGACGCCGGCACGCTCAACCAGATCGTCGAGCAGATTGGCGGCGAGGGTTCGCTTGGGGCATTCAGCCAGATGCTTAAGGACCATCCACAAGCCTCCAGTGTGCTCGGAATGCTTGACCGTGATGGTGATGGCAATCCGATCAACGATGTTCTCGGCATGGCCAAAGGTCTGTTCGGTAAGAGCTGAACGATGATTGCAACACTGCGCTCTGTCATCGCCCTGTTCGGCGTAGTCTGTATGGCTATCGCTTTGGTCCACATTGTCTTTGGACCAGCTGCGATTCCCGGTTCGGTGCCCGTCAATGCAACCATGGACAGCGAGGACAGGTTCTATGCGACGCTGTTCCTTGGCTTTGGTGCGGCGCTACTCTGGGTATCGCGTAATCTGGAGGACCGTCGGGCCGCGCTTTTCGCGCTGCTGGTCACGTTCTTTCTTGGCGGGATAGCGCGGATCATTTCATGGATTGCTGTCGGCCGGCCGGACCAGCTATTTGTTTATCTTGGCGCGGTGGAGTTGATCCTGCCGCCGTTACTGTGGTTTTGGTACCGGCGCGCTATTCCTGGCTGAGGCCTAGATTTTCGCACCCGTAATGTAACTACCCACATTCTCGGTCAGTACATCGAGCGGAACGTTGCCCCCGCCAACAACCGCATCGTTGAACCCGCGCAAATCGTATTTCGTGCCCAGCGCGACCTTGGCCCGTTCGCGCTGAGCGAGGATTTCGCTGTGGCCCATCTTGTAGCCGCAGGCCTGCCCCGGCCAGCTGCAATAGCGGTCCACCTCGGGAGCGATTTCAGCCAGGGCTTTCCCGCTGGCGGCAACGAACCAATCAATCGCCCTGGCACGGCTCCAGCGCTTGGCGTGGAGCCCAGTATCAACCACCATTCGACAGGCACGAAAGGCCATTGATTGCAGATAGCCAAGTTCCCCAACCGGATCGTCGGCATAGGTGCCCAATTCGTCACCCAGCGTCTCGGCATAGAGTCCCCAACCTTCCGAATAGGCGTTGAAGGCCAGAATTGTGCGGATCAGCGGTAGGCGGTTGGCATACTCGCCCTGCCAGACGTGACCCGGGATGCCTTCATGGAAGGCCAATGTCGGCAGGCTGAACCGGCTGTGCCGATCCGTATCACCCAAATTAAGCCAGATTTTCCCCGGAACGGTGCCATCGATCGAGCCTGCACCGCCATAAGCACCGGGCGCGCCTGCTTCCTCGGCAAGCGGCAAGCGGCGGATCTCCAGATTGCCCCGCACTGGATTCCCGAAGGCTTGCGGCATCCGGGCGCGAATGAACGCGATCTTTGACTGCATCAGCGCGATGATCTCGGCCCGGCCTTTGTCATCATTGCGGAACCTGTTGCGTGGGTCATTGCCCAGAGCGGTCATCCGTTTGCCGACCGTTCCGCTGGTGAAGCCCAGTCTGCGCAGGATCGGGTCCATCCGGCCATGCAGCTCGGCCAGCTGGGCATGGCCCATGGCGTGGACCTCATCCGGCGAGCGCCGGGTCGTGGTGCTGGCGCGCAGCCCCCAAGCATACCACTCGTCGCCGCGTGGTCTTGCCCACAGGCCGGCCTCGTCAGTGGCGCGGGTGCGCTGGGCGACAAGTTCACTCAGCTGGCGCTGCAGCGCGGCAGCAACCGGCCCCTTGGCGATAGACTGAGCGCGAAGCGCCCATGCCCCGGGAATGTCGCGGGTGCGGCGGACCAGCGATTGGACCAGATCACCCCCGCTGCGGGCATCGGCCAGCGTTTGCTCCATCTGCCGGATTGCCTTGTCGAGCAAGAATGAAGGCGCAATAACGCCCATCGCTGCTGCTGATTTGAGCCGCTCAAGCTCGCCATCAAGCTGCGTAGGCATATCGCCAAGCCGACTGAGATAGCTTTCTGCGTCTTCCCTATTGCGCACCGGGTGGTCGCTATCCAGAAAGCGCGGAATATCGAGATACGCCCCGATGTTCTGGATCACCACATAGGGCGCATTGCGCCAGCCGCCCACCGCGACATCGCCATAGGGCAGGGCAAAGCCATCAAGCGCGGTGCCGAATGCGCTTTTGACTACCGCCAGACTGGTCCGGGTGGCCGGATCAAGGCCGACTGGGGATACATCCGCAACTTGCGCCAGCGCGGCCCTTAGAGTGGCGGCAATTTTTGCCTGCCCGGCTGCCGAACGGTCGCCGAGTTTTGCGCGAAGGCCAGCGCGGGCATCCTTGTCGATCCCCAGCGCGGTTGCGCCTTCGGGACCAAGTTCGAGCAGCTGCCAGGCAATTGCATCGAGCAGTGTTTGTGGAGAAGCCGGAAGTGGACCGGAGGAGAGCGACCGGGCGCATCCGGGGAGCGCCAGAACGCTGCCGCTGGCGGCAAGGCTAGCCAGCAATTGCCGGCGATTGAATGAAGGCGGGGTCATGGCGCCAGACTGTCTGGCACCATGACTTGTGTCAATTGCAGAGCGACTTAGTCGAGTAGTTCTGCCGGAACTTTGCCGCCATTGGCAGCCAGTTCGCGCATCGTGGCCTTGTGCAGCCAGATGTTCATTTCAGCCGAACCATCAAGCGCGCCAGTATAGCCAAGCTCGGTCGCCAGCTCTTTGCGATTGGTGAGGCTCGAATCGATGCCGAGCAATTTCATCAGATCAACAATCGAGGTGCGCCAGTTGAGGTCCTTGCCTTCAGCCATCGCTGCGAGGTTGGCGGCGACATCGATATCGGCAACCGCCAGCGACGGAGCTGGCGCAGCAGGAGCGGCATCAGCAACCGCAACGGGGGCCGGGGTGGCGGCCTCAGCCTTGCGTCCAAAAATTGCATTTTTGATTGAACTGAAGATCGACATGGCAGAATTCTCCTGAAATCCGAACCGATTAGCGAATCGGCGCGGGAAACGTCCCACTGGTGCCAAAACTCCTAGCACGAGTGGCTGGGTATCGATAGACAGCTAGTCAGGATCGAGAGAGTGGGTTGCTCCGCATAAATCCTGAAGGAAATTAGCATGGAAATAATGGATATGCTGCGGCGCAGTGGCGGAATTGAAGCCGTGTCCAAGCAGCTTGGTATCCCGCCCGCTATGGCTGCTGCCGGAGCGGAAGCGATGTTGCCGGCGATTCTTGGCGGTTTTTCGAAACAGGCAGATTCGGCAGGCGGCGGGGAAGGCGGCCTCGGCAGCCTGATTGGCATGCTTGGAACGTTAGGCGGCGGGGCTCTTGCGGCCAATGTGCTTGGACCTGATGAAACGAATCCCAGCATGGGCAATGATGTTCTCGGCCAGATATTCGGGACAAAGGACGTCAGCCGATCGGTGGCATCCCACGCATCCGGGCAAACCGGAATTGATCCTGAAACCCTAAAAAAGATGTTGCCGCTGCTTGCAATGTTGGTTGGTGGGTATCTTTCGGCCCGGGCCTCGGGAACGGGGAACGAAGGCAGTGGAAGTTTGGGCGGGCTAGGCTCGATTCTGGGATCGATGCTGGGCGGCAATTCCTCAGCTCCTGCTCCAGCCGCTTCTGGAGGGATGGGCGGATTGGGCTCGCTGATCGACTTCAATCGCGATGGAAACCCGCTTGATGACATCATCAATATGGCGGGCAAATTGATCCGCTAGCCGCCTTGAACACCGTGCTTTCCGTGCTGGTGCTGGCTGCTATCGCCTTGGCGTTGGGCGCAGGATTTCTGTGGCGGCGTGGCGGATCGCGCAAACAGATCGGCTTGATGCTGCTGCTGGCGGTGATCATGGCGATCAATGTCGGAATATGGACCCTGCCCGACGCCAGCGGCAATGCGCCGCTGGGCCGCGAGCTCGATTGAGCGCTATTTGATCGGGCAATCGGGCGAGAGCCGCATATCGAGATAATTGTCAACCGAGCGCATCATCTCCTCCAGCTCATGCTCGAAGAAGTGGTTGGCGCGCGGGATCTCGTCGTGATGGACGGTAATGTGCTTTTGCGTGCGCAGCTTTTCCACCAGCTTGCCCACCGCGCTTGGCGTCACCACCGTATCGGCAGCGCCCTGCACCATGATACCCGAGGCAGGGCAAGGGGCAAGGAAACTGAAGTCATACATATTGGCAGGCGGGGCGACCGAGATGAATCCGCGAATCTCCGGGCGGCGCATCAGCAGCTGCATGCCGATCAGCGCGCCAAAGCTGAAGCCCGCAATCCAGGTGGTTTGCGCTTCGGGGTGGATCGACTGGACCCAATCGAGCGCGGCGGCGGCATCCGAAAGCTCGCCAATCGCGTTGTCAAAGCTGCCCTGACTGCGGCCAACGCCCCGGAAGTTGAACCGCAACGTCGCAAAACCGCGCGCCACAAAAGTGCGGTAAAGTGCCATGGTGACCCGGTCATTCATCGTGCCGCCGCCTTGGGGATGCGGGTGAAGGATCATTGCAACGGGTGCGCGCGCGCGCGGACCCGGCTGGAAGCGGCCTTCGAGACGGCCTTCGGGACCGGGAAAAATGACTGCTGGCATCGTCTGGTATACCTGGTTCTGGCTGGCTCCACCCTCGACTTTGCGCATATTAGCGAAGTCCGGACCGGTTGGGGCTGTGATAGGGAAGCAGGCGCTATATAGAAATGCATCGCACGAAAGCAACATTTGCCGACAATGACCGCCGATTCGCTCTATCTTGACCACGCCGCAACCACGCCGCTGCTGCCCGCCGCGCGTGACGCGATGCTTGAAGGCTTCGCGATCTGGGCCAACCCATCCAGCCCGCACAAGGCTGGCAGGGCGGCAAGGGCGGCGCTGGAGGAGGCCCGCGCGCGGATCAAGGCGGCACTGGCCTGGGATGGCGAGGTTATCCTCACCTCGGGCGCGAGCGAGGCTTTGATGCTGGCGCTGACCCGTTGCGTGCTGTCAGTGGTTGCGGTTTCGGCAGTCGAGCATGAAGCGGTGCTGCGCTATTCGGCAGGGGCTGAGCGGTTGATGGTCGACGCTGGAGGCCTGATCGAGCCTACCCATGCGGCACGGGCCGGGTTGGTCGCGGTCCAGCAGATCAACAATGAAACCGGAGTGATCCAGCCGCTTGGCGCAATTGCAGCGGCGGTGCATGGAGCGGGCGGGCTGCTGCTGGCCGATTGTGCGCAAGGGGCGGGGAAACGTGCTCTACCCGATGCCGATCTGATCGCGATCTCGGCGCATAAATTTGGCGGCCCGGTGGGAATCGGGGCGCTGTTGGTTCGTGATTTTGCCATTTTGCGGCCAGATGGCGGGCAAGAGCGGGGCTATCGTGGGGGGACGGAAAATCTACCCGGCGTATTGGCCTTGGTTTCCGCGCTGGAGCAAGGTGCAGAGTGGTTGGACAGCGCGGCGCAGCTGCGAGCGCGGCTTGAGGAGGGCATTCGGGCGGGCGGTGGAGATGTGGTTGCGGCAGAAAGCGAACGGATTGCCGCCATCGGCGCCTACCGGATGCCGGGCGTTTCTTCTGCTGCGCAGCTGATCCGTTTCGATGCCCAGAATATCGCGGTGTCGGCAGGGAGTGCCTGCTCATCAGGCTCGTTGCGGACCAGCCATGTTTTGGAAGCAATGGGTGTGGAGGGCGCAGGCGAAGTAATCCGGGTCAGCATTGGTCGCGAGACTACCGAGGCTCAGATCGACCATTTCCTTGCCGCATGGCGAGGTATCGCCGCATGATTTACCTCGATAATCAGGCCACCACCCCGCTTGCGCCTGAAGCGCGTGAGGCGATGTTGGCGTGGCTCTCCGGGCCGGAAAGTGCCGGATTTGCAAATCCTCACAGCGCGCATTCTCCAGGCCGGGCTGCTGCTGCGGCCGTTGAGGTGGCGCGCGAGCAGATCGCCGCGCTGCTGCCGCCGGGTGGGCGGGTGATCTTCACCAGCGGCGCGACCGAGGCGATCAATCAGGCGATAGGATCGGTGCGGAGCGGGGGGATTGCCTATTCCGCGATCGAGCATTCGGCGGTGATCGAAGCGGCTCTGGCTAGTGGCTTGCCCTCACAAGAACTGCCAGTCGATGCTGGCGGGCTGGTTGATCCCGAAGCGGCGTTTGCCCCCGGAACGGCATTGGTCGCGGTGATGCAGGTCAATAATGAGATCGGCACGATTCAGCCGGTCGATCAACTGGCCAGACGCGCGTATGAAGCGGGGGCCTTGTTTCTGTGCGATGCGGTGCAGGGCGTGGGCAAGATCGCCGCGCCTGAGGAGGCAGATTTCATCGCGATCACTGCGCATAAGCTTTACGGCCCCAAAGGCATTGGCGCGCTGTGGGTGCGTGATGGGGTAGAAGTTTTGCCGCTGATCCGCGGCGGCGGGCAAGAGGGCGGCTTGCGCTCAGGAACGCTCAGCCCCGCGCTTTGTGCCGGGTTCGGTGCTGCGGCGGCATTGGCCAAAGCGCGGATGGAGGCTGACTTTCAGCATCTCAGCGGGCTTTCAGCTCTCGCCCGAGGGTTGCTGACGCGCTGGACAGCCAATGGCAGCGAGGTGGCACGCTGGCCGGGCAATCTCAACCTGCGGCTTGACGGCCTCGATGTGCCGCGCTTGATGAGCGAGTTGCGCGATATTGCATTTTCGGCAGGATCGGCTTGCGGCAGCGGCACCGGAGCGCCTAGCCGGGTACTGACCGCGATCGGACTCGACGCGCGAACTGCGCGCGGCTCGATCCGTCTAGGTTTTGGGCGCTACTCGACCAGAAACGAAGTTGCCGAAGCTTGCCGCCGCATTGAAGCAGCGGCGATTGCGCAGGGAGCGTGAATTTGGTCCGGGTCCACTTTATCACTGCAAAGGGCGAGCGGATCGATGCCGAAGCTGCGGCTGGTACGCGGCTGCTCGAAGTGGCGCAGGCAGCGGATATGCCGCTGGAGGGTACTTGCGAAGGCCAAATGGCCTGTTCGACCTGCCATGTGATCGTGGCGAATGATTGGTTCGCCGTGCTTCCACCAGCTTCCGAAGACGAGGAAGACATGCTGGATCTGGCCGCTGACGTTACCCGAACCAGCCGGCTTTCCTGCCAGATACTGCTGTCGCCTGAACTGGATGGGCTAGAAGTGCAAATTCCGGGGGAAAGCCACGATATGCAGCGGCGCTAGCCCTTGGCGCAGCGAATCCCGGCCTGCTAGGGCGTCCAGGCAATGACCACCATTACCACCGAACCAGACCCCTTTGATGCCATCGTCGATACGCCGTTTGATAGCGCGCTGTCTGAGCGGTATCTGGTCTATGCGCTGTCCACCATCACCGCGCGCTCGCTGCCTGATCTTCGCGATGGGCTGAAGCCGGTTCACCGCCGCCTGTTGTGGGCGATGCGGCAATTGAAGCTCAACCCGAACGACGCCTTCAAGAAATCGGCCCGCGTGGTCGGCGATGTGATCGGCAAGTATCACCCGCATGGCGATCAGTCGGTCTATGATGCGATGGTCCGGCTCGCGCAGGATTTTTCGCTGCGTTATCCGCTGGTCGAGGGGCAGGGCAATTTCGGCAATATCGACGGCGATAACGCCGCCGCCTATCGCTATACCGAGGCCCGGCTGACCAAGACCGCGATCCAGCTGATGTCGGGGCTTGATGAAGGGACCGTCACCTACCACCCGACCTATAATGGCGAAGACGAAGAGCCGGAGATTTTCCCCGGCATCTTCCCCAATCTGCTCGCCAATGGCTCCAGCGGGATCGCGGTGGGGATGGCAACCTCGATCACCAGCCACAATGTCGCCGAGATTATCGATGCGACATTGCTGCTGATCGACAATCCGCATGTTGAGCACGCTGCGCTGATGCAGGTGTTCAAGGGCCCGGATCTGCCGACCGGCGGCGTGATCGTCGATAGCGCGGCGGCGATTTCGCATGCTTACGAGACCGGACGCGGCGCCTTCCGGGTGCGCGGCCGGTTCCATGCTGACGAGGCCAAATCGCAAGAAGACCGCGAGGCCGGGATTGAGCGGCTGGGCAACGGGATGTGGCAGCTGGTGCTCAGCGAAATTCCCTACATGGTCCAAAAGGGCAAGCTGATCGAGCAGATCGCGCAGGCGATTGCCGACAAGAAGCTGCCGATCCTGGAAGACATCCGCGACGAGAGT
>JANOKC010000037.1:0-2664 GCA_031419035.1 Novosphingobium sp. | reverse complement strand
CGATAAAGTCGTCGATGAACCCGTTACCATCAATGGCTGGTCGCCGAAAAACAGCGGCGGCAGCTATGCCGGCGAAATCACCTTACGCACCGCCTTTGCCTATTCCAAAAACACGGTGGCCGCGAAAATCGGTGAAGAAGTCGGGACCAGCGCGATTGCCAACATGGCGCGGCGCTTTGGTATTTCCACGCCGATCAGCACAGGCCCAGCAATGGTATTGGGATCATCGGAAACCCGCGTGATCGAAATGACCCGCGCTTTTGCCTCCATTGCTGCAAAGGGACGCAGCGTCACCCCTTATGCGATCAGCAAAGTGACTACGATCGACGGCGAAGTCATCTATCGGCACAAAGCGTCAAGCGGTGCGCAGTTGGTGCAGCCCTATGTCGCGGCGGGCGTCACTGACCTGATGCAATCGGCGGTTGCGGCAGGATCTGGCCGCGCGGCGCAAATCGGGCGGCCTGTTGCGGGTAAGACAGGCACTACGTCGAGCAACAAGGACGGCTGGTTCCTTGGCTTCTCCTCCGGCCTGACGACGGGCGTATGGATGGGCCGCGATGATGCCCGTGCGGTTGGCAATCTACAGGGCGGTAATGCGCCTGCGACAGCTTGGGGCAGCTACATGCGTGTCGCAGTGGCCAAGCGCCCCGTTGAAAATTTCGCCACTGATGTGACATTCCCAGAACGACTGGATGGCGAAGAAATGACGTTGGGTGCCGATGGCGAAGAGGTGCTGCTCGACGAATTCGGTCAGCCGATCGAAGGCGAGGTTCCAGCCGAAGAAGTCCAAGTTCAAGAGCAAGCCATCGAACCGGAGTCGGTTGACGATGAGTGGGTGGACCGCGCCATGGGGCGGAGCAAACAAGCGCCCGCCGAAGAGCCAGAGCCGGACTTTGCCGAACCAAACTAGGCTAATTCCCTAAGCCACTAGGGTTGATTTCCGCGCGCAACTGGCCCACATGACTAATCAGAACGATTTTATCTGATTAGGATTCGGGTTCGCTATGCGGCTATCCAATATGGCAGATTATGCAGTGGTGGTGATGGGCGCAGCAGCGCGCCATTGCGGCGGCCTGCGCACGTCGGCGACCGAACTCGCGTCGGAAACTGGCATTGCATTACCCACAGTGCAAAAATTGGTCAGCATATTGTCAAAGGGCGGCTTGCTGCGCTCTGTGCGCGGAGCAGGCGGCGGCATACAATTGGCGCGCCCCGCAGCGGCGATTACTTTGGCCGATATTATTGAGGCGGTTGAGGGGCCGATTGCGCTGACCGGCTGTGTCAACGAACAGACCTGCCATTGCAGCATTGAACCCGACTGCGCGGTGAAGCCGCATATGAACATCGTGAACGGTGCCGTTCGCGGCGTGCTTGCCAATATCTCTTTGATGAGCCTGTCACGATGACTGACGATATCGCCCTCAAAGACCAAGCCGCATGGGATGCTGCCGATAAGGTTGCGGATTACGAGCATGGCTGGTCGTCGGACATTGAAACCGAATTCGCCGAAAAAGGCCTGACCGAGGATACTGTCCGCTTTATTTCTGGCAAAAAGAACGAGCCTGAATGGATGCTCGAATGGCGGCTGAAAGCATTCCGCATGTGGCAGACGATGACGCCGCCTGATTGGGCCAAGCTGAACGTCCCGCCGATTGATTATCAAGACGCCTATTATTACGCCGCGCCCAAAGCAAAGCCAAAGCTGGGTTCGCTTGACGAGGTCGATCCGGAAATCCTGCGCGTATATGAGAAACTGGGCATCCCGATTGCGGAGCAGAAATTGCTCGCAGGGGTTGAGGGCGGCGAAGATGGCGGCTTGCCGCAACGCCGCGTGGCTGTGGATGCGGTGTTTGACAGCGTATCGGTCGCTACCACATTCCGCGCTGAACTCGAACGCGCGGGTGTCATTTTCCGCAGCATATCAGAGGCGATCAAGGAATATCCTGACCTTGTCCGCAAATATCTTGGCAAGATTGTGCCGATGCGCGACAATTATTTTGCCACACTTAACTGCGCGGTCTTTTCGGACGGGACGTTCGTCTACATCCCCGAGGGTGTGCGCTGCCCGATGGAGCTTTCCACCTATTTCCGTATCAACGCGGAAAACACTGGCCAGTTTGAACGCACTTTGATTATCGCTGATAAGGGCAGTTACGTGTCCTACCTCGAAGGCTGCACTGCGCCGATGCGCGACGAGAATCAGCTTCATGCCGCTGTGGTCGAACTGGTCGCGCTGGACGATGCCGAGATCAAGTATTCCACAGTCCAGAATTGGTATCCGGGTGATGCGGAAGGTAAGGGCGGCATCTACAACTTCGTGACCAAGCGCGGCGATTGCCGCGGCGCCCGTTCCAAGATTTCCTGGACCCAGGTCGAAACCGGTTCGGCCATCACCTGGAAATACCCGAGCTGCATCCTGCGCGGCGACAATTCACGCGGCGAATTCTATTCGATCGCGATCTCGAACGGGCACCAGCAGGTCGACAGCGGCACCAAGATGATTCATCTGGGCAAGAACACGTCCAGCCACATCATCTCCAAGGGCATTGCCGCCGGTAAGTCCGAGAACACCTATCGCGGCCTCGTCACCGCTCACCGCAAGGCGACCGGCGCGCGCAATTTCACCGCCTGCGACTCGCTGCTGATCGGCGACAAGTGCGGCGC
>JANOKC010000036.1:0-5834 GCA_031419035.1 Novosphingobium sp. | reverse complement strand
CGATCGCAATCAGTTCGGGCAGTCGTGCCAGCGGCTTGCGGAAATGCTCAATCCAGACTGAGCTGTCAGCCAGGATCATCAGTCAAGCCGTCGGCGCGGTGCGGCCTGCGCGTCAGGCATGGTTCCTCCAAGCGAAGCAAGGTAGCTGGCAGCCTCGCGCTGGATAAGGGCTTTTAAGGCCTCCATCTCAAGTTTGCGGCGATCTGTAATACCCGTCATTGCCATGGCCTTGGCAAAAAGATCGGATACTGGGGCCACAGCCCTAGTCTGACTGATTGACGGCTTCTGGCGCTTCGCAAATCGCAGCCGCTTGGCCGCCAGATCGACGTTACAAGTTTCCCAGCCCGCATCCTGCCAGCCCCGCGTTTGACTGTGGGTGCCATCCTGATTGGCCCACCACGCCGGATAAGCATGCGCGCTACGCGGTAGTTCGAAACCCAAAATTTGCTCAACGTCGGCAAATTGAGCTTCCCAGCTTTCCCTATCAAGATTTTCAAGATAGCGCGTGAGTGGTTTATACTTTCCCATGACATACCTCTAGTTGATTTACCATTATATAGTGATTGAAATGATACATGTCAAATAGGTTATATCTTCCGCCCGAATGGCATCCGCAAGCATGGCTGTGGATCGGCTTTCCCCATGACGCTGCGGAGTGGCCGGGGTTCCTTGGCGCAGCGCAGGAACAGATCGCCAGCTTCGCCAACTCCGTGGCCGAGAGCGGGCAGGAAGTAAGGCTGATCGTGCGCAACGATGCCAATGAAGCGCGGGCGCGCGCTTTATGCAGCGCTGCGGTGAAGCTGGAACGGCGCGTTTATGGTGATGTCTGGTTGCGCGATACTGGACCGCTGGTGGTTTCGGACGGGCAGCACAGAATCGCCCGGCGCTTTGGCTTCAATGGCTGGGGCGGCAAATATGTGATGACAGGGGATCAGGAAATCGGGGCTGAGCTGGCGGCCAGCGCGGGCCTTGCGGTTGAAACCTGTGATTGGATTCTGGAAGGCGGTGCGCTTGACGGGGACGGAACGGGATTGGTTGTGACCACCGAACAATGCCTGCTTCACCCCAACCGCAACCCTGATCTGTCACGGTCTGATCTGGAGGCGCGGCTGGCCCGTGATCTTGGTTTCGATCGGGTTCTTTGGCTGGCTGACGGCCTCATCAATGATCACACCGATGGCCATGTCGATAATCTGGCGCGGTTTGTTACTCCCAATGTGCTGGCTTTGCCCCGCGCGACCGGCGCGGATGATCCCAACGCGGCAATCTATGCCAATGCCAAGGCCCGCGCCGAGGCGTTTGGCGTGACGGTGCGCGAAGTGCCCTCGCCCGGGCTGGTGATGAGCGGGGATCGAACTGAACCGGCCAGTTACATGAACTTCGTGATCACATCGAAGCTGGTGGTGGTGCCGATCTATGGCACGCAGCACGATGCAGATGGGGTGGCTGCGGTGGCAGAGCTGTTTCCAGGCCGCGAGGTAATCGGGATCATGGCTGATGCGGTGCTGGCGGGCGGCGGCAGTTTCCATTGCGCCAGCCAGCAGATGCCGATTTTGTAGACGTCATCCCCGCGAATGCGGGGATCGCTGGCCTCGTCGATCCGACCTCGTGTCGAAGAGGCCAGCGGTCCCCGGTCAAGCCGGGGACGACGCGAGATCTTAACGACTCGCTAACTGGCTGCCGCGCATAATCTCGCCATGGCTAAACTTCTTGTCCTAGCTGCGACTGATTCGCGCGCCGCGCAGCTTGACTGGCTGCGCTCGGCGGTGGTTTGCGGCTGCGCGGCTGCACTGATTCTCGCCGATCGTGCCCTGCCTGTATTAGGCCTGTAACAGCTTCAACAACGCCGCTGCGGCTGCAAGGCCCAGCACCACGCCCGTAAATATCCGCCAGGCACTGTCCGAAACGCGGCCAAACGCCAGTGTTCCGATCCAGTTGCCCAGCAACACCGCCGGGTAGAGGATCGCCGCCAGAATCGGCTCGCGCGTCGTCGCCACGCCCAGCGCCAGGGCAGAGACACAGCCTGCAAACGAAGTGGCGAGGAAGATCGTCATCATCGAAGCCCGGGCCATTTGCACCGGCATCACGCGGCGAAGGTAATAGGGCACCACTGGCGGCCCCGGCATCCCGGCAAATCCCGTAAGAATGCCCGATGTGATCCCGGTCGCGCCCGTTTCAAACCTGCTTGGGAGGTGATCATCAGCCCGCTTGGGCAGCAGCACCAGGACGAACGCCCCCAGCGCCACCAAAGCAATCATCAGCCGCGCCAGCGCCGGATCGGTGATCGCGAGCAGCCACACCCCCAGCGGGGTTGCGATCATTGCCAGCGCCGAAATATGCAGCGCCGACCGCTCGGCGTGGCCGAGGATTTTCTTCAGCCCGACCAGTCCGATGAACAGCCCCAGCAAATTTGCCACCACCACCGCCTCGCTCGGCGGGACAGCCAGGCCCAGCACCGGGACCAGCAGGATCGCCATGCCGAACCCGGCCAGCCCCCGTACAAACGCCGCCGCCAGCGCAGCAGCGATGGCTATCGCGATCTGGTCAGGCGTGAGGCCTGCGATCAATTGGGACGCAGATCCGGCGGGGTCGCTTCACCCTGCAACATCGCAATCGCCTCTGCCAGCGGCATGAAGCGCTGACGTTCATCCCCCAGCGTGCGGATCGCGACGGTGCCCTCTTCGGCCTCGCGCTTGCCGACGACCAACAGGTGCGGAACCTTGGCGAGGCTGTGCTCGCGGACCTTGTAGTTGATCTTCTCGTTGCGCATATCGCTTTCAACCCGGATGCCGGCTGCTTTCAATTGCACCGTAACGTCCCGCGCGTAATCATCCGCGTCCGAGACGATCGTCGCCACCACCGCCTGCACCGGAGCCAGCCAGACCGGGAAGCGCCCGGCGTGATGTTCGATCAGAATCCCGATGAAGCGCTCAAAACTGCCGAGGATTGCCCGGTGGAGCATCACCGGTCGATGCCTCTCGCCATCCTCGCCGACATAGCTCGCGTCGAGCCGCTCGGGCAGGACATAATCAAGCTGGATCGTCCCGCATTGCCAGGTCCGGCCAATCGCATCGGTCAGATGGAATTCAAGTTTGGGTGAATAGAACGCGCCTTCGCCGGGGAGTTCTTCCCAGCCATACTCGGCGGTCGCCCGGCCCGTCGCGATCACAGCGTCGCGCAGATCGCCTTCGGCCTTGTCCCAAATCTCGTCGCTGCCAAACCGATTTTCGGGCCTCAGGGCGAGCTTGATCGCATAGGATGGAAAGCCCAGATCCTTGTAAACCCGGTCGAGCAGGTCGCAGAACACCTGAACTTCGCGGACGATCTGGTCTTCGCGGCAGAAAATATGCCCATCGTCCTGCGTCATCTGACGTACCCGCATCAACCCGTGCAATGCGCCATGAAGTTCATTGCGGTGACAGCACCCCATTTCTGCCATCCGCAGCGGCAGGTCGCGATAACTTTTGATGCCCTGGCGGAAGATCAGCACATGCGCCGGGCAATTCATCGGCTTGAGCGCCATCAAATCGCCTTCGCCGGTCAGGACCGGACCCGCGTCTTCTGTGTTGGGGATTTCATCGGGGACGACGAACATATTCTCGCGGTATTTGCCCCAATGTCCCGATGCCTCCCATTGCTTTGAGTCCATCAGCTGCGGCGTCTTGACCTCTTGGTAGCCGCCTTCATCAATCGCGCGGCGCATATAGGCTTCCAGCTCGCGCCAGATCATATAGCCGTTGGCGTGCCAGAAAATGCTGCCATGAGCCTCGGCCTGAAGGTGGAACAAATCCATCTCCTGGCCCAGCTTGCGGTGATCGCGCTTGGCCGCCTCTTCCAGCCGGACCAGATGGGCCTCAAGCTGCTTTTTGTTAAGCCAGCCGGTACCGTAGATCCGGCTAAGCATCGCGTTGTTCTGATCGCCGCGCCAATAGGCACCCGATACCCGGGTCAGCTTGAAAGCCGCCGGATCGAGCTTGCCGGTCGAGGGCAAATGCGGACCTTTGCACATATCGAGCCAGTCCGAACCGGACCAATAGACGGTAAGTTCTTCATCCTCAGGCAGTTCGGCGGCCCATTCAGCCTTGAAGCTCTCACCCTGATCGCGCCAACGCGCGACCAGCTTTTCGCGGGCCCACACTTCGCGGGTCAGCACTTTGTCGGCAGCAATGATCCGGCGCATTTCGGCCTCGATCGCGGGGAGATCCTCCTCCGTGAACTGGCGGTCTTTTGGCGCGAAATCATAGTAAAACCCATCGTCGGTCGAGGGGCCAAAGGTTATCTGCGTGCCGGGAAACAGCGCCTGCACTGCCTCTGCCAGAACATGCGCAAAATCATGCCGGGCCAGATCGAGCGCATCGGCCTCATCGCGCGAAGTGACCAACGCAAGAGCGGCATCGCCGGTGAAAGGCCGGCTCAGATCAACCAACTCGCCATCGACCCGCGCCGCCAGCGCCGCCTTGGCAAGGCCTGGGCCGATCGCGGCGGCGACATCGGCAGGGGTGGAGCCCAGCGGCATTTCGCGGGCTGAACCATCGGGCAGGCTGATTGTGATCATTTCGGACATAGGGGACGCCCCTAGAGGGATTTCGAGGGAAATGGAACATTTCACGGCTCGGAAATCACGACCACAAGGGAAACTAGGTCCGAAAAGGCCTAGTCGACGGTTGCGCTCGCTTCAACCCGTGCGCTGCGCCGCACCAACCATTCGGCCACCAACCAGCCGCAGGTCATGGCGATGAACGGCGTGGCCGGAAAATGGAACCGCGATTGGCCGGAAAAGACGATGGCGATCGCTGTTGGATAGGCGGCAATGCCATAGGGAAGCAGCCACCATCCCGAGAGCTTTTGCCGCAATCGCAGCCTTTGCCGCACCATCACTACTGCAGCGATGGCAAAGCCCAGCAGCAGCATGAAGTACCACGCCTGATTGGCCAACCGCACGGCGACGAACAGCCCGGCATTGCCGGGGTAGGCCGCAGCACCGCGCTCGTAGGACCAGATCGCCTCGCCGTCGGGCGCCCATAGGCGGAGGAACTTCAGCGGCATCAGCGCCGCAAACCGCCCCGGGTTGGCCTTGATCCACTCAAAACCAAGCCGCTTGGCCTCGGCATCGTATTCGAGTTCGCTCAGTTCGATCCGGGCATTGAGCGCAAGGATTGCCGAATCAGCCGGCGTAAAACCGCCATTCGCGCTGTCGTTATTGCCGGTCAGCAAAGTGATCCCGCCATTGGTGGAAACCGCCACCCAGGCGCCCAGTTCGCGGTGGTTGCGCAAGGTCCACGGCGCGATGACCAGCGCAGCGACCGCGATAACCAGTGTGGCCCTCAGCGCAGCCCCGGGAATGGCCTGCCAAAATCTCGGCGCCTGCAACACGCCGATCCCCAGCACCAGCGGCACGACGATCAACGTCTGCGCCTTGACCAGCGTTGCCGCCCCCATGACCACGCCCGCCGCTGCCAGCCGCAGCCATCCCGGCCCGGACGAGCCAGAGCGCCCGATCAACAGCCAGCAGGCGCCAAGCAGTAAAGTGGTATAGAACACCTCGGTCAGCGCGAGCGGCACATAGGCAGCGTTATTGGGGTAAAGCGCCAGCAGCAGCAGACCAGTACGGGCCGGCAGCTCCGAACCAAACAGGCGCCGCCCCAGATCAAGCATCAGCCAGCCTGATAGCGCCGCACAGGCCAGATTGAACAGCCCGACCACGGCCACCGATGAGCCGAATGCGCGGAAAGCCACACTCAAGGCTATCGACCAGCCCGGAGGCCAGTAGGCCGTCGGCTGTCCCTTGTTGGTCAGATAGCCTAGGTCGTCGGCCAGGCTGACCGCCCTGGTAT
>JANOKC010000035.1:0-1675 GCA_031419035.1 Novosphingobium sp. | reverse complement strand
CCGATCTTGCACTCATTCGGCGTCAGCACGCCGGGGCAGTTCGGCCCGATCAGGCGCGATTTGGAGCCAGACAGCGCGCGCTTGACCTTGACCATGTCGAGCACCGGAATGCCCTCGGTAATGCAGACGATCAGCTCCATCTCGGCATCGATCGCCTCAAGGATTGAATCCGCGGCAAACGGCGGCGGGACATAGATGCAGCTGGCAGTCGCCCCGGTCACCGCCCTGGCCTCGGCCACGGTGTTGAAATTGGGCAGGCCGATGTGGGTGGTGCCGCCCTTGCCCGGTGTCACCCCGCCGACCATCTGCGTGCCATAGGCCAGTGCCTGCTCGGTGTGGAAGGTGCCGGTGGCGCCGGTCATCCCTTGGGTGATGACCTTGGTCGATTTGTTGACGAGGATGGACATTACAATTCCTTCTTGCTCGTGAGCGCTAGTTCAAACTTACGAGCCAACCAAATGATTGCCCCGAGCGCCAGGGCCAGCGGCCCTAGATAAATTGACATTCCCAAAATCACATCAAGTGGAACGGCACCATCTCCCAATTTCAGTCTGGTAAGACCCGCGATGAAGAGGAAACCGATGAAGGCCCGCCACAATGTCCACCAGCCAAACGACGCGAGAACAAGCGAAGCGATGAACCAAAGCATCACGAGAGGGACAATTGTCCACATCACCCCAAACTCCCATCAATCGCCCGGCAGGCCACCAGCAGTTCCTTCACCGCATCGACGCTAATCTGCAGCCCGGCCTTGTCGGCATCGTCGAGTTCGATCTCGATGATCTTCTCGGCCCCGCCCGCGCCGATCATCACCGGCACGCCGACATAAAGCCCATCGAGGCCATACTGGCCGCTGACATGCGCCGCACACGGCAGGATGCGCTTCTGATCGCCGAGGTAAGCTTTGGCCATCGCAATGCCCGATGCGGCAGGGGCGTAGAACGCCGAACCGGTGCCGAGCAGCGCGACGATCTCGCCGCCGCCGCCGCGGGTGCGCTTGACGATCGCGTCGATCTTTTCCTGCGTCGAAAGCCCCATCTTGACCAGATCGGGCACCGGGATGCCATTGACGGTCGAATAGCGTACCACCGGGACCATCGTATCGCCGTGGCCGCCGAGCACGAAAGTGTTCACATCGCGAACTGAAACCTGGAATTCATCGGCGATGAAGTGGCTGAACCGCGCGCTATCGAGCACGCCCGCCATGCCGACAACCATGTGGTGCGGCAGCCCCGAAAATTCGCGTAGAGCCCAGACCATCGCGTCGAGCGGGTTGGTGATGCAGATCACAAAAGCGCCGGGGGCGTGGTTTTTGATGCCCTCGCCAACTGCCTTCATCACTTTCAGATTGATGCCCAGCAGATCGTCGCGGCTCATTCCCGGCTTGCGGGCAACGCCAGCGGTGACGATGATCACATCGGCGCCCGCTATATCCTTGTAATCGTTGGAGCCAGTGATCTTGGCATCGAAACCTTCAACCGGGCCGCACTGCGACAGATCGAGCGCCTTGCCCTGCGGCACGCCTTCGACAACGTCGAACAGGACGATATCGCCGAGTTCCTTCTGCGCGGCGAGATGGGCGAGCGTGCCGCCAATATTCCCGGCGCCGATCAGCGCGATCTTCTTGCGTGTAGTCGTGGAGGCCATGATCCGACGAATTCCTTCTCGTATCGCG
>JANOKC010000034.1:0-11054 GCA_031419035.1 Novosphingobium sp. | reverse complement strand
GTCGGTCGGGTTTTCGCGCCGCTCATCAATCTTCACTTTGAGCGCTTTTTGGTATTCTACAATTTCGTGGGCGCATTCAATTTCACGTTCGCGGGAAATCATATGGCCCAGCCTGTCAGCAAAGGCATCAGACCAGCGTTTTACATTGCTGTGCCAGCTAAGGTCAAAGCCCAGCTGCTCGCAGATTACCTTGACTGGCAATGGCACACTGTATTCATTGACAAATTCACATTCTCCCTTGTCAATGAACCCATCGATCAGCCCGTTCACCTTGTTACGAATGCCGGCTTCAAGCGCGTTTACACGCGGCATCGAAAAGGCGAGATTCACAAGCTTGCGATAACGGGTGTGGACTGGCGGATCGGCGGTCAGCAAAGTGTCCATCTGCGGCCACCCTTCAGCCAATATGCCTGCCACTTCAGTATCTTCGGCCATCGCGCCGGACAGAGTTGTGCTGAAAGCGTTGGAAAACTCTTCAACGCGCCCGGCTGCCTCGCTGCACATGGCATAGCTCATCACAACTTTGATTGCTGTCCCCGGCATTTCCAGAACAGGTGCATTGGCTAGCGCCCATTGGTAAAACGGAAAAGGATCCTGCATAATTTCAGGATCGGAGAGGCTCCGCGCCGAACTCATCTCATTCATCGTACTTCTCCAATCATCCATGCATGGCATGGTGCGTGTGGCGGTGCGATAGGCGAAAATGGTAGTGTTCCGTTTTTGCGGCGCTTATCCCGCAAACTCACGCTGGAACTCCGCCATGTCGAAATAATCGCGCCATTTGCCGATTTTACCATCCGGATTGATTTCAAAAATCCCCATCAGCCGGATCTTGCGCCAAGTTCCGCCAATCAAAAACCCATCGGTTCGCTCGGTCATGACCACATTTCCGTTTGACGAGATGTGGTGTGTATCAAAATCGATTGCGTCTGCAGGCGGGAAGCTGGCCATCAGCGCCTTGCATGCCTCGATGCCAACCGCCGGTTCCATCGGGATGTTATGCCAGGCGATATCGTCCGCCATCATGGCAAACGCGGCGTCCAGATCGCGGCGGTTCCATGCCGCCATGAAATCGAGCACAATCTTTTCAGGGTTCATGTTTCTCTCCTGGAAGTCCAGTCCAGTCCAGTCCAGTCCAGTCCAGTCCAGTCCAGTCCAGTCCAGTCCAGTCCAGTGCATTGGATAGCAGCCGCTGGACTGAAGGGTTCTGGTAAGTGGCCGGACCATCGCCGAATTGCAGATAGACGATCCGCGCATCGGCAACATGGCGCGCCCAGGCGACCAGATTGCTGCCGGGGGGATGCGGCCAGTCTGTATTGTCAAACATCAGCCCGGCCACGGCCTTGGCCGCCGAATAGAAATTCTCCGCAACGAAACCATAGTCTGACCGCACCAGCGGGATGATGTCCGACGCAAAGACTTCGGCCAGATAGAGTTCGTCATTGACCGCGAAACTTGCTGGAATTCCGGCAACGACGGGATGGTCTGCCACTACTGAAGCGACATAATCGACATCGTGTCGATAGCCAGAATCGAGGCAGTCCTTCCCGCGAACTTGGCCAGGTTGATACAGGAATCCCCCGCCGATCGTTTCGCTCCACATCGGCCAATCCGCCCAGCCTGCCAAAGCATGATGCATCATGACCGCCCCGCGCCCACTGGCAAAGCGGCGCTCGATTGCGGCCCTGAAGGCAGCCGATGGCGGGCGTGAGGTTACTTTGCCATCGGCGAACGCATAGCCCGGCATGTCGTAAAACAGCAGCGCATCAGCTGCGTCTGCCCCACCTTCACCCACTAGTCTCTCGGCATCCGGGTGAATCAGGTGCGTGGTATCCCAGCCAGACAACCCAGCCAGCATCGCTGCAAACGGGCCTTCCTCATAGGGATGCCCCCCGCTCAGGACCAAAAGGCTGCGCTGGCCCATCGTTCAACCGATCTTGAGGATCATCTTGCCGTCGTTGCTGCCGCTGAACAGTCGCAGGAATGCCGGAAGTGCATTTTCGATCCCTTCATCGATATGCTCATCAAACACCAGTTTTCCGGCCTGGGCCAATTCAGCCATTGCCATAGCGCCCTCACCAAAGCGCGGTACGTAATCGGCCACCAGCAGTCCAGTCATTGATGCGCGTTTGACAATCAGCTGCCAGATATTGCGCGCGCCAGTTTTTTCGCCAGAGTTGTTGTACTCGCTGATCAGCCCGCACACGCCGATCCGCGCGCCCATTGCCAGATTGTTGAGGCCCGCATCGAGAATATCCCCGCCGACATTTTCAAAGATGACATTGACGCCGCCGGGCGCAAGGGCCGCCAGCTCGGCCGACAATTGATCGACCGATTTACCGCGATAATCGATCGCTGCATCAAACCCGTAGCGTTCGATCAGGCGGGCGCATTTTTCGGGTCCACCAGCGATGCCGATGACTTTCGAGGCGCCACCAATTCTGGCGAGTTGCCCCACCAGCGATCCGACCGCGCCCGCTGCGCCCGTGACCAACACGACATCGCCAGGATTGGGCTTGCACACTTCGCGCAGCCCAAAATAGGCGGTCAGCCCGACCGCGCCCAGCACCGAGAGGAAGTTGGTCGGTGAAGGCACAATGGAGATATCGATTGATTGGGAAAATCCGCCCGGAACTCCGATCGTATATTCCGCAATAGCGTTTAGCCCGGAGACCCATTGACCAACCGGGAATTCAGCCGCTTTGCTTTCGACCACAACGCCAACGGTCGATGCCCGCACCGCGTCGCCCAGCGGGATCGGCGGCATGTAGGATGGCGTATCATCCATCCAGCCGCGCATGGCCGGATCGAGTGAGGCATAAAGGTTCTGGATCAGGAATTGCCCATCCCGAATCGTCGGAGCCTCACCGGTCTCCAGCTTGAAATCATCGGCTACGGGTGTGCCATCGGGTCTGCGGACCAGCAAGAAGCGGCGATTTTGTCTCAATTGTTCAATCCTTCAGTGCGTCAGTTATGGGGATAGGCGGCGCAGCTACTGCGTTTCCAGCCGCTCTGCGTTTTCAGGGAAAACAAACCAGTCCTGCGCGCTCTTGGTCCAGAAATGGTGGGTCGGCGTAAGGTCAGAGCTATGGTCAAGTGTCCCGGCTTTGATGAAGATATTGCCAAGGCTGCTTCCTGTGGGCGTCTCGGTGATAACTGGCGAGCCGCATTTCCCGCAGAATTTTCTGAATACCGGATCACCAGTGGCGCCGGAATCTTCATAAGTGGTAAGATCGCCGTGGACCACGAGTTGTCCGCTTTTCAAAAATGCAACCACCGACAGCGCAGATCCTGCTTGCTTCTGGCAATTGGTACAGTGGCAGACAGCGACCATCAGCGGAGGCCATTCGGCGGTATATCTCACAGCCCCGCACAAGCAGCCACCATGTCGGACGGGCAGGGTGTTGTTCACGTCACTTTCAGTCATTGCTGATCCCTTTGACTGTTTCCGACCGGCGATCCAAGACAATGCATTTTGCCGCCCCGCACAACCCTTGAATTAGCTAGCCGCTTCCTCAGTGGTCATTTTAGATAGCTGATATCGGGACAGGCTTGGGCCATGGTTCGCTGCGCATTGCACTGTGCTGCGGCTCAACCCAAATGAGACATGCTCCATGGCTGAACCCTTCTTCGACCATCCTTACCTCACAGGGCACCACGCGCCGGTCCGGTTTGAAGCGGATGCCCCCGATCTGATCGTTGAAGGCACGATACCCGATGATCTGGCAGGCATCTTCTATCGCAATGGTCCAGAACCGCTCTACCCGCCGCGCGAAGGCGATTATCACTGGTTCGATGGCGATGGCATGGTCTATGTGTTCGAAATCGCCGAGGGGCGCGTTTCTATGCGCAATCGCTGGGTCAAAACCGAAAAATTCCTGATGGAGAAGGCCGCCGGAAAGCGCTTGTTCGGGATGTTTGGCAATCCGATGACGGCGGACCCGGTCACCGCCGGCAAGCGCTACAACACCGGCAACACCAACATCATTCTTCATGGCGGGCAATTGCTTGCGCTGATGGAAGGAGCGCCGCCAGTTGTGCTTGATCCGAGGACGCTGGAGACGATCGGCGAGGAACACTACGGCGGTGTCGTCACTTCGACATTCTCAGCCCACCCCAAGGTCGATTATGCAACTGGGGAAATGTTCAACATCGGGGCAGCGATCAATGGCATGATGGGTGCCGCCGAAATGCGTTATGACATCATCACGGCAGACGGAAAAATCCGCAAATCCGAGATTATTCAGATGCCGCATTTCAGCCTGATGCATACTTTCTTGCTAACCGAAAACTGGGTCATATTTCCCTTCATCCCGATCGATTCAGACCTCAAGCGCTTTGCGGCTGGCGGGCCGATGACTGCCTGGGTCAATAACCGCCCGACCAAGATTGCCATCATGCCGCGCGAAGGGTCCGAGGCGGATATCAAATGGTTTGAATACGAGCCGCGCCACATGTTCCATGAACTCAACGTCTGGGAGGAAGACGGCAAGATCATCGCCGATGTGGCGACGGCCAATGGCACGGCGTTGTTCCCCGATGAAACTGGCGTTCGGCGCGCGCATGGTGAGACCCCGCAGAGCTTGCGGCGCTGGACCATCGATCCGAATGGCGACACCGCCTGGATGAAGGAAGAAACACTCAACGATCGCGACATCCAGTTTCCGCGGCCCGATGACCGCTTGATGAGCCGCAAATCGCGGCAGAGCTTTGCCAACATCAACCTCAAGTCGCGCGATGGCCGAGTGGACGGGATGGACGCCGTGCTGCGGTTCGATACGGTGACAGGTCAAGAAGATATCTGGCATTTCGGCGCTGGCGCTGCTGCTGGCGAACTGGTTTTCGCCCCCCGCGTCGGCGGAACCAATGAGGCTGATGGTTATGCGATCACGCTGGTTCATCCAGCCAATAGCGCAACCACTGAGCTTGCGATCTTTGCAGCAGGAGATATTGCTGCTGGCCCGATCGCCCGGGTGCAAATCCCCTTCCGCGTGCCAAGCGGCTTCCATTGCAATTACTATTCGTCTGACAATCCGCTCTACCGTCAGGCGATGCCAAATCAGGAGATTACCTTGTGACCAAGACCCGTCAATGGCTTCTGAATGGACATCCACGAGGTCGCCCGATCGCTGATGATGATCTAAAACTGGTCACGGTCGATCTGCCCGAGCCTGGGCCGGGTGAAATGCTGCTGAAAACCCACTATCTGGGGTTTGATCCGGCACAAAAAGGCTGGATGGAAAACATTGCTGACTATGTTGCGCCGATGGCAATCGGGGAAGTTATGCGTGGTTCCGGGATTACGGAAGTTATTGTAAGCAATGGCGGGAGATATCCGGTTGGTGCGCTGCTTGCAGGCTCTACCGGCTGGAGCGAATATGTGATCCATAATGGCGCCGATCTGAACCGGGCCGAGTCGGCTCTTTCGCCCACCGCAATGCTTTCGGTTCTGGGAACGACGGGCGTCACAGCCTATTGCGGACTGTTCAAGGTTGGCGAGCCGGTGGCTGGCGATGTGGTGGTTGTGTCCGGCGCGGCAGGAGCCACGGGTTCAATCGTAGGTCAACTTGCCAAGATCGCCGGATGCACCGTGATCGGGATTGCTGGCGGCCCCGAGAAATGTGCCTGGCTGGTTGAAGATGCGGGCTATGATCATGCGATTGATTATAAGGCTGGGCCGATCCGCGAACAGCTCAAGCAGTTTGCCCCCGATGGTATCAATGTCATCTTTGACAATGTTGGCGGCAAGATCCTCAACGACATGCTGTCCAGGATCGCGACCGGGGCTCGCGTCGTAATCTGTGGCGGGATCAGCCGTTATGAAACAGGCTCTCTACCAGCGGGTCCGGAAAACTACTTTAACCTCGTATTCCGCCGGGCGCGGATGCAAGGCTTTATCGTGCTGGATTGGATCAGTGAATTTCCTGAGATCCGCAAGCGACTGGTGAAATGGGTGGAGGAAGGCAAGCTGGCGTATCAGGAAGATATCCAGCATGGCTTTGAGAACGCGCCAGCAACCTTGCAGCGCCTGTTTGTGGGCGCCAACAAGGGCAAGCAGTTGCTGAAGCTTTAGCTGGCCTGTAGCGCGGCCATTGCTGCTCCGATTGAGGCGTTCATTTCTGCGGGCCTTGGATTGCGGCGCAGCGTCAGGCCGCCGTTAATCTGCAAATTCTGGCCGGTGACAAAGCTTGCGTCATCGGCCAGCCACAGCACCGCATGGGCAATGTCATCGGACGTCCCGACGCGCCCGAGCGGATATTCCTTGATAAAGGCATCGGCCAGGCCCGGCACGGCGAAGGACGCAGATGTCATTGGGGTGTTAGTGAAGCCGGGCGATACGGTATTGGCGCGGATACCCTGCGGGCCATATTGATTGGCGACGCAGCGGATCAGCGCCTCCGCTCCGGATTTGGTGCCGATGTAGGCGGCATGATCATCAATCACGCACTGGGTGGTGGCTGAGGATAGCTGCATCAACGATCCGCCGCCAGGCATCGCCCGGACAAATGCGCTGAGGAAGTAATGCACCCCCTTGAATTGCAAGGCGATGATCTGGTCGAGCTCTTCCTCAGTAATTTCGTGAAGTGACTTGAGCAGGCCCCAACCTGTCGCGTTGACGCCGATATCGAGCCTTCCATGCCGCCGGACCACCTCGCTAGCGAGCGCCTCTACATCTGTTTTTCGGGCAATATCGCATAGCATCCAGTCGCCGGTAATCTCGCTCGCCAGCTCCTTGAGTGGTGCTTCCTGGCGACCAGTTACAACTACCTTAGCCCCTGCTTGTGCCAGCTTTCGGGCGATCGTTTGACCCATGTTATCCTTGCCGCCGGCGCCCAGAACCACAGCGACCTTGCCAGTAAGGTTGGTCATGATGCTTGCTCCTTGGCGGTCAGGAATGTGGCAGTCGCAACGCCATCCGGGCCGTAAACCGGCTCAGACAGATCGCAGCGATATTTTCGGGTTACAGCGCTGAGGATCGAGAAGTTTGCGAGGTGCCCTAGCATTCCCAAATAGGCTTCACCGACCAGATGGGCCTGAAGATCTTCGCCGCAATCCCATTCTTCGAACACATGAACCCGGCCCGGATAATGCGGATCTGCAGTCCAAGCATAGTGGCGGCAGCCTTGCTCGGCGAGTGCCATTTCGATCCAGCCTTTGGCTTCCGACAAGGCGGCCTCGCGCTTCTCAGGCGAAAATTCCAGTTCGCCGGAAATCAGAATTTTCATATCCCTAGCCCTTCAACATTGCGTAAATGCGTTCCTGGTAAAGCCACTGGCCATCGATCTTCACATACATGTCATCATAGCGCCCAACCGGACGGCGCATTTGCCCATCGGCAGTCTCAAGCACTTCATGGGTAAAGACTCGGCCAGTCGCGTGATCTCCATCAATCTCGATCGCGGCAGTTTGGCCAAAGAAAGCAACAAAGGCAAAGCCAGCCATCGCGCCGTTCCACATCCCAACAATTGTATCGCGGCCCTCGACAGTTGTTCCCATCAAATGCCAGCGGCCATCAATGGCCCAGTTTCTGCCCCAATCACTGGGATCACGGCGGAAAACGGCGTCTGCATAGCTATCATGCAGGCTGCGAATCGCCAGCTGGTCCTCGATCGGTCCTGAAAAAGCCATGGGGTTTCTCCTAATTTAGGAACTACCTAACGCGCCCAAGATCACTGGCACACTATCAAAATACGTGATCGCAGGCTCAGCGATCCCATCCATTTTGGGGATGTAAAGCCTGCCCCCGATCCGTCATAGTGTCGCCTCACAAATTGGGAGAAATGCGATGGATCTGGGTCTAAAAGGCAAGAAGGTCATAATGAATGGCGGCTCACACGGCATCGGCCTGGAAACGCTGAAGCTGTTTGCGGCGGAAGGCTGCGATGTCGCATTTTTCTCCCGCGATGAGGCTCGCGTCAATGCAGCGGCCGCGGAAATCGGCAAAGCCGGAAACAAGGTTCAGGCCGATGTGCTGGACATGACCGACAATGCCGAGGGCTATGTCGCATGGCTCAACAAGGCACTCGAAGCGCTCGGCGGCTGTGATATTTTCATCCACACGGCTAGCTCATCAGGGCAGGGAGCGACTCAAGATTGGCAGCGCGGCCTGGATTTGGACATTCTAGGCGGCGTCCGCGCGGTAGAAGTGCTGACGCCTGCGCTTGCAGAGTCCGGCGCGGGTGCAATTATCCTGATGTCGTCGACTGCGGCGGTTGAAACCTTCTTCAGCCCGCAGGCGTTCAACGCCCTGAAGGCTGCGCTCATCACTTATGGTTCGCAGCTTTCGCAGGCGCTTGCCGGTAAAGGGATCCGCGTCAACACAGTGTCCCCGGGGCCGATCGAATACAAGACCGGCAATTGGGATGCGATCAAGGGCGGCATGCCTGATTTCTACAACGCCACCGTCGCGCAAATGCCAATGGGCCGCCTTGGCGCGCCCGATGAGGTTGCCCGTTCGGTGGTATTCCTGGCCAGCCCGGCATCCAGCTATACCTCCGGCACCAATCTCATCATTGATGGCGGTTATACCAAACGCGTGCAGTTCTGATCGAAGCGTGAGACGCATGGAGGTGCCTATTGTGGGTGCCTCCTCCAGCCATGTTCGCAGAGGATGCCCATGACTATTGATCGCGAAAAGCTGCTCGATATCTATACCCGCACAATGCGCTGTGCGCGTTCGGATGAGAAAATTCGATCGATGCTGATGGGCGGCAAGCTGGCGGTGCTTTATTACACCTATCGCGGCCAAGAACTGGTCAGTTCGGCGATGATGGCGGCGCTGGAGCCATCGGATTATCTGGTCACAACCTATCGCGGCCAGCATGATCAGATTGCTAAAGGCGTGCCGCTCGATCTGCTTTATGCCGAGATCGCGGGCAAGGTGACAGGCACCTGCAAGGGCAAGGGCGGCTCTATGCATATCACCCACCCGGAAACCGGCGTGATGGTCACCACTGGCGTGGTCGGATCGGGCTTGCCGATTGCTAACGGCTTGGCGCTGGCGTCGCAAAATCGCGGTGATGGGCGAGTTACGGTAACCTGCTTTGGCGACGGGGCGACCAACATCGGTGCCTTTCACGAGGCGATGAACATGGCGCAGCTCTACAAGCTGCCGGTCATCTTCTTCTGCCAGAACAATCGCTATGGTGAGCATACCGCTTTTGCCGATCACACCAATGTGGATAGCGTTGTCACGCGCGCGGCTGCCTATGGAATGAAGGGCGTGAAGGTTGACGGCAACGATGCCGAGGCCATGTATACAGTTGCACAGGAGGCAGTTGACCGCGCCCGCGCTGGTGAGGGGCCGACCCTGCTCGAGGCGATGTGCTATCGGATGATGGGTCATTTCTTCGGGGCGGATTTCTCCTACATGTCCAAGGAGCATCTGGCCGAGATGGCAGAGGAGGATCCTCTGCCGCGTTTGCGCAAGCTGATGCTCGACTATCAGTTCACCGAAGCCGAGCTGGACGCGATTGTCGCGCAGATCGATTCCGAAGTGGATGCAGCCGAGCAGTTTGCCACTGACAGCGCTTTCCCTGGGCCAGAAGAACTTCGCCGCGATGTGTTTGAAGCGGAGATCGCGGCATGACGGGCAAGATCACCATGGTCGCCGCGCTCAACCGGGCGATTGATGAGGCAATGGCCGAGGACGAAGGCGTCATTCTGCTGGGTGAAGACGTCGCGGCCAAGCAAGGGGGCGGGGTGTTCAAGGTGTCCGCAGGTCTGACCGAGAAATACGGTGAGCACCGGGTCCGGTCGACGCCGATTTCCGAACAGGCCATCGTTGGTGCCTGCGTGGGCGCAGCGCTGGCCGGGATGCGGCCGATTGCGGAAATCATGCTGATGAATTTCCTGACAGTGGCTATGGATCAAATAGTCAACCATGCGGCGAAATTGCGCTTCATGTCTGGCGGGCAGACCAATGTGCCGCTGGTGATCCGGACCACAACGGGGGTCGGCGTCGGCTTTGGTGGTCAACATTCCGATATGCTGGAGGCATGGTTCGCACATGTTCCGGGCCTGACGATCGTGACGCCGTCCAACCCGGCCGATGCCCAAGGGTTGATGCGGTCAGCCATCGCCTGCAATGATCCGGTGATCTTTATCGAGAATATTCTCTGCTATGGCATCACAGGCGATGCACCGTCGCCCGCCCACCGCGTGCCACTGGGCAAAGCTGCGATCGCGCGCGAGGGCAGCGACTGCACGATCATCACCTATGGCCGCACTGTGCTCGATGCGCTTGAAGTGGCAGGGCAGCTGGCAGATGACGACATCTCGGTTGAGGTCATCGATCTGCGAACAATTGCGCCATACGATGAGGAAACCGTTACCGCCTCGGTCCGCAAGACTGGCCGGGCCGTCGTGCTTCACGAAGCGGTGAAGTCCTATGGAACGGGCGCGGAAATCGCCGCGCGACTGAGCGAAAAACTGTTTGGGGAGCTCAAGGCTCCGGTCCAGCGGATCGGCGGAGCTTTTTCGGCGGTGCCGATGGCCAATGTGCTCGAACAGGCCTGGATCCCCAGCAAGGATGCGATCAAGGATGCTGTGCGGGCAACGATCGGCTGGAAGAATTGATCATGGCGAGCGAAATTCGGATCCCGAAGATCGGAATGTCCGCAACTGCAATGACGCTCAACGAGTGGATGTTTGCCGACGGTGATCAGGTCACCTCAGGAGACGTAATTTATACGGTTGAAACCGACAAGACGACCTCCGAGATCGAGGCGCAGGCCAGCGGAACCTTGCGGGTTCTGGGCGCTGAAGGCGAGGTTTATGCTGTGGGAACGCTGGTCGGCTTAATCGAGTGAGCGCTCCTACAGACTTTGCCCATCATCAATCGTGAAGCCAACGCCGGTCACAAATTTTGACGCGTCCGAGGCCAGATAGAGCAAAGTCGGATCAAGCGATTCAATGTCCATCACCCGTTTGCGTGGGAATCGCATGACCTGCTTTTGGCCGTCGTCGGTTTTGAACCAATCGCCGTTGATCTCGGTAACGATATAGCCGGGCAGCACGCTGTTCACGTTGATCCCCTGCCGCGCCCATTCGCG
>JANOKC010000033.1:0-3307 GCA_031419035.1 Novosphingobium sp. | reverse complement strand
CGCGCGTCGCTGGTCGGCATCGGCGGGCGATGCGTCGAGCCCTACGAGTGCGACCGATGCTCCGGAAGTCTGACCCTGCTCCTCAAGCCGGCGAAATGGCGGCAAGTCCGGCAAGTCGACGTAACTTGGGCCGCGCCCCGGAAGACGGTCCCATGGCAGGGCCCGCAAGCCGTAGATCAGGGTGACGATCCCACCAAGAACGAGGAGGCCACGGCGTGACCCTGTCACAGCACGGTCACCGGCGTGCCGACGGGCACCTGATCATAGAGATGCTTCACATGATCGTTCAGCATGCGGATGCAGCCGTTCGATACGGATTGCCCTATTGAGGCCGGATCTGTCGTGCCGTGGATGCGGAAATAGGTGTCGCGGCCGTCCTTGTAGAGATAAAGCGCCCTCGCCCCGAGAGGATTGCCGGGCCCACCCGGCACGCCGTCCGCGAATTGCGCATAGCGGCCGGGGTCACGCCGTATCATGTCATTCGTCGGCCGCCACGAAGGCCACTCAGCCTTGCGCGCGATGATCGCCGTTCCCTTGAACTCGAGACCAGCCTTGCCAACACCGACGCCGTAGCGGATTGCGCGTTCGCTGTCGAAGACGTGGTAGAGGTAATAAAGACGTGGGAAAACGAGGATCTGACCCGGAGCGTGCTGCTCGCGGACGCGCACCTCTCGCGGCTGAAATTCTTCGGCCAGAACGAAAGGTTCGTCGGTATGGGCTAGCAGGATAGAAGGTGTGGCAAAAGCGGCAGCCGCGGCACCGGCTAAAAGGGAACGTCGGGAAATCATGATGTCTCCTGGGATGAAACGATTGGACTTGGGTTCGTTCAGGAGACGTATCGCGGAGGCGGCGGTTGTGGAGAGGAGATGCAGCTGCTTGCCCGGACCGGCACGATTGCGAATTGCGATGAGGCAAAGGCGATCTTTAACATCGGGGTCGCGACCTGACTGGCCAATAGGACCTGGCAAGCCACGTGACCGGAACCGCCGCCGCAATGGGATTCCTGGACCATTGGCATGGCATGCACTTCAAGCAAGGTGCTTTCATCAAGCGCATGATGTGAATGCGCCTCCCCAAAAAGAGACACGAGCAGGATAGCACTGTACAGAATGACGATTAAGTTTCGCATTCTGAAACATAAAACCACATGTGCCCTGAAGTGATGTTCACATCGAAGTGACCGCAGCGATTTTCGCACAGCGCGTCGAATTCGCCACTTTATCACCGGTTTGTGACCACTCGATCAGACAAAGCGGTTTGACCTTCCCACGTTGGAAGGCCGCATCACCTTAAAAACTGAGGAGCAGCCCATGCGATTCAATCGACGTTCCTTTGCTGTCGGAGCACTGGCAGCGCCCTTTTTGGTGGGCCGGGCCGCTTTTGCCTCCGAAGATACCGAAGGCCCGGTTCGCAATAACATCTCGTCGTTTCGGGTTCACGAGTGGCAGGACCATTTCGATGCTTTGGGTCTTGGGATAATCATATCTGACACGACCGCGAAGGTTCTTCAGCATTGGACCAGCGACGGTCGGATGTTCCTGTATCCGAGTTCTGTCCCTCTTTCCGATGATCTGACCCGCAGGGGCTATACCGAAGTCGTTGAAAAGCGCGTCAACCCAAGTTGGGCACCGACGCCATCAATGCGGGAGCGCAATCCCGAATGGCCCGCATTTGTGCCGGGCGGTGACCCGACCAACCCGCTTGGAACGCGTGCCCTGTATCTTTCTTGGCAGTATTACCGCATCCACGGCACCCACGACACGCGGAAAATCGGGCGCAGGTCCTCGAATGGTTGCATCGGCCTTTACAACGAGCATATTGAGGAAGTGTTCGATCGAGTTCCGGTCGGGACGCAAGTCAAGTTGATCTAACCTTATGTTGAAGACGCCCACCAAACGGACCGCATTGAACTTCCTGCTTCCGGGCGGGATGGTGCGTCTTCTATGGGCATGGTCTTTCATGATCGTGCTGCTCTGCGGTTTGATTATTGGCCAATCTGCATCGGCGTTCGCCCCGGTTGATCATCACTCCCCGACCTCGGTAGAGATGTCAGACGGCAGTGCCGGATCGACGAACATATCGCTGTCTTGCCATCCGGCGCTGGCATGTACTGCATTCGTGTTGCCAATCGGCGCAGTGACTGCGTTCATCCCCAGCCATGCAGTGATGTCGCGACCGCGTTTGGCCCAGACCCAGCTTCGCTTCGGGGGCCCCTCTGTCAGTCTGCCCCCTCCACGCCTGCTGATCTGAAGGTCAGCCTGGGCAAGAGCCATGGTTCGACGGTGCCGTTACAGGCCCAGTCGAGTGCTCTGTCGTTTTAATCCTGACCCAAAACATGTGCGCAGTTCGCGAACCGCCTGACGTGCGGTGCGCGGTGGTCAATCAAAAACAACAAACCGAGAGCAGTCAGGCAGATGGCAAAACAATGGACAGGCGCTATGGCGCTTGCCGCTTCCGCAGTCGCGGCAGTGGCGATGGCACACAACGGGGCGACCGGCGTCGTCCTTGAGAGGATGAACGGCATGACGGCGATGCGGGATACCGTGGCGGAACTGGCGCCAATGATGCAGGGCGCTGTGCCCTACGATGCCTTCATTGTCTCGGAAGGCGCCGCAGTGATCGCGGGCCACGCCGGCGAAACCATGCTGTCGCTCTTCCCCGAAGGCAGCCTTGAAGGCGTAACCTATGCCAAGCCGGAGATCTGGTCCAACTGGCAGGATTTTGCAGCTCTGGCAGAAGAGATGAGGGTTTACGCAGATGCCCTGTCCGAGGCTGCGCCGAACGGGCTTGAACCGGCTTCCGCACTGCCGGCAGACATGGCGGGGATGGATCATACCGGAATGGCCATGCCTCCTGCCGAAGAGACCAATCTCAGTTTTTCGGTGGCAGAGTTGATGGGCTATGGCGAAAAGACCGCAGACAGCCCGGTTTCGCCAGGACTGGCAGACCCGGCCTCCCTTGCGCTGACCCTGTCCAGCCTTGCAGCCGATGATTTGTTCACTCGGATCAGCGGAACCTGCTCCTCTTGTCATTCGCAGTTTCGCGCGGGAAAGAACTGACCATGCGGGGCCTGATCCGGCTTCTTGCCATTTTGCCGACCGTGGTGGGTAGCCTTGGCGCCGGGGTGCTGGCGCTCTGGCCCATCGGAGATGCGGAACCTGCCGCATTTCCGATCGGCGACCCTGAACGAGGGGCGTATCTGGCCCGTTCAGGCGGTTGCGTGTCGTGCCACACCAACGCGGCGGCGAAGGGCCCCGCACTTGCTGGCGGTGCACCGCTTGATACGCCGTTCGGGACTTTCGTGCCG
>JANOKC010000032.1:0-9524 GCA_031419035.1 Novosphingobium sp. | reverse complement strand
GCCATCTGCCTCGTCTGGCCGCTATCCTGATGGTCCATCTAGTTCCTATTAGGACCAGTGAAAAACCAGTGATTGTTTCGATAGGCATCTGGGTCGACTTTGAAGCGAAGCCTTGCCAAAATAGCCATAATCAATTGATTTATTGGCTGATTGGCACCCAGATCACAGGGAGAGCCCATAGATCCACTGGCCTACGCGCTCATTCGCTCGATTTACCCGTATCGTCGACTGAGGATGGTTGCCCAGTCCCCATCTGTGATGCATTGAAGGGGGATAGACAGCCTACGCGACAAGGGGCTGGCTGGGGACGGCGCCAACCCTATCCACTAAAGCGGGCTTTTGTTAGTTTTGGCAGATCGCGCGGTAGAGCTTTGCCAACCTATTCACGCTATTCGTCCCTTGGCTGAGTTCGCCACCCCTAACCGACCGGCTTCCGCCCTCGTCGTTATCTGGTCATTATCTAACGAAAATGGGCCGCCCCAAGCGGGGAAATTATTTCGCACTAAGTCATTGAAAAGGAATGGTGCTGCTGGGGAGGATTGAACTCCCGACCTCAGCCTTACCAAGGATGCGCTCTACCACTGAGCTACAGCAGCCAACCATTCCACATGCCCAAGTGATCGGCCCAATCAACGTCGGGGCCAGTCCAGGCAGGGGCGCGCTATTGGCCGGGGGGGTGGACTTGTCAAGCCGGGGCTTGCGCTTGCGTCCTGGGGGCGGCACGAAACAAGTGATGAACGAAAACTCCGCCAAGCCCAGCCGCGAAGAACGGCTCGCCGCCAAGCTCCGCGAGAACCTGCGCCGCAGAAAAGTGCAGGCCGCGGGCCGCAAGCAAGCCGAAACGCAAGCCGCTCTTCCCAAAGCCGAACCAAGAAGCTAGGCGCTGTGCTTCTGGATTACGGAGCAAAAACGCCTTGCCTCGCCTCATTCTTGTTCGCCATGGCCAGAGCCAGTGGAACCTTGAAAACCGCTTCACCGGCTGGTGGGATGTCGATCTGACGCCTCGGGGCGAGGCTGAGGCCCGCGCTGCTGGTCAGTTGCTGGCCGAAAAGGGCATGTTTCCGACCCTCGCCTTCACCTCGCTCCAGACCCGCGCGATCCGCACTTTGCATTTCGCGCTCGAAGCGATGGGGCGGCTGTGGGTGCCCGAGATCAAGGACTGGCAGCTGAACGAACGGCATTATGGCGGGCTGACCGGGCTAGACAAGGCCGAGACGGCGGCCAGACACGGGGCAGACCAGGTCAAGATTTGGCGCCGCAGCTTTGATATTCCGCCGCCCGTTCTGGCAGCCGGATCGGAATTCGATCTTGCCGCTGACCCGCGTTACGCCGGGATCGCCATTCCAGTCGCCGAAAGCCTCAAAGATACCATCGCCCGCGTCTTGCCTTACTATCGCAGCGCGATTGCACCGGCATTGCAAGCGGGTGAGACGGTGCTGGTTGCCGCCCACGGCAATTCGCTCCGCGCGCTGGTCAAGCACCTCTCGGGAATATCTGATGAGGAAATTACCAGCCTCGAAATACCGACCGGCCAGCCGATCGTCTATGAGCTGGATGATCAGCTGAATGCGACCGAACGCTACTATCTGGCGGAGCGCCAGCCATGAAGTCGCAAGTCGCCATCGTGATGGGCAGCCAGTCTGACTGGGCAACAATGAAATGCGCCGCCGAAGCGCTCGATCAGTTGGGGATCGCCTATGACGCAAGGATCGTCTCGGCCCACCGCACCCCGCAGCGCTTGGTGAAGTTCGCCCAGGGTGCCGCCGACGAGGGCTTCAAGGTGATCATCGCCGGCGCAGGCGGCGCGGCGCATCTGCCCGGCATGGTCGCTTCGATGACCCATCTGCCGGTGCTGGGTGTTCCGGTCCAGTCCAAGGCGCTGTCGGGCCAGGACAGCCTGCTCTCGATCGTCCAGATGCCCGCCGGGATCCCGGTCGGCACGCTCGCGATTGGCGAGGCAGGTGCGACCAACGCCGGATTGCTCGCCGCCGCGATCCTCGCCACCAACGATGCGGAACTGACGGAGCGAATCAAGGCCTTCCGCGCCGCGCAAAGCGCCGGCGTGGCCGAGCGGCCCGCCTGAAGCGGATGATCCCACCGGGCGAAACCATCGGAATTCTGGGCGGAGGCCAGCTGGGCCGGATGCTGGCTATGGCGGCGGCGCAGCTGGGCTATCGCTGCCACATCTATGCGCCCGAGGCTGATAGCATCGCGGCTGAGGTTTGCGCTGCCTTCACCTGCGCCGAATGGGATGATGCCGCCGCCATGGCGCGCTTTGCGGCCGATTGCCAAGTGGTGACTTATGAGTTCGAGAATGTCCCCGTCGGGCCGCTCGCCGCGCTCGGCGAGGTTCCCCTGCTGCCCCACCCCCGCGCGCTGGAAACCGCGCAGGACCGGCTCGCCGAGAAGCGCTTTGTCGAGCAGCTGGGCGGCAAGCCTGCGCCCTATGCGGCAGTCGATACGGGGCAAGACCTTGAGCTGGCGCTTACCACCATCGGTTCGCCTGGCATTCTAAAAACCCGGCGCGATGGCTATGACGGCAAGGGCCAGTGGCGCATCATGTCCGATCATGATGCCGAGGGGATAGTGCTGACCGGACAACCGCTGGTGTTCGAAGGATTCGTCCATTTCATCGCCGAATTTTCGGTGATCCTATGCCGGGGCCAGGACGGCACGATCACCTTTTGGGACAGCGCGGAAAATGTCCATGTCGGCGGAATTCTGGCCAGCTCGGCGGTTCCGGCTTCGCCTGCCGTCCAGGCCCAGGTTCCGGCGGCCCGCGATCTTGCCACCAAGATAGCCAAAGCGCTCGATTACATCGGCGTGCTGACGCTGGAATTCTTTGCCACCGATCAAGGCCCGGTGTTCAACGAAATGGCACCGCGCGTGCATAATTCGGGCCATTGGACAATCGAGGGCGCGCTGACCAGCCAGTTCGAAAACCACATTCGCGCGATCTGCGGGCTGCCGCTGGGGGCGACCGATCTTGCCGCAACCCGCGCCACCATGCGCAACATTCTGGGTGATGCGGCAGAAAATTGGGAGGAAATCCTCTCCGATCCGGCCAACCACCTTCACCTTTACGGCAAGGCCGCCGCGCACCCGGGGCGCAAGATGGGCCATGTCACACGACTGGAGCTGGGATGAGCCACGAGATATTCCTGGTTGCCGCGGTCGCAGATAATGGCGTGATCGGGGCGGACGGGGCGATGCCATGGCACATCCCGGCCGATTTGCGCCGGTTCAAGGCGCTGACCATGGGCAAGCCGATGGTCATGGGCCGCAAGACCTTCGAATCGCTCCCGGGAATTCTGCCCGGCCGACGCCATATTGTGCTGACCCGCGACCAGCATTGGGACGAAGACGGGGCGGAGGTGGTGCACTCGGTTGAGGAGGCCCTCGCCCTCGCCAATGCGCCCCATGTGGCGATAGTCGGCGGGGCAGAGATTTTTCGCTTGTTCCTGCCCATGGCCGACCGGCTCGAGCTGACCGAGGTTCACGCCAAGCACCCAGGCGACGTAATATTTCCCGCGTTCGATCGCAGTCTATGGCGCGAAACAGAGCGCGAAAGCCATGGGCCCGAAGGTCGTGCGTTGGGCTTTGATTTTGTCACCATGCTGCGTAAATCAGTTGGGCAATGACGAGTTGAGGTTGAGGGGAGGAATAATGCGCAAGCGGGTCTGGATACCGGCCGCCACACTGGCCATCGCCGTGATCGGGTTTTTCGGGATCGCTCCGGGCTATCTCGAAGCGGATATGAACCGGACTGACGGCAAGCCGCTGATCCCGGTCAGCGCTGAGGCGATAGCACTGCACAAGAGCTTGCAGATCGTCGATCTTCATTCCGACACGCTGATGTGGCAGCGCAGCCTGCTGGAGCCTGCCAGTCGCGGCCATGAGGATCTGCCGCGATTGCAGCAAGGGAACGTCGCGTTGCAGCTGTTCTCCAGCGTGTCCAAAACCCCGCGCGGTCAGAATTATGATGGCAATGGCGGCGATACCGACAATATCACCCCGCTGGTGATTGCGCAGTTGCAGCCGATCCGGACCTGGTTTTCGCTCACTGAGCGCTCGCTCTACCATAGCCAGAAACTGGACCGCGCGGTCGCCGGATCGCAGGGCAAGCTTGCCAAGGTCAGCGATGACGCCAGCCTTGATGCTCTGCTTGCCGCACGCGCCAAAGGCTCTGGCCCGGTCGGCGCGATGCTGACCATTGAAGGCTTGCAAAACCTTGAGGGCAAGGCCGAAAACCTTGACCTGCTCTATGCTGCCGGTTTCCGCATGGCGGGCCTGACGCACTTCTTTGACAATGAGCTGGCCGGATCGATGCACGGCCTCAAGAAGGGCGGATTGACCCCGTTTGGCCTCGAAGTGGCTGGCCGGATGGAAGACAAGGGCATGATCATCGACATCGCCCATTTGAGCCATCCCGGAGTTGCCCAGCTGCTCAGCGTCGCCCGCCGCCCGGTGGTGTCCAGCCACGGCGGGGTGCAGGCGACCTGCAAGGTCAACCGCAACCTCACCGATGAGGAGATTAAAGGTCTGGCCAAAACAGGCGGGGTGGTTGGCATTGGCTATTGGGACGCTGCGATCTGCGACACCTCGCCGCGCGCCGCTGCCAAAGCGATGAAGCACGTCCGCGATCTGGTTGGCATCGCCCATGTCGCGCTGGGCAGCGACTATGACGGGGCCACCACAGTGCGGTTCGATACATCACAGCTGGTCCAGGTAACGCAGGCGCTGATGGACGAAGGCTTCACCCCGGAAGAAATCCGCGCTGTGATGGGCGGCAATGCGCTGCGGGTGATTCGCGCCGGGCTGGTGCCGCTAAAATGAGGCAGATCGCTGGCAATCCTTCCCGGCACGGGGAGAGGGACCATGCAAAGCATGGTGGTGGGGGCTGTCCGGCTGGCATTCCTTCGCTCGGATGCGCCCGGCCGATAGTCCCCTCTGTCAGCCATGCGGGCTGCCACCTCCCCGGTTCGGGGAGGGGCTAAGTGATCTCCCGCCTCGATTCGCGCGAGAACACCCCCGATCCCCTGCGCGGCGCAGTCATTGCGCTTGGTAATTTCGACGGATTCCACCTGGGCCATCAGGCCGTGGTGCGCGCGGCGGTGGAATGGGCGCGGGGCGATGGCCGCCCGGTAATCGTCGCCACTTTCGATCCCCACCCGGTGCGGTTTTTCCGGCCAGATACCCCGCCATTCCGGCTGACCACGCTGGACCAGCGGCAGGAACTGTTCGCAGCAGCGGGCGCAGATGCCATGCTGGTGTTTCACTTCGATGCGATTTTTTCGGCCAACACGGCAGAGGATTTCGTGGTCCGGCTGCTCCATCACCGGCTTGGCGCGGCGGCCGTGGTCACCGGAGAAGACTTCACCTTCGGCAAAGGGCGCGGCGGCAATCTGGCCTTGCTGCATGAACTTGGCGCAAAGCTGGGGATCAAGGCAAAGTCCGTTGGACCCGTGAAGCTGGGCGACGAAATTGTCTCATCAAGCCGGATTCGCGATGGCTTGCGCGAGGGTGACTGCGCCGCCGCATCCCGGCTGCTGACCCGGCCCTTCGCGATCCGGGGCGTGGTTCAGCACGGCGACAAGCTGGGCCGGACGATCGGCTATCCCACCGCCAATCTGCCGCTCGGCAGCTATCTGCGCCCGCGCTATGGGATCTATGCCGTTACCGGGAAACTGCCCGATGGAACAACCCTGAAGGGCGCGGCAAATCTGGGCATCCGTCCCAGTTTCGATCCTCCCAAGGAATTACTCGAACCCTATTTCTTCGACTGGTCGGGCGATCTTTACGGGACCGAGATCGAGGTGGCGTTCCACCACTTCCTGCGCCCCGAGGCGAAGTTTGAGACGATGGATGCACTGACTGCGCAGATGGAGCAGGATTGTGCGCAGGCGCGGGAGCTATTGGGATGAAGCAGATATGGCGTCCGATTGCGCTGGTGGCCGCGCTGGCTTTCCTTGCGCTCAGCTTCATCAACGCCAGCTGGCTCGCGCCGGGTCCACGCGGCGCGAGCCAGCTGATCGCCCATCGCGGTGTAATGCAGCTGTCCAGCGTCACCAAGGGTGAATGCAACGCGGCGCAGATCGAAGTGCCGCACCATGATTTCATAGAAAACACCATTCCCGCGATAGACGAAGCACGGCGCAATGGCGCGCGGATGATCGAGATCGATCCGGTCACCACCGCCGATGGAAAGATCGCTTTGTTCCATGACCAGACGCTCGATTGCCGGACCAACGGCACAGGCCCGGTCCGCGCTGCCACTCTGGCGCAGCTGAAAGCGCTTGACGCGGGCTATGGCTATAGCGCGGATGGCGGCAAAAGCTTCCCCTTACGCGGCAAGGGCGTGGGCCTGATCCCGCAACTGGCTGAGGCGCTGACGCTGATCGGCGATGGGGCGGTGCTGTTCAACTTCAACAGCGATGATCCTGCCGAGGCCGACCGGCTGATCGCTGCGCTTGCCGCAGCGGACCGCGATGTCATCGCGCATGGCGATGGCTTCTCGGCGCCTGCACCGCTCCAGGCCCGGTTCCGCAGCGTCTTTCCCAAGGCATGGATTTTTGGCGATGAAAGCGCGGCGGCCTGCACCAGCGCCTATCTCAAACAGGGCTGGCTGGGGCTGACCCCCGATGTATGCAAAGGCGGAACAATCGCCATTCCGATCAATTACCAATGGGCCTTCGCGGGCTGGCCGAACCGGCTGATCGCGCGGATAGAGGCGGTCGGCGCGCGGGTGATCGTGGTCGGGCCTTATGCGAATGGCGAGGCACGCGGGCTCGATCTGCCCGAACAGATTGGCGAAGTTCCGGCTGGCTTCAACGGCTATCTGTGGGTGGATGACATCCGCGCCATCGGCCCGGCACTGCGCCCGGCGCTGAACCGCCGCAACCCGCCGCAGGAAGCCGCGCTGGCCAAAGCGCTTGAAAGGCGGCGCGCGGGCCGGGACTAGCGCCCCCCGCGCCTTTGCTCTAACGGCCAGCCGTCATGACTGAAGCTACAGATTATCGCAGCACCGTCTTCCTGCCGAAGACCGATTTCCCGATGAAGGCGGGTCTCCCCCAGAAGGAGCCGGGGATTCTGGCGCGCTGGGAAGATCAGGGGATCTATCAGCAGCTGCGCGCGGCGCGGGCTGGCCGCGAAAAGTTCATCCTCCACGATGGCCCGCCCTATGCCAATGGCGATATGCACATCGGCCATGCGATGCAGCGTATCCTGAAGGATATGGTGGTGCGCACCCAGACTTTGCTGGGCAAGGACGCGCCATTCGTGCCTGGCTGGGATTGCCACGGCCTGCCGATTGAATGGAAGGTGGAAGAGCAATACCGAAAGAAAAAGCTCAACAAGGACGAGGTTCCGGTCGAGGAATTCCGCGCCGAATGCCGCGCCTATGCCCAGCATTGGGTGAATGTCCAGCGCGGCCAGCTGCAGCGCCTCGGCCTGCTGGGTGATTGGCAGAACCCCTATCTGACGATGGATTTCGCCAGCGAGGCAACGATTGTTTCCGAGCTGATGAAGTTTGCCGAATCAGGCCAGCTCTATCGCGGGGCCAAGCCGGTGATGTGGTCCCCAGTGGAAAAAACCGCACTGGCCGAGGCCGAGGTTGAGTATGAGGATATCGTCTCGACGCAGATCGACGTGGCGTTCGAGATTACGGAATGCCCGAATGTGCCGGAACTGGTCGGCGCGCATGCAGTGATCTGGACGACGACGCCGTGGACGATCCCGGTCAATCAGGCTTTGGCTTATGGAGCTGAGGTTGAGTATCTTTTGGTGGGCTTCGGAGCCGTTGAGGACTTTGTCCCCTCCATGACGGTCCCAGAGTCTATCATGGACCACCCCTCGCTAGCGGCCATTCGTGATCAGCGTTTTCTGATAGCAAGGCAGCTCGTCCAGCCGTTCCGGCAGCGTTTGAGCGCATTCGCTAAATCGTTGCTGCCTGATCGGAGCTTCGATCTACAAGTTTGCACGGCTCCCGATCTCTGGGTGGGCAAAGGCTCCGAACTCGCCGGAACCATCGCCCGCCACCCGATGCACAAACTCGACGGGTTCTTCGCCAAGCCGCGTCCGTTCCTCGATGGCTCGGCGTTCGTCACCACCGAAACCGGCACCGGGCTGGTCCACATGGCCCCGGATCATGGCGAGGACGATTTTGCGCTTTGCAAGACTAATGGCATCGAGCCGGTCTTCGCGGTCGAGGCCGACGGAAAGTACCGCGCCGACTGGGCATGGCTGGGCGGTGAAGGCAGTGTCATCAATGCCAAGTTCAATGCGCCGGATGGTCCGATCTGCGAGGCTTTGCGCGCATCCGGCGGGTTGCTCGCGGCTTCGGCGGATTACCCGCACTCCTACCCCCATTCGTGGCGCTCCAAGGCCAAGGTGATCTATCGCTGTACGCCGCAGTAGTTCGTGCCGATGGATGCCCCCTCCGACCGCTTCGCGGCCACCTCCCCCGTGGGGGGAGGATCGGCTCTGGAAAATCCTCCCCCCTCGGGGGAGGTGGCGGCCGGAACGGCTGACGGAAGGGGCACCCTGCGCCAAACCGCCATGGCCGCCATCGCCGCAACCCGGTTCATCCCCGAAAAGGGCCGCAACCGGCTGGGCAGCATGGTCGAGGGACGGCCCGATTGGGTGCTGTCGCGCCAGCGCGCCTGGGGGGTGCCGATCACGCTGTTCGTGGCCAAGGGCACCAACCAATATCTCACCGATCCCGCCGTCAACGCGCGGATCATCGCGGCCATCCGCGAGGGCGGGGTCGATGCGTGGTCGCAGGCCCGCGCGCAGGAATATCTCGGGCCGGATTACAACGCCGATGATTACGAGCGCGTCACCGATATTCTCGATGTGTGGTTTGATAGCGGCTGCACCCATGTATTCACGCTGGAAAGCGGGCGCTGGCCGGGGATGCAATGGCCGGCCGATCTGTATCTTGAAGGCAGCGACCAGCATCGCGGCTGGTTCCAGTCGAGCCTGCTGGAAAGCTGCGCCACGCGGGGCCGCGCGCCCTATAATGCGGTGCTGACGCACGGTTTTACCATGGATCAAAAGGGCATGAAAATGTCCAAATCGCTGGGTAACACCATCGATCCGCTCAAAGTGATGGAAACCAACGGCGCGGATATCATCCGGCTGTGGGCGCTGTCGGTCGATTTCACCGAGGATCACCGGATCGGCGATGAAATCCTTAAAGGTGTGGCGGATCAATACCGCAAGCTGCGCAACAGTTTCCGGTATATGCTGGGCGCGCTGGACGGGTTCAGCGAGGCCGAGCGGGTCGATGTGGCCGAAATGCCCGAGCTGGAACGCTATGTGCTGGCGCTGCTGGCAAAGCTGGACGGGACGCTGAAGGCAGCCGTCGATGATTTCGATTTCAACACATATACCCGCGCGCTGACCGATTTCTGCAACGAGGATTTGAGCGCCTTCTTCTTCGATATCCGCAAGGATTCGCTCTATTGCGACGGCGCCAGCGATCCCAAGCGGATGGCCTACCGCACCGTCCTCGACACGCTGTT
>JANOKC010000031.1:0-8046 GCA_031419035.1 Novosphingobium sp. | reverse complement strand
GTGGAATTCCTCGATCAGTTGCTCCCCGGCATGGACGATGATGTCCGCAAGGAAGCGGCCAAGCTGTTCAAGAAGCAAGGCATGGAACTGCGCCTCTCAACCAAAGTCACCGGCGCGAGCGTCAAGGGCAAGAAGGCCACGCTGACGCTCGAACCGTCAGCGGGTGGCGCGACTGAAACACTCGATGCCGATTGCGTACTGGTTGCGATCGGGCGGCGCCCAAATGTCGATGGTCTGGGCCTCGACACAATCGGCCTTCAACTGAACAAGCGCGGCCAGATCGATACAGCCCACGACTTCCGCACTTCGGTCGATGGCGTCTGGGCAATCGGCGATGTCATCCCCGGACCGATGTTGGCCCACAAGGCCGAGGATGAGGGCATTGCCGTGGCTGAAAACATCGCCGGGCTGACCGGAATTGTGAACCACGCGGTTATCCCCGGCGTGGTCTATACCATGCCAGAATTCGCCGGCGTCGGCCTGACCGAAGCAGATGCAATAGCGCGCGGATCGGTGAAAATCGGCAAGTTCCCGATGATGGCCAACAGCCGCGCCAAGACCAATCGCGACACCGATGGCTTCGTCAAGATCATCGCCGATGCGACAACCGACCGTGTGCTGGGAGTGTGGATCGTCGCCTCGCTGGCCGGAACCATGATCGCGCAGGCCGCGCAGGCGATGGAATTCGGCGCGACAAGCGAAGACATCGCCTACACCTGCCACGCCCATCCAACCCATTCCGAAGCGATCAAGGAAGCGGCGATGGCGGTGCTGGGCAAGCCGATCCATATCTGATGGATCGCCGTACCCTGGCACAGAAATTCGCCCGCTGGCATATCTGGCTAGGCTGGGCCGTCGCGGTGCCGATCCTGCTGTGGCTCGCCTCAGGCCTGTTCATGTCTGCTATCCCTATCGAGGAAGTTCGCGGCGAGCACTTGCGGACCGAAGTGACGCCGATTGACGGCGCCACCCTGATCCTGCCGCGCTTGTCTGACTCTGTGGCAAAACTGGCTTTGGTTTCCCAAGCCGGAGTTTCAATTTGGATAGTCACGGGAACAGACAAAGTGCCGCGCCGCTATGCCGCACGCAATGGCGAGCCGCTAGGCGACGTGGACGAAGCTGAGGCGCGGCGTATTGCCGCCGCAGCCTTTGCCGGGAAAGTGCCACTTCTGCAAATGCGCCGCTTTACTGCCGGGGCTCCACCGCTGGATCTGCGCCGTCCGCGCCCTTCGTGGCAGGCGACTTTCGCCGATGGCACGCGCATCTATGTCGATGCGCAAAGCGGCGAGGTGCTGGCCCTGCGGACCCGGTTCTGGCGCGCCTATGATCTGATGTGGGGGATCCACATCATGGATCTGCAGACCCGCGAGGATACCAGCAATCCGTTCCTGTGGTTGTTCGGCGGACTGGCGCTGATAACTGCCTTGCTCGGCACAGTGCTGCTGTTCAGGCGGCGCAAGGCCAAGGGATGAACCCCCGGCGCGGCGGGGCGATACAATTCGGCCTGGCGCTGCCCGACTGACGACGGACAGACACCAGGCCTGATTAATCCCAAATTCTTAAAGCGCGCGGCCGTCCAGATTGACGTTGCTGACCCGGCCATCGCGATCAACGGTGCAGGCAAAGCTGGGACCACTGGTTATCCGGCCCGCCACGCGCCAGCCATCGCCTTCGCGGGCTACCGTATCGATTACATCGATCCGGCGATCCCCGCGCTCAATCTCGCTGGCGCAGCGATCCACTGCGCTGTCGAGGCCGCGTGATTCGGTTCGCGATGAACGGCCCGGCTCATTGTAGCTGGGGCGGCTATCATTGCCATAACCCGCCGAGTTATCCCGCTGCGGATAGGACTGCTGCGGATAGGATTGATCCGGATACTGATAATCGCGCGCACGTTCGCGCTCACGCTTGGCCTTGTTGCTGCTGCTGGCTGCGCTGGCGATGGCGGCAATCCCGCCAAGGATAAGCACGCCGGCAAATATGTCGCCTGCATCGACACGGTCATTGTGACGGCCACCACCGCCCCAATGGCGATCACGCGCCAAGGCTGGCGTCGCGGCCATTGTCAACGCAGCTGCGAACGAAAATGCTGTGGCAGTGCGCGAAAACTTGCGATTCATAGTCTTGTTCCTTTTCGGCAACGCCCTGCAAATCAGCACCGACGCCCCACAATGAAATCCGACTAGGCGGCTCAGGCTTTCTCTTGCCTGAACCGCCCGTCGTCATTTAACCACGCTTCGTCTTACAGGCCGCGGATGCCGTTGAAGTCGAGATCGACAATCCGGCCACGCTCGAACTTGCAGCTGAACGATCCGCTGTCATAGCCGCGCATCGAGCTGTTCCAGCCGCGATAGTCGCCGCCCCAGCCCTGACCGTGGTCACGGTCACCCCGGTGCCAATCGCGGCCCGAAGAGTTGACCGCAATGCGACCGCGCACTTCAAAGCCATAGCGGGTTTCACGGATGTCGCGGACGTCTGTCACATCGGCGCGGCCATAGCTGTAGCGGCTTGCCTGACGTTCGGCGGTGCGGACACACTGTTCGATCGCTTGGCGCGCATTGCCACGGCGGTAATCGTCGCGATCATAATAGTTATTGCCGCCCTGATTGCCATAGTTGCCGCCATAGTTGCCGTAGCCAGCGCGATCATAACGGTAATCCCCGTCACGATTGTCATAGTCGCGATTACGGTTGCTATTGCCTGCGGCTGAAGCAATCGCGGCGATGCCGCCAATCACCAGCGCACCTGCAATCACATCACCGGCACTGATGCCGCCGCGATCACGGTGTTCGGCAAAAGCGGGGGTCGCCGAAGAAACCGCCATCGCGCCAGCCGCGACGGTAGCGATTGCGCCCTTGGCCAGAGCTTTGGAAATGGTCTTCATGGCATCTATCCTTCTAGTCAGCCCGGCGGAATAGCCCGGCGTTGAGAGGGAGTTACCGAATCGCGTGTGGAGTGAGCCTGAATTGACTTGTCAGTTTCCGTTCATGTTAATGGTTATTTTTCTGAACGAAGCTTTCCTGTAAAGCTCGGTTAACCATTGCTGCCTAATCCGGTGCAATGGCTTTGCTGCTTGCATTATTGCCCGGGGCGCTGGTGGTACTGGGGTTGACCCTGCTAGAAATCCGCCGCGGATCGCCGCGCGGTGACTGGCTGATAAACCTGCAGGCTTGGGCGCTTTATGTGCTGGTCGCGGTCACTATGCTGCCGCTGTTCCAATTGTCGCGGGGCATTTCGTTGATGGATGGCTCTGCCTTGCCGTTCTGGGCTGCTTTTCCGATATTTCTGCTCGTCAAGGATCTGGGCGAATATCTGTTCCACCGCGCCCAGCATAAGGTGCCGCTGCTGTGGTCGATGCATTCGCTGCATCATTCCGATCCGGAGATGTCCGCCCTCACCACCAATCGCCACTTCTGGGCCGATCAGCTGATCAAGTCCGTAACGATCTGGACTGCCGCTGCGCTGGTTATCTCGCCCACCCCGCTGATGGTTTATTGCTATATGGTGCTTAGCATGTGGCACTTCGTCGTTCACGCCAATCTGCCGTTTGATTTCGGCAGGTTCTCGTGGGTCCTTAACAGCCCATCCTACCACCGCCGTCACCACTCCCGATTGCCTGAACATTATGACAGCAACTTTGCCGCGTTGTTTCCGATTTTTGACGTGATCGGCGGGTCCTATCACCGGCCGAATGGATCTCCGCCAACCGGGCTGGATCATGCGCCCCAGAATCTGCGCGAGTTAGCAACCTGGCCGCTCCACCACGCCGGGCCAGAACCAGAACCGGTCAAGGCGGGCTGACTTCGAGTCCTGTTGCATGTGCCAGAAAGGCCAGAACGTCCGCCCCTTCCTCGATTAGCTTGTCAGTTGGCTTGCCCGAACCGTGCCCGGCGCGGGTTTCGATCCGGATCAGATGCGGCTTTGACCCCGCATTGGCGGCTTGCAAGGCTGCTGCATATTTGAAGCTATGGCCCGGCACCACGCGGTCATCGGTATCGGCGGTGGTCACCAGCATCGCCGGATAGACCTTACCAGGGGCTATGTTGTGATAGGGAGAATAGGCCCGAAGCACCCGGAAATCGGCTTCCTTGTTCGGGAAGCCGTAGTCGTCGGTCCAGTACCGTCCAGCGGTGAACCGGTCGAAACGGAGCATGTCCATCACGCCAACGGACGGATTGGCTGCTGCAAACAGTTCCGGCCGCTGGTTTACCACAGCACCAACCAAAAGTCCTCCATTTGAGCCGCCCTGGATGGCCAAGCCGCCCTTGGCGGTGATCCCTTGCGCGATCAGATATTCACCCGCGGCGATGAAATCATCGAACACGTTCTGCTTGTTGGCAAGCCGCCCGGCTTCGTGCCACGCTTTGCCATATTCACCTCCGCCGCGCAGGTTTGGTATCGCAAAAGCCCCGCCAACCTCTAGCCAAGCCATCCGGATGGCCGAAAAACCGGGGGTCAGCGAATGGTCGAACCCGCCATAGCCATAAAGCAAGGTCGGAACCGCTTGGCCCGACACCGCAATGCTCCGCTTGCGGACCAGAAACATCGGCACCCGTGTGCCGTCCTTCGATGTGTAGAAGCGCTGTTCCAACGCATATTCGCTGGGATCAAATGTCAGCCGAGGCTTTGCGAAGGGCGCAGTCTTGCCCGTACCGCTATCGAGCCGATAAATTGCGCTGGGCTGATTGAAGCTGGAAAAACTATAGAAAGTCTCTGGATCTCCGGGCCGCCCGGTGAAACCCGACGCGGTGCCGATTGCATTCAGTGAGAGCGCACTTAGCGTTTCGCCCTTTAAGGAGGCTATCTCTGCTATCGATGCGGCATCCTTGAGATAAGACAAGATCAGCCGGTCTCCGACGATCTGCGCACGTTCCAGCGGTTCCAACCGCTCCGGGATGACATCCTGAAACGCGGGGGCGAGCTCAACAGGACCAAGTGTTTGGGATTCGGTCGCGATCCGGCTCGAAGATGCCTTGATCTTGACCTTTACGATCTTGAGCCTTGGCGCATCCTTGTCCGTTATGAAATAAAGGGTATCTCCCATCCCTTCGACTAGGCGCCAGCTGTGCTCCAGCCCTTTTACCAAAGGCATGACCGCTGATCGTTTGCTGCCCCGAAGCCGTATCAAATTGAGCGCATACTTCGCATCAGTTCCCTTGGCCGAGGTAATCACCACCCAGCGATTGTCATGGGTAACTTCAGCTGAGTGGCTGAGCTCTGGTTGGTCAGGCGTTGCATAAACCAGCACATCAGCAGATTGCGGCGTGCCAAGCTGATGATGATAGATCGCGTGGTTAGTATTTAAGGAATGGAATTCTTCGCCATCACCTGGTTCGGGAAACCGCGAATACAAAAACCCAGCATTTCCAGTCCAGGTGATATTGGAGAATTTAACCCAGCTAATCTCGTCAGGCAGGATTTTGCCATCCGTAGTGTCAAGCACACGGATCGTCCGCCAGTCGGAACCGCTATCCTGAACAGCATAGGCAAGCATCTTGCCATCATGCGACGGCACCCACTCAGCCAACGCGGCTGCTCCATCTTTGGTCCATTTGTTCGGATCGATCAGCAGCTTGGGCTTGCCGGAAAGTCCGTGACGGACCAGCAGCTGCGACTGGTTCTGCAGCCCGGAATTTCGGGTGTAGAAATAGCGTGATCCGGCTTTTTGCGGCAGGCCAAAGCGCTCATACTTCAGCAGCGCCTTTATCCGCTCGGCAAACCAGATGCGCTGCGGCAAGCTGGCAAGATAGGTCTGTGTCACAGCATTCTGCTGCGTGACCCAATCTGCCACCTCTGCATCGCCGTGGATGTCATTCTCAAGCCAGCGATAGGGATCGGCAATTGCCTCGCCGAACTGGGTTTCGATAATGTCGCCTTTACGCGTCTCTGGATATGTTGGGGATTTCATTGGATCGGCTATGGCAGGAAGCGCGGCCAGCATAAAGCCAGTCAGCAGCGCAGCCTGCCAAACGAACCGCATCACCCACTCCCACAAAAACGAAAAGGCGGCTACAACTCTATCAGTCGCAACCACCTTTGCAATTCGTTCGGGAAATCAGCGGAGGATCAATCTTCCGCGAAATCCTCATCGCTCATTACCGGACCCGAATCCTGACCCTTGGCCGAGGTGTCACGGTCAACCAGCTCGATCACCGAGATCGGCGCGGCGTCCGAAGCGCGGATGCCAGCCTTGATGATCCGGGTGTAGCCGCCTTCACGGCCTGCATAGCGCGCCGCCAGAACTTCAAACAGCTTCTTTTCCTGCGTCTCGTCAAGCAAACGAGCATGGGCCAGACGGCGATTCGAAAGGCCGCCCTTCTTGGCCAGCGTGATCAGCTTTTCAAGATAGGGCCGCAGCTCGCGCGCCTTGGGCGTGGTCGTGGTAATCTGCTCGTGCTTGATCAGCGCTGCCGACATGTTGCGCAACAGCGCAATGCGGTGGGCCGAGGTACGCTGCAGCTTGCGGCCGCCGTGTTTATGACGCATTTTCTAGTACTCCGTTCGTAAGGGGGCCGTATCAGGTACCCCGGTCCTGGCGAGGACGGTCGCTCGCCGGTCTTCCGTCAGCCCAGCAGTTCCTGCTCAAGCTTTTTGGCCATCTCTTCGATATTTTCTGGCGGCCAGCCAGGGATATCCATGCCAAGGCGCAGGCCCATCGAGCTCAGGACTTCCTTGATCTCGTTAAGCGACTTGCGGCCGAAGTTTGGCGTGCGAAGCATCTCGGCCTCGGTCTTCTGGACCAGATCACCAATATAGATGATGTTGTCATTCTTGAGGCAGTTGGCTGAACGGACCGACAGTTCCAACTCGTCGACCTTCTTGAGGAGGTAACGGTTGAGCTGGTTGGTGTCGCTGTCGTCGCTCTGCACCGACGCTGCCATGCCGATCATCGGCGATGTGCCAACCGGCATTGCGTCTTCAAAGTGGACGAACAACGAAAGCTGGTCCTGGAGGATGCGCGCGGCATAAGCCACGGCGTCTTCTGGGGTCACCGTACCATCGGTTTCGATGGTCAGGTTCAACTTGTCGAAGTCGAGCTCCTGCCCGATGCGGGCATTGTCGATCTTGTAGCTGACCTGACGCACCGGCGAATAGAGCGAGTCGATCGGGATAAGCCCGATCGGCGCATCAATCGGACGGTTCGCCACAGCCGGGACATAGCCCTTGCCGCTATCGGCAGTCAGCTCCATGTTCAGCGTCGCACCCTCATCAAGGTGGCAGATCACAAGATCCTTGTTCAGCACTTCAATGTCGCCGGAAACGACGATGTCGCCAGCCTTGACCTCACCCGGGCCAGTGGCCGAAAGCTGAAGGCGCTTGGGGCCTTCGCCCTGCATACGCAGCGCGATTTGCTTCACGTTGAGGACGATATCGGTCACGTCCTCACGCACTCCGGCGAGCGAGGAGAATTCGTGCAGCACGTTCTCGATCTTGATCGAGGTGATTGCAGCACCTTGCAGCGACGAGAGCAGCACGCGGCGCAGCGCATTGCCCAGTGTCAGGCCAAAGCCCCGCTCGAGCGGCTCGGCGACAAAGGTCGCGCGGCGCTTAGGGTCGTTTCCGGCCCGGATCTCGAGGGTGTTGGGCTTCTTGAGTTCCTGCCAGTTCTTGATGTTGACGGACATGGACTTCCCCTAAGGTTAAATCTGGCATGGCCAATCTGCTTCTCCAAGCGGAGTTGCGACCGACCCTAAACTGCGCCGAGGCTGATGCCCCGCCACAAAGACTTGATCAGACGCGGCGACGCTTTGAAGGCCGCACACCGTTGTGCGGGATCGGCGTCACGTCACGAATCGAAGTGATGGTAAAACCAACCGCCTGAAGTGCACGCAAGGCGCTTTCACGGCCCGAGCCGGGGCCCTTGACCTCAACCTCAAGCGTGCGGACACCGTGTTCCGCAGCCTTCTTGCCGGCATCATCGGCGGCAACCTGGGCGGCATAAGGTGTCGACTTGCGGCTACCCTTGAAGCCCATCGTGCCGGCCGAAGACCAGCTGATGGCATTGCCCTGAGCGTCGGTGATGGTAATCATCGTATTGTTGAAGCT
>JANOKC010000030.1:0-35732 GCA_031419035.1 Novosphingobium sp. | reverse complement strand
TGACCGCAATCATGAAGGCTCGAACCCCCAAAGGCTCCAAAGCCGTTCGCAGACCTCGAAGACAACCGTTGGTGATCGGGCAAACAGAAAGATGAAAGGAAAAGAGGATGTGGCAATCAATTAGACAACAGTGCACTATTTAAATTACGGTGACACTTTACTTAGCTCCCAATCTGTAACACCTCGCCTGCATGAAACAAGCGCTCACCCCGGCCATCTGCCCGTCTGACAAGGCATCGCCTGCCCGCACCGCCAGATGGGGACACGCAATGGCATGTCCCCGGCTCATTCGCCGCCGCTGATCAATGGCACGCCCTGCCCCTTGCCCCTGCCCGCCCCCTTCCCTACATCCACTCCATCATGTTCATAGAAACCGAAACCACGCCCAATCCGGCGACGCTGAAATTCCTCCCCGGCGAGCAAGTGATGCTGTCCGGCACCCGCGAGTTTACCTCGCCCGAGGCGGCGGAGGCTTCGCCGCTGGCCGAGGCGCTGTTCGATCTGGGGGATGTGACCGGCGTGTTTTATGGCGGAGACTTCATCTCGGTGACCGCTGCGCCGGGGGCAGACTGGAGCCAGCTCAAGCCGCAGGTTGTGGGCATCCTGCTCGATCATTTCGTCAGCCAGGCGCCGCTGTTTTCCGGGCCTGACGCCAGCGGGATTGTCGTTCCGGCCGAGGACGACGATTTCGGCGATGATCCAGCGCAGGCCGAAATTGTTGCGCAGATCAAGGAATTGATCGAAACCCGGGTCCGCCCGGCAGTCGCCAATGATGGCGGCGACATTATCTATCGCGGTTTCCGCGAGGGTGTGGTCTATCTCCAGATGCAGGGTGCCTGTTCGGGCTGCCCCTCCTCCACCGCGACGCTGAAGAATGGGATCGAGGGACTGCTAAAGCACTATGTGCCCGAAGTGAGCGAAGTGCGCGCTGCCTGAATCCGCTGACAATTCCGGAGAATCCATGTCCCAGCCGCTATCCGACGCTGCGCTCGATCAGCTGTTCCGCACCGCCCGCAGCTATAATGGTTATCTCGACCAACCGGTGAGCACGCAGCAGCTTCACGCGATCTGGGAACTGATGAAGATGGGGCCGACCTCGGCCAATATGCTCCCGGCGCGGCTGGTGTGGGTGGTGAGTGACGAGGCCAAGGCAAAGCTCGCTGGGCTCTGTCTGCCCGCCAACGCCGAAAAGATCCTCAAGGCGCCAGTCTCGGTAATCATCGGCATGGACCTCGATTTCCATGAGAATCTGCCTGAGCTGTTCCCTCACGCTGATGCGAAGGCTTGGTTTGAGGGCAACGAGCCGCTCAAGGAAATTTCCGCGATGCGCAATTCAACGCTGCAGGGCGGCTATTTCATTATGGCGGCACGCGCGGTGGGGCTGGATACCGGACCGATGTCGGGATTCAGTAACGAGGCTGTCGACGCCGCGTTCTTCACCGAGACACCCCGAGTGAAGTCAAATTTCATATCGACGCTGGGTTATGGCGATCCGGCATCGATCTTTGCGCGCAGCCCGCGCCCTGATTTCGATGCTTTCAATCGGATTGCCTGACGCCTAACTGGCCGCACGATGCGAACCCTGGTGATCGATTGCGCGACCGAGGCCTGCTCGGTTGCCTTGTTTGACGAAGGCGCGCTGATCGGCGGCGAATACCGCGTGCTTGGCCGCGGCCATGCCGAACAGCTGGTACCGATGATCGCGGCGCTGCCGGGCAAGGGCAAGGCGGCGCGAATCGCGGTTGCCGTCGGGCCGGGCAGTTTTACCGGAGTACGCGTCGGCCTGGCCGCCGCCCGAGCCCTCGCCTTTGTCTGGGGCGCTGAACTGGTGGGATATCCAACATTGCACCTGATCGCTGCCATGGCCCGCAACCAGCGCGGAGATCAGCCCGCAATTGCGGCGATGACCGGCGGGCACGGCGAGTGGTTCGTCCAGGCGTTTGATGCCGATGGGGAAGAGCTTGGTCCGATCGCATCGTTGACCCCGCAGGCGGCAGCGGACCAATGCTTTGCTGGTTTAGTGGCGGGCACTCAGGCTGAGGCGCTGGTGGCGCTGCGCGGATCGGGAGAGGCGCTGGCCATCTTGCCCGATGCTCGGCATTTCGTCCTGCTCAAGCCGCAAGCCCTTCAATCGGGGCCCGCACCGCTCTATGGCCGAGCTCCTGACGCAAAACTGCCGCAGATTTTGCTATGAACGATGATCTCGACCAGATCATGACGATCATGGCCACTGCCTTCGATCCGGCGTTTGGCGAGGCCTGGTCGCGCCGCCAGCTGGAAGATTCGCTGGTCCTGGGCAATTCTCACTATGGGCTGATCAACACTGCTGGCAAAATGCCTGCCCCTGGCGAAGCAGCGGCAGGGTTTTTCCTGTCACGCAAAGGAGTGGAAGAAGAAGAGCTGCTGCTGTTGGCAGTGGCGCCGCAATATCGGCGCAGCGGGCTTGCGACCCGGTTGCTCGCTTCCTTTAGCACCGGTGCCCATGCGCGAGGTGCTTTGCGGCTGCTGCTGGAAATGCGACAGGGCAATCCCGCTGAAGGGCTTTACATCGCTCAGGGGTTTTTGCCGATTGGCCGCCGGCCCAACTATTATCGCACCGGGACAGGCGAATGGCTGGATGCGATTACATTCGCCCGGGATATCAAATAGTCGCGCCGAACAAACTATTGGGGCTTGTTGTGCAGATAGCGAAAATGCCGCCAAACCGAGTTTAATTCCACTTGTATTCGATTTGAGGCAGGCTTAGGAAATTTCTGCCGAGGCTCAATAAATGAACCCGGAACCCTCATTAGTGGGGTCGCACTTAACTATAGAAGGATATATCATGGACTCGACTTTGAGCGACATGAACGAAACACTTATCACGCTTACTTCGGATATTGTAGCCGCGCATGTCAGCAACAACAGTGTCGCGGTAAGCGACCTCTCGGTGCTGATCACCAACGTCTATGGCGCACTTGCCGGACTAGGTCAGGTTGCAGCAGTACCGGAAGTTTTGCCCGAACCAGCGGTTTCGATCCGTTCGTCGGTAAAGCCCGATTTCATCACCTGCCTGGAAGACGGCAAGAAGTTGAAGATGCTCAAGCGTCACCTGATGACGCATTACAATCTGACGCCCGATCAATATCGCGCCCGCTGGGGACTGGCGTCGGACTATCCGATGGTCGCCCCCAACTATGCCGAAAAGCGCCGCGAGCTGGCCAAGAAGATCGGCCTCGGCCGCAAGCCGGGCCAGAAGCGCGGCCGCAAGCCCAAAGCGGCCTGAACCACCTTTCACCGCAATTGGTTGTAGAATCGCCTCGCCAAGCTATGACTTGGCGAGGCTTTTCATTTTTCCGGACGAAACGTGCACCATCCGATCGATATTGAAGCGCTTTGCGCGCAGCGCGGGCTTCGCATTACCGAGCAGCGCCGCGTCATCGCGCGGGTGCTTTCGCAAAGCGATGACCACCCCGATGTGGAAAAATTGCATGCCCGCGCCGTTGAACAAGACCCCCGCATTTCGATCGCTACCGTCTATCGTACAGTGCGGCTGTTTGAGGAGGCGGGGATCCTTGAGCGCCACGATTTCGGCGATGGCCGCGCTCGCTACGAAGCAGCGCCAGAGGCTCATCACGATCATCTGATTGATGTTGAAACCGGCAAAGTCGTCGAATTCGTCGATCCTGAGTTGGAAGCACTCCAGCGCCAGATTGCCGAGAAGCTGGGCTATCGGTTGGTTGATCACCGGATGGAACTATACGGCGTCCGCCTGGACCGCGAGGGTTAACGCGCGTCCATGGCCATCGCGCTTGCTCAGCCAATCTCGATTCCGCTGATCGGCTGGGCCCGGATCGTCACCCGCGTTCTGGCCATGGCTGCACTGCTGATCGCCTGCGTTCCGCTCTATTACTTCTGCCGGGCGCTGGACCTGCGCAATCCCCTGCCACGCGTGTTTCTGGGGGGGATTTCATGGATCGCAGGAGTAGAACTGCGAGTCAGGGGCGAGAAGGTCCATCGCGGAGCCTTCCTGCTCGCCAACCACGTTTCCTGGATGGATATTCCGGCCATTGCCGCGACCACGGGCAGCGCCTTCGTTGGCCATGACGGTCTCACCACGATGCCATTTCTGCGATGGCTTTGCGCGATGAATGACACCGTGTTCGTTGCGCGTTACGATCCTGCGAGCGTTGCCGATCAGGTGGCGGCGGTGCGCGCGGCGATCAAGGACACCGGAGCGTTGACGATTTTCCCCGAAGGAACCACCAGCGATGGCACCGGGCTATTACCGTTCAAGAGCTCTTTGCTTTCCGCGCTCGATCCGGTTCCGCCGGGGATCGCAATCCAGCCTGTACTGCTCGATTACGGACCGGACGCAGCGGATATCGCCTGGGTCGGTGATGAACACGGGCTCGACAATTTCAAGCGAATCATGGCGCGCGGGCGCGCATTGGTGGTGACAGTCCATTTCCTTCCGGTGCTGGCAGGAGATCAGCTCGCCAATCGCAAGGCAATGGCCGCATCGGCGAGAGATGCGTTGCTGCAACGACTGACGAGCTAACGTCGTCCCGGACTTGATCCGGGACCGCTGGCCTCATCATTCCGCACTCGTATCGACGAGGCCAGCGGTCCCCGGTAAAGCCGGGGACGACGAGTTGCTTCACTCTGGCGCGACATTGCCCTATCCGCCGCAGCCTATGAACCCCATCCCTCCCCCACAGACCTACCGGGTCAAAAGCTTCGGCTGCCAGATGAACGTCTATGATGGCGAGCGGATGGCAGAGCTGCTGGACGCGCAGGGCCTGACGCCCTCGCCCAATGGCACGGAGGCCGATCTGGTGGTGCTCAACACCTGCCATATACGCGAGCGGGCGAGCGAGCGGGTATTTTCCGATATCGGCCGGATCCGCAGCGCGGATGGCTCGATCCCGCTGATCGCAGTTGCTGGCTGCGTTGCCCAAGCCGAGGGTGAGGAGATCATGCGCCGCGCCCCGCAGGTGCGGATGGTGGTCGGTCCGCAGGCCTATCACCGCTTGCCGCAGATGCTGGATGAAGCCGTGGCTGGACGCCGCTCGGTCGACACCGAAATGCCGACGCAGACCAAGTTCGAAACCCTGCCACCGCGCCGCAAAACCGGCACATCCGCCTTCCTCACGGTTCAGGAAGGGTGCGACAAATTCTGCACCTATTGCGTAGTTCCTTACACACGCGGTTCCGAAATATCACGTCCATTCAATGATATGGTTGATGAAGCGAAGCGATTGGTTAAAGCTGGTGCCCGCGAGATCACTCTGCTTGGCCAGAACGTCAACGCCTGGGCCAGCGAAGTTGGCAAGGGTCGCAAGGTGGGTTTGGATAGCCTGATTCGCGCACTGGACGAAATCCCAGGGCTAGCCCGCATCCGCTATACCACCAGCCACACCAATGACATGACAGAAGCCCTGATTGCCGCGCATGGCGAGGTGACCAAGCTGATGCCCTACCTGCATCTGCCGGTTCAATCAGGCAGCGACCGGGTGTTGAAAGCGATGAACCGCAACCACACGGTCGAAAGCTATCTCAGCGTGCTCGATCGGGTCCGCGCGGTGCGCCCCGATATTGCCCTGTCGGGCGATTTCATCGTCGGCTTCCCGGGTGAGACTGAGGCCGAATTTGAAGAGACTCTTTCTCTTGTTAATACAGTAGGTTATGTGCAAGCTTTCAGCTTCAAATACAGTCCGCGACCCGGCACCCCGGCAGCCACGATGGACTGGCAGATAGCCACAGAGGTGATGGACGAACGGCTCCAGCGCCTGCAGGCCGCGCTACAGCAAGGCGGTCTTGTCTTTAATCAGGGCTGCGTCGGGCGGATTTGCGAGGTGCTGGTTGAGCGGGCTGGCAAGCTGCCCGGCCAATGGCTTGGAAAATCGCCCTGGCTGCAAACGGTGCATTTTGAGGGCAATGCCGCGATCGGCGATCTGGTTTCGGTCAGGCTTACCTTTGCCGGGCCAAATTCGCTGCAAGCCGAACTGTTGCAACTTATCCACGCCGGGACGATTTCCACTGCGTAGTTTGGAACTGCAACTTGCACGTCACATTGCGAAGCGTATCTTGCGAGTCGGCCCGTTTTGATGGCCACACATGAAAGGAGCGCATGGCTCGCAAACCAGCTCGCGTCTATGAACCGGCGCAACATCGACCCGATCAGCCACGCCGCATTGAGCCCAAGCGGAGCAGAGCAGAGATCGAGTTTGATGAGCCATCCGTGCTCGGCGCGCTGTTCGGCCAGTTTGACGCCAATCTTGTCCAGATCGAGAACCGCCTTGGTGTCTATATTTCAGCGCGCGGCAACCGGATCCAGATTGAGGGCGGCGAGGATGAAGTGGCCCGCGGCCGCGAAGTGCTGAAGGGCATGCATCAGCGCTTGATACAGGGTCAGGAACTCGATGCAGGGGCGGTCGAATCTCTGATCGCGATGTCCACTGAGCCAACGCTGGAGGGGATCATCATCGGCGATAATGACGCCCCGCCGATCATGATCCGCACCCGCAAAAAAACCATTGTCCCGCGCAGCGCCATGCAGATCGAATATATGCGCGCGCTGGCCAGCCGCGACATCATCTTCGCACTGGGCCCGGCAGGCACCGGCAAGACCTATGTCGCGGTGGCGCAGGCGGTCAGCCAGCTGATCACCGGCAGCGTCCAGCGCCTGATCCTCTCGCGTCCCGCCGTCGAGGCAGGAGAGCGGCTTGGTTTCCTGCCGGGCGACATGAAGGAGAAGGTCGATCCCTATCTGCGCCCGCTCTATGATGCCCTGTATGATTGCATGCCGCCCGAGCAAGTGGAGCGACGCCTTGCCAGCGGCGAGATCGAAGTTGCCCCGATCGCCTTTATGCGCGGGCGGACACTGGCCGATGCCTTCGTGATCCTCGATGAAGCGCAGAATACCACGCCAGCGCAGATGAAGATGTTCCTCACCCGGTTCGGCCAGAACAGCCGGATGGTCGTCTGCGGCGATCCCCGGCAAGTCGACATTCCAGGCGGCGATGCAATGAGCGGGCTGAAAGATGCGGTTGAGCGGCTTGAAGGTGTGGATGGGATAGCAGTGACGCGGTTCACCGTGGCCGATGTGGTGCGGCATCCGATTGTTGGGCGTATTGTTGAGGCTTATGAGGGCAAGGGTTCCTAGGCATGGCCCTTCACATCCCCGACTGGGAAATAATGGTTGAATGCGATGTCGGTACCGATTGGAATGCCGAAGTCGATTGGGAAGCCCTAGCCCGCAGCGCGACCCGCGCAGTCCACAATGTGGCTCCCGAGCTCGCCAATCCGCGCCTGTCCATCAGCATCCTACTTGCAGATGACGCCGATGTTCATGCCCTTAACCGCGAATGGCGGGGCAAAAATAAACCGACCAATGTTCTGTCATTCCCGATGCTGGAGCGCGCGGAATTGCTCGCTCTTGCCAAGGATGGCCCGCCCGAACTGCTTGGCGACATTGCCCTCGCGTTGGAAACCTGCACCCGAGAGGCGGCTGAAAAGGGCATCAACCTTGAAGCCCACACGGCCCATCTGATTATCCACGGCTTGCTTCACCTTGCCGGCCATGACCATGAAATCTCGCCCGAGCACGCCGCCGCGATGGAGGCACTGGAAATAAAGGCACTTGCCCTAATAGGCATCGCCGACCCATATGGCGACGCAGACGAACTTCACGAGGATTAACCAATACCATGGCCGACAATGGCCGATACAGCGAAGCTGGTTCCGGAGAACCAGACAGTAGGCAATCCCTATGGCGGATGATTCGACGCCTGTTCGTGGGCGAGGGCGATCAATCTTTGCGCGCGCAGATCGAAGAGGCGATAGATGATCATGAGGAAGATGCCGAGCCTTCGGCCAAGGGCGACCTTTCTCCGATTGAGCGGCAGATGCTGCGGAACCTGCTCCATTTCAGCGAGCATGATGCCGATGATGTCGCGATTCCGCGCGGCGAGATCATCGCTATCCCCGCTTCCGCCAGCTGGCCCGAAGTGATCGCCGCTTTTGCCGAGCACGGCCACAGCCGCGTTCCGGTCCACGGTGAAACGCTCGACGAAATTGTTGGCATGATGCTGATGAAGGACGTCTTCACTTATCTAGCCAGCGGCAAGGCACCACCCAAAGACTGGACCAGCCTGATGCGCCAGCCGCTGTTTGTGCCGCAGGCGCGCGGCGCGCTGGATGTGCTGGCCGATATGCGCGCGTCTAGGGTCCATCTGGCGGTTGTTGTAGACGAATACTCCGGCACCGACGGGATCATCACCATCGAAGATCTGGTCGAAGAGATCGTCGGCGAAATCGAAGACGAGCACGATGACGCCCCGACTGCGCTGATCCTTCCGCTGGAAGGCGGGATGTGGGATGCCGATGCTAGAGTGGAACTGGAGGAAGTTGGCGAGAGAATTGATCCGCGCCTCGCCGAGGTAGAGGGGGCGGTAGATACACTGGGCGGGCTGACCTTCTTGCTAGCCGAGCAGGTCCCGCCCGTCGGCACCATCCTTGAGCATAACAGCGGCTGGCGGATTGAAGTGACCGCAGGCAATGCACGCCACGTGACGAGGCTGCGGCTCCACCCACCGGTTGATACCGAAATGTTGAGCCAATAGGCGTGGCAATCCGCCGCCTGCCGCCACTTCGCGCTATCGAGGCCTTTGTTCGCGTGGTCCGTCTGGGCTCTGCCCGGGCAGCAGCCGATGAATTGGGACTCAGCCCTTCGGCATTGTCACGCCGGATCGCCGCGCTGGAAGAGTTCATCGGCAAGCGGCTGTTCACCCGCCAGCATCAGGCGATGAAGCTGACCGACGATGGTCTGGCCTTCTATGATGCTGTCAGCCCCCGGTTCGACGAGCTTGCCGCTGCGGTAGAGAGCCAGGTTGAAGATAGCCGCGTGCTGCGCCTGCACCTGGGCGTACCCCCGCTGTTCGGATCGCAACGCCTGTTTCCGCGCCTGCCCGAACTTCGCAAGCAGCACCCGCGCCTGCACATCGATATTGACACTGGCCCGCATATGGAAACGCGGGTGGGCGATACGTTGGACGCGGCCTTTGTACTGGTCGGCGCGCCGGACCCTTCGTTCCACGCAGTTCGGCTTGATCACAATCAGGTTTATGCGATCACCTCAAAAACACTCGCCGAAGAGATTGGTCCGGTGCCGGACATCACCATACTCTCACGCCAGACCTTTCTGATCCACAACGAGCTGCCCGACAGCTTCGTGGCCTGGAAGCGGGCGATGGGGGCGTCTGATCTTGAACCTGCCGCGATCGACCATTACGATTCGGGCCAGCTGATCCTTGATGCCGCTGCCAATGGCCTTGGCATAGCGATCATGCATGACGATCACTTCACCCGCGCCCGCGACACCCGCCTCACCCGGCTGTTCGATATCGAAGTGGAAAGCCCCTACAGCTATTGGTTCATCTGCCGCCCTCGCGCACTGGAAGTGCGCAGTGTGCGGATCTTCCATGATTGGCTGGTGAAGGCGGGGCTTTAGCGCGATTAGGCAACAGTGGCCTTGATAATCTTCCCGGGCTCACGCGGCGGTTCGCCTTTGGGCAGAGCGTCGATGTGTTCCATGCCGCTCTCAACCTGACCCCAAACAGTGTATTGATTGTTGAGGAAGCTCGCGTCATCAAAACAGATGAAGAACTGGCTGTTGGCCGAGTTCGGCGCGCTGGTGCGGGCCATCGAGCAGGTGCCACGAACATGCGGCTCGGCGTTGAATTCGGCCTGAAGGTCGGGCTTGGACGAGCCGCCCATGCCAGTACCATCGGGGCAACCGCCCTGCGCCATGAAGCCGGGGATAACGCGGTGGAACTTCACCCCGTCATAAAAACCTTCGCCAACCAGCTCGCTGATCCGCGCGACATGGCCGGGGGCAAGATCTGAGCGCAGCTTGATGACAACGTCGCCGCTATCGAGGGTAAGGGTAAGTTTATCAACCATGGGGAATCTCCTGAATTTCGCGGGCCGATATAGGGAGGTTTGGGACAAAGTCACGCCCGCCTGCCTACCCCCGGTTGCTTTTGTGTTCGACCGGCCTAGACCTCGCTCGAATGACTCCCGAAGAACGCGACCTGACACTGCTTGATAACGCCGCTTTTGTGGTCTCCGAGCCGCGTCAAAGCGAGTCGCTCGACGAAGAGAACCGCCTTAAACCCGAATTCATCCGCCGCGTGCGCGATGCGCTGGACCAGGGCGAGACTGACCGGGTTTATGACCTGGTAGAACCGCTCCACCCGGCCGACATCGCCGATCTGTTCGAGCTTCTCGATGCGGATGAACGCGCGCCACTGGCCAAGGCGATTTCCGATCTGATGGGCGGCGAGGTTATCGCTGAGCTCAACGATCACGTCCGTGAACTGCTGGTCGAATCGCTGCCCGCCGAGACCGTCGCCGATCTCGCCGAACAGCTCGACACCGATGATGCGGTGGCGATGCTCGAGGATCTCGACGAGGACGACCAGCAGGCCGTCCTCGCCGAAATGGAGCCGGAAGATCGCGCCGCGATCGAAAGCGCGCTGGCTTACCCTGAAGAATCCGCCGGGCGCCTGATGAGCCGCGATTTTGTCGCGGTCGGTGAGCATATGACGGTCGGCAATCTGATCGATTTCCTGCGCGAAGACAACGAGCTATCGAACGAATTCTGGGAAGTTTTCATCGTCGATCCGGCACACCGACCGCTGGGCTCGTGCCAACTGAGCTGGGTGCTGCGGACCCCACGCCATGTTGCGCTGACCGATGTGATGAAGCGCGACCAGACCTTGATCCCGGTGCAGATGGATCAGGAAGAAGTCGCGCTGCGGTTCCAGAAATACGCGCTGATCTCGGCCGCCGTGGTCGATGATGCCGGGCGCCTGGTCGGCCAGATTACCGTCGATGACGTAGTCCACATCATCCAGGAAGAAGCTGGCGAGGATGCGCTGCTGCTGTCGGGCGCGGGCGATGGCGACATCAACGAGCCAATCCGCGATACCTATGTCAGCCGGGTCCGCTGGTTGATCGCCAACCTTGTCACCGCGCTGCTGGGAGCGACGATCATCGCCAGTTTCGGCGGGGCGATCGAAAAACTGGTCGCGCTCGCCGCGCTGTCGCCGATGGTCGCCTCGATCGGCGGCAATGCGGGGACTCAAACCATGGCGGTCACCGTTCGCGCGCTAGCCACCAACCAGCTGACCCGGTCCAATACCCGCCGCATCCTGTGGCGCGAGATTCGCGTCGCGCTGCTCAACGGCAGCACTGTTGCCATGCTGATCGGGATCGCGACTGCGCTGTTCTTCCAGAACCCGCTACTGGGACTGGTGATCGGCACAGCAGTGATCATCAACATCATCACGGCGGGGCTGGCAGGCGTGATCGTGCCGGTGGTGTTCGATCGGCTCGATCAGGACCCGGCGGTGGCGTCATCCGTATTCGTGACGATGATCACCGATTCGATGGGCTTCTTCGTGTTTCTCGGACTGGCAGTGGCGAGCGGGCTGGTGGGGTGATGGTATTACCGAATGGATTTATCGTGACTTTCCCCTCTCCCGCTTGCGGGAGGGGCTGGGGGTGGGTCAGTCTGACAAATCATCCGTCGCACCCAGATCACACAAATTTACCCACCCCTAACCCCTCCCGCAAGCGGGAGGGGGACTTCTAAGCCGTGACGCTCCACCTCACCAAAGTTGCCTTCGGGGCCAAATCGCTCGAGGATATGAAAAGCTGGTTCTCCACAAGGGGCGAGGAGGCTTTGCTTACCACGCGCTATCTGCCCAAGCGGCATGCCGAGATGATCGGTGGATCGCTGTTCTGGATCTTCAAGGGCCAGCTGGTCATGCGCTCCCCGATCCTTCGGTTCGAGCCGGCCGAGGGCGGCAAGACCCATATCGTGATCGCCGCGCGCCTGATCGACCTCTACCCCATCCCCCGCCGCGCCCATCAGGGCTGGCGCTATCTCGAAGACGCCGACGCTCCGCGCGATCTTGCCGAGGGCGAAGATGCGGGCGAGGCAATGCCGGGGCGGCTGGCGGGGGAATTGGCGAAGTTGGGGCTGGTTTGAGTTCGTGCGAACGGCTGGCTTGTTGTGGAGTCCGGACAGGCTGGTTTTGGTAGCTAATCCGTGATAGCCGACATTTAATCGCAAGACACCGGTCATCCACGGACCCCGCGCAGTGTTACGATATTGTCGTCATCGCCGGAAGAAGTGGTCTTCAGGGCACCTTCCAACGCATCATGCCATCGCCGAGTATAGGTTCAGGGTTTTTCAGGAATCGGTTTTCGACGAAGCGCTTCGAAGAAGAGTCGGCGGCGACGACGAATTCCCTTGCTTGCCGGACCACCGCGTCATTGAGACCCTTCGCTAGAACGTTTGGTTCCTGAGTCGAAAAAGCCGCTGCCACCTTCGCGTCATGGGCAAAGATCGCCAGACGGTGAGGCGAGTAGGGGAACATGAGAAAGCCCTGCGGCTGGGCGATACCTTGCGACATCATCAGCGGGAGATCGCACGTCAGGAGCTTATGCTTTGCGTCGACGTCGATGCGAAAGGCTTTCATGCCGGCTACCATGCGAACAATGTTCTCCGACGAAATCATGTCGGAGAGCAGGTCATTGACGTGGTCAGCGATCATAGTCTGATGCGCAGGGTCGTGAGCGTCGAAATCAGCAACCCCAGTCATACGCCCGGCAAGTTCGCTTCTCAGGTCCGCGATTCGACTAGGGCTGCGGAATTGCAGCGATAGGACGAACTGTACCAAGCCGACTTTGTCGGTATTCGAGCCAGGTTGGCCAGCGTCGATCTTTTGCAGGGCTTCAGCAGCTCGGTGATCGATTGGCCCAAAAAACTGCATTTCAAGACGCTGCCGCTCTTCCTCTGTGGCCCCCGCAGAGTAAGCGTAAAGATCTCGGGTTTTGCCAATCGCCTTGGGAACGACTGTTTTGTAGTGCAATGGCGCATTAGGCCTTGGACGCACGTATCGAACCATCGACCCGCCGCTCGCCCAACGAGCGGTGTAGAACTGAGGCAAGAAATGATGCTCGCGGGGAATACTCATCGCACCACCATTGCCACGACAATGGCGCTAATCAAGACCGAACTGACGTCGCGACAGTCGTCAAACGGCAAGGACAAAAACTGAATGGACGGCGGCTTTTGAACGACAATTCGGGTCAGCTGAGGGCCTTAATCTGGTCGAAAGCAGCCGCCGCTATGCCCCTTTCGCTACCACCCTTCTCAGCGCGTTGACATAAACCTCTGGCTCTTGCGCCCCGGGGATCATGAATTTGCCGTTGACGACCATTGCCGGGACGCCCGTGATGTTCATGTCCATTGCCTCACTCTCTTCGCGGCGGACAAGTTCGCCCAAGGCTTCATCCGACAAGGCGGTACGGGCGGCGTCTGGATTGAGGCCGACGCTTTCTGCAATCTCTACCAATACATCAGGATCGGAAACATTGCGCCGCGCTTGGAAATGCGCGTCGAACAGCGCGCGTTTGAGGCGGGTTTGCACTTCCGGGCCTTCGGTAGCCAGCGTCCACAACAGCAGCTTGTGCGCCGCAAAAGTGTTCCACATCATCCCCGCCGGGGCCTCACCCGGGCCGGTATAGTCGAAGCTGTAACCCGCCCACTCGGCAATCCCGCGCATATGCTCACGGCCCGCAGCGGCCTGTTCGGCGGTGCGGCCATATTTGCGCTGGATATGCCCGGCCTGCTCCTCACCCTCGGGCGGCATGTCCGGGTTAAGCTCGAAGGCGTGCCAGCGCACTTCGGCCTCCACCTCGCCCGCCAGCTGGTCCAGCCCCTTTTGCAACTGCTGATAGCCGATGATGCACCACGGGCACATGACGTCCGACCAAATGTCGATGGTGACTTTTGCGGTCATCGGGCAAGCCACCATTTGAGCAGATGATGCGCCACCGCGAAAGGCGGCGGGGCGATGAAGGCGCCGTCCTCGCGGCCTTCGGTCAGCGCCGCCATGGCATCCGCCACTTCGGCGCGGGTGAACCAGCGGGCTTCCTCCAGTTCATTGGTGTCAATCGTCAACGCCGGATCATCGGTATAGCTATGGCAACCGATCATCAGCGACGAGGGGAACGGCCACGGCTGGCTGGCGACATAGGTGACATCGCGGGCACGAACCCCTGCCTCCTCGAAAATCTCGCGCGCAACGGCCTCTTCCATCGATTCGCCCGGTTCCAGAAACCCAGCGAGCGCTGAAAACCGCTTGGGCGGAAAGCGCGGCTGACGGCCCAGCAGCAGATTGCCGTCATGCTCAACCAGCATGATCGTCACCGGATCAACCCGTGGGTAATGCTCCCCGCCGCAGACTGCATCGGTGCAATTGCGCTGCCAGCCGCCCTTGGCGAGCTTGGTGGGGCTACCGCAGCGCGCGCAAAACCGATGGCGAGCATGCCAATCAACCAGACTGCGCGCGCCGCCATAGGTGGCCAGCTCTTGCGGTTCGAGCGCGGCCATTGCGCTCCACAGCCGTGGATTGGCAGGCGCTACACTGCCGTTCAGCGCGCGCGGCACTTCTGCAAAGCAGCCATGCGTCCCTTGAAGACCCAGGAACACCAGCTCGGCCTCGGGATCGACGTCAGCCAGCGTGCCCCAGCCCAGCGCGCCTTCGGGCGTAATCACCGGGTCAAGGCCATCCAGCTGGAGCAGCCGCGCCCGCCAGTCCATCAGCGCCTCCAGCGCAGCCGGATCGCTGCGGATATGATCGGCCCGGTCGAGCTCTGCTCCGGCGAATGCCAACATCGCAGTCAAGCGCCTCTCTGCCGCGCCGCAAGGTCTGCCAGGACCACACCGGGGAAATCGGTCTGGATCGGCAGCGCACCCGAAGGCATATACTGCACAAACAGACCAGCGCGCAGCCCCAGCCCGGTGTGGGCAAAGGCTGCGGTTCCTGCCGCACCGCCCCAGCCATAGGTTCCTGCCTGAGCCCCAAGGCCAACCCGTCCGCCCGCGCCATTGCCCGCGCCATCTATGAAGGTGCCCGTGGTGTCGATACCGGCAGGCAGCAGGTTGGACGTGCCCATGCGGACCGCTGCTTCGCTCATCACGCGCTTGCCGCCAACCATGCCGCCCATCGCAACCATTTCCAGAAAGCGATCATAATCCGCCGGGCTGGTGACAAGGCCAGCGCCGCCAAAGGCAAAGGCTGGCTTGTCGAGATAGATCGAGGTTTTGGGCTGGTCGATCGGTATGGCTTGCCCTCCCAGCAGACCATAATTGGTGGTCAGGCGTGGCACTTCGGTGCCGGGAACCTGAAAATAGCTGCTGGTCATGCCTGCGGGCAAGAACATTCGCTCGGTCAGGAATTCAGCAAGACTGGCGGTTCCCGCGACGCGCGCCAGAACGATGCCAAGAATGTCCAGGCTCATCGAATAGTGCCACGCCGTGCCGGGCTCAGACAACAATGGCACTGAAGCTGCACGGCGAATGAATTCTTCCGGCCCGGGCGTTGGCTGGCCGCCAGTTATGCCCGGGATCGGGAAGCGCGATATCGCTGCCGGCGTAACGCCCAGCCGCAGGAGTTCTTTGCTGACCAGTTCCTGTCCTACCCCGGCATAGCCGAATCCAGCCGTGTGGGTCAGCAAGTGGCGGATCGTGATCGGGCTGCGCGCGCGCCGCCCTTTGAGGCTGGTCTTGGGATCGATCGCTACTTTCATCCACCGAAATTCAGGAATGAAATCGCTAAGCCTTTGATCAAGGCCAAGCTTGCCTTGGTCGATCAGCATCATCGCGGCCATTCCGGTCACCGGCTTGGTCATCGAATAGGCGCGGAACAGACTGTTGGGCCCGCCAGCGTCCGGATCATCAAAGCCCTCGGTTCCGCGAGCGATATAGCCAGGAGCCGCCGCCCCCCAGCCCATCGCTGCGACGATGCCGGAGACCTTCTTTTCCGAGACATATTTATTGATGAACGCGGTGACGGCTGGCCATTGACCCTCAATCCCGGCAATTTCAGCGCCATAGGCCAGTTGGCGCCCGAACGGCATCGCGCCAAGGGCTGCCCCTGCTCCCAACAGCGCTCCGCCGCTCAGCAGTGAACGACGTGACATCATGGCAAGATCGAGTTGCGACAAATCCATTCTCCCAAAGTATTGATTTACGACAGAATCAGGCGCGTCGCCTTGGCAAATAGTGTGGGCAAACCAGCCTGCTCCAACTGATCCAACCTCCACCAATCACCTGCTTCGCCGTCCAGACTAGCCCAATCGCTTCCCGAATAAAGCATCAATTGCAAATCAAGATCGAAATGGGTGAAGCTGTGGCTGACCTGCCCAGCGGAAACCCACTCTCCGGCCAACGGCAACTCCTTTTCCCCGTCGCCGCGTGAATTCCAACCATCATCGGGCAGGCTGCGCATCCCGCCCAGCATGCCTTTGTCTGCTCGCCTGATCAACCACACTGCCTCATCGCGCTCGATCCAGAATGCGCGGCCTTTGCGCTGCGGCTTGGGCTTTTTCACTGGTTTTACAGGGAATTGCGCTGGATCAGCGCTGCGAGCCTGGCAGGGATCAGCCAATGGACACATCAGGCAGCGGGGGCTGCGCGATGTGCAGATGATTGCGCCAAGGTCCATCATCGCCTGCGCGAAATCGCCAGAGCGTTGATCTGGCGTGATTTTATCGGCCAGTTTGCGGATTGCTTTTTGGGCGGCTGGCAGTGGCTCGGCAATGGCAAACAGCCGCGCCACTACCCGCGTTACGTTGGCGTCAATCACGACGGCCCGCTGCCCAAAGGCAATCGCGGCGATGGCGGCAGCGGTGTATGCGCCAAGGCCGGGGAGCTTTCGTAATTCGGATTCGGCGGTGGGGAAATTCCCTTTCATTTTAGCTACTTCTCGCGCGCAGGCCAGCAGATTGCGCGCTCTTGCGTAATATCCAAGCCCCGCCCAGGCCGCCATGACATCTGCATCATCAGCCGCCGCCAGTGCCTCGATGGTCGGCCAGCGCTCCATAAATCGCGTGAAATAGGGCGCGACCGCAGCCGTCGTGGTTTGCTGGAGCATCACCTCTGACAGCCAGACGGGGTAGGGATGAGGGGCAGATGATCCCGGTGGACTGCGCCATGGCAGGCTTCGGGCATGCAGATCATACCAGCCAAGCAGTCGGTCGGAAATTGTCTCGGCTCTGGCGTCCATTGCTGCGCTATGGCATTGCGCAGGACATAATGGAACGTGGTCCAACTGACAAAAAGCCGGACAAGCCGGGCAAGCCGATTGAGCCGCGTCAGTATGAGCGGCCACGCGGCGGACAGGCGCGTGCGATTTCTGATCTGATGCCGCAAATCGGCCGAACTGCATTTCGCCGGTTCGGTTTTGTCCAATCGAGTGTTGTGACCCGCTGGCCCGAGATCGTCGGCGCTCGTCACGCCCGGATCTGCGTGCCCGAAGCAATCCGGTTTCCCCCGGGCGAAAAGGTTGATGGCATCCTTCAACTGGTGGTGGTTCCGGCTCATGCTCCTATCATCAGCCATGTCATCCCCGAGATCATCGAACGGGTGAATCGCTTTTTCGGCTACAAGGCCGTTGCCCGGGTCAAGCTTCGGCAAGGCGAGGTTAAGCCGCCACCTGCTGGTAAGACCACCACTGCGCCGCCTTCGCTTCGGCCGATTCCGATGGAGCTGGGCGAAAGCTTGCGCGATATTGGCGATCCAGAGCTGCGGACGGTGCTTGAATCACTCGCCCGCAGCTTGGGCTCGCAAACCACGGATGAAAGTTAGTATCATGTCACCAACCCGCTTAATCGGCATGGCCTTTGCCGCATTGCTCCTGGTTGGCGCAACCAAGCCCGCCGCGCGGAACTGGAATCTGACGGTAGCTGTGCTTCCTTCAGGCAGCCATCTGCTGGGCAATCCGGCAGCGGCGGCAAAGCTCGTTACCTAGGTCAGCTACACCTGCCCGCATTGCGCGCAGTTCGAAGTGCAGGCCGATGGACCGATGCGGCTGACCTATGTCAGCAATGGCAAGCTGTCGGTCGAGGTGCGACATCTGGTGCGTGATCCGGTCGATCTGACGGTCGCGATGCTCACCAACTGCGGCCCGAAAGAGAAGTTCTTCCTTAATCACTCCGCAATGATGCGCAGCCAATCCAAGTGGATCGGACCGCTGGCCAAGCCAACCCAGGCCCAGATAACCCGGTGGACCACTGGTGACCGGCTTGCCCGCAGCCGGGCTATCGCCAATGACTTCAAATTCTATGAGATTATGGCAACGCGCGGCTATGATCGGACCAGCATCGATCGTTGCCTTGCCGATCAGGCAATGGCCGTTCGGCTGGGAACAATGACCAGTGGTGCCTCTGCATTGGGTGTGAATGGAACGCCGAGCTTCCTGCTGAACGATCTGTTGCTATCTGGCACGCATGACTGGACACTGCTGCGGCCGCAGATCGAAGCGCGGATGTAGCCTAATATCCATTCGATTCCTGTGGAATATCGGGGGGATCGTGCCAAAATCGCCCTTCAAACATGCCTGCCGCTGGTCTAGCTTGCTCGTTATCAAACAAGGTCGGGACCAAACCAGGCCGTTATCAAACAAGGATTGCACAGCCATGATCGCCCCCGCCCCTCACCGCTCCTTACCAACCCGGATAGCCTTCGCGATTGCGATTGCTCCGCTCGCTCTTGGTCTTGCCGCGTGCGGCAAGGAAGCGACTGAAACTGGCGCACCAAGCGGCGCAGCAATTGCCAAAATTGCGCCGCCAGCAGGAAAAATCTGGTCTGATACCGTCGTGGTTACCCCCGAAGGCGGCTACCGGATGGGCAACCCCAATGCCCCGATCAAGCTGATCGAGTTTGGCTCGCTCACCTGCTCGCACTGCGCCGACTTTTCAGAGAAGAGCAGTGCGCTGCTGCGCGACAACTTCGTCGCCAGCGGCCGGGTTAGCTTTGAATTCCGCAACTATGTGCGTGACGCGATTGATTTGACAGCCGCGCAGCTGACCCAGTGCGGTGCCCCAGAAAGCTTTTTTGCACTGACAGATCAGGCCTTTGCCAACCAGAAGGCCATGCTTGAAGCAGCCCAGGCCGCCGGCCAGCAAGGCTATGAAACCGCCATGAGCCAGCCCCCTGCCAAGCGCGGCCCGGCGCTGGCTGAACTGATCGGCCTTACCGAATTCTTCGCCGCGCGCGGTATTTCGCGCGATCAGGCCAATGCGTGTCTTGCCGATACCGCCAAGGCCGAAAAGCTTGCCCAGAACACCACCAAGCAAGGCGAAGAGCTGAAGATAGAAGGCACGCCGACCTTCCTCATCAATGGCCTGAAGGTTGAAACCAACACCTGGGAAGGCCTTAAGGTAGAGCTTGAAAAAGCTGGCGCGCGTTAGACGCGACTGGCCCCGGGGGACTAGAGCGCGCCATGCGCATCAGAAGGCTCAAATTAAGCGGCTTCAAAAGCTTCGTTGAGCCGGCTGAGCTGCGGATCGAATCGGGGCTGACTGGAGTTGTCGGGCCCAACGGCTGCGGCAAATCCAACCTGCTCGAAGCAATCCGCTGGGTGATGGGCGAATCGAGCCCCAAATCGATGCGCAGCGGCGGCATGGATGATGTAATCTTTGCCGGAACCGCCCAGCGTCCGCAGCGCGATTTCGCTGAGGTTGTGCTCCATGCTGAAGGTGACGATGATCAGGAGCTGGAGGTTGTCCGCCGGATTGAGCGCGGTGCAGGCAGCGCCTATCGCATCAATGGCCGCGATGTTCGCGCCAAGGACGTCGCGCTGGTGTTTGCTGATGCCGCCACCGGAGCACACTCGCCTGCCCTTGTCAGCCAAGGGCGGATCGCCGCGGTAATCGCGGCCAAGCCGGCGGAACGCCGGATGATGCTGGAGGAAGCCGCCGGGATCGCGGGGCTGCATGTGCGCCGCAAGGATGCCGAGCAGAAACTGCGCGCAACCGAGGTCAATCTCGCCCGGCTCGAAGACATCATGGCCGGGCTAGATGCCCAGATAACCGGACTGCGCCGTCAGGCCCGCGCAGCAGAGCGCTATCGGGCGCTGTCGGACAAGATCAAACTGACCGAGGCCCGGCTCGTCTTCGCCCGCTGGCGCGATGCCGCTGCTGCAGCCGAAGCTGCCCGCGCTGAAGCACAAGCGGCCGACGCGCGAGTGAATGAGGCGCAAGGCTTTGCCAAGCTAGCCCAGGATGCACAACACGCCGCCGCGCGGGCACTGGCCGAGGCCCGCGACACTCTTGCTGACCGGCGCGACGACGCCATAGCGCATGGTCACCGGATGGCATCGCTGACCAGCCAACTTGAGGCAGCCGAGGAACGGCTGAAAGATCTTGATCGCCAGAAAATCAGGCTTGAGGAAGACCGCGGCGACGCCGATCGGCTGACCAGCGATGCCGCCGAAGCGCTGGCCCGGTTGGAGCGCGATCTGGCGGGAGGCGAAGCTGCGCTTGAGGCGGATGAAAAGCGCCGTCCGATCATCGCTGCAGCGCTGGAAGATGCCGACCGCAGTCTGCGCGGGGCTGAGCTGGCATTTGCCCAGTCCACTGCCGCGCAGGCCGGGGTCGAGGCAGAATGGCGGGTCGCCGAAGCCGCCTTGGCGGCGGCGCAGCAGCGGCTCGACCGGCTGATCCATGAAGCAACCCGGCAGGACGAGCTGCGGGCGGCGCTGGCCAGCGAAGGCAATCCCGATGCCGCCGTGGCGCAGGCCAATGCCGCGCGTGATGCCGCAACGCTCGCGCTGGCTGGCGCGCGCGATGCAGTTGACACGCAGAGCGCGCGCAAAGCTGAATTGCAGCTGCTGCGAGATGAAGCGGGCAGCACTCTGGCAGCAGCGCGGGCCGATCTTGCCGGTGTGGAACGCGAGTGGCTCGCGCTCCAGCGCGACCGCGAGATGCGCGCCAAGCAGGCCAGCGCCAAGACCGGCCTGCCGCTAGCGCTTGACCGGCTGCGCGCCGATCCGGGCTATGAACGCGCGCTCGCCGCAGTGCTGGGCCGCGATGCGCGCACCCCGCTGGGCGCGGCACCCGCAGATGAAGACGGGCGTTTCTGGACCGGGGCCAGCGCGCCTCGGCCCGTCAGTGAATGCCTTGCAGCGCATGTTCCCGAATGCCCGCCGCAGCTCGCCGCGCGGCTCGCGTTGGTGCATGTTGCCGATGCCGACGATGGCCGTGCGCTGGCGCCAGGCGAATGGCTGGTGACCCGCGCTGGACGGCTGCGCCGCTGGGACGGCTTTGTGTCGCGCGGCGAAGGATCGGTCGAGGCGGCACGGCTGGAAGCAGAGAACCGGTTTTTCACTCTGGAGGCACTGCTCCCGCCGCTTCGGGCAACGGTCAGCGAAGCTGAGGCGACGCAAAGTGCAACGCAGGCTGAGCTTGCGAGTTTGCAAGCGGAAGTCATAGCGGCGGAACGCACACTTGCCGCGGCCGCCGATAGCGAACGCGGGGCGCTGCGCGCGCTGGATCAGGCCGAGGCCACTCGCTCCCAGCTTGAGTCCCGCCGGACCGAGCTTGCTGCTGCTGGCGCAGAGCTTGCCGAACAGCGCATGATCGCTGAGGCCGAGCGCGATACGGCCATGGCCAAGCGCGCCTCCCTACCTGATCCAGAGACCGGGCGCGCTGCGCTGCTCGCAGCGCAAGCCCGCCACGACGCCGCGCGCAGCGGCTTGCAAGCTGCTACCGCAGGATTGGCCGCGCATGATCAAGCACTTGCTGTGGCGCGCGAACGAAACAATGCCCAGCGCGGCGACATCAAAGGCTGGCAGGTCCGCGCCGGCGACGCCGCGCGAAGGCTTGCGGAAATGGGCCGCAGGTTCGAAGAAATCAGCGAAGAGCGCACTGTCATCGCCGCCAAGCCTCCATCGCTGATCCGCGAAATCGAATCCGGCGATGCCGTGCGTACCCGGCTGGGCACGGAACTGGCTGCGGCCGAAGCTGAAGTGTCCCGGACGAGCGAGGCAGTGCGCGGGGCTGACAGCGCATTCGCCGCCGCCAACGAAGCGCTGGCGACTGCGCGTGAGTCCCGCGCCGGGGCCGCCGCCCGGGCCGAAAACGAGGAAGAGCGCCGCGCGGAAATGGCCCGCATCTCAGGCGAGCGTTTTCAGTGCCCGCCACCACTGCTGGCCGGCCGGTTTGAATTCGATGCCGCCAGCGTCGCCCATGCCAGCGAGGAATCCGCCGCGATGGACCGGCTTGTCGCCGACCGCGAACGGCTCGGTCCGGTTAATCTGGTCGCTGCGGACGAACTGACTGAGGCTGAGGCGAGGGCCAGCACTTCAACCGCCGAGCAGGCCGAACTGACCGAAGCGGTTCACCGGTTGCGCGGCTCGATCGGCAATCTCAACCGCGAGGGCCGCGAGCGGCTGCGGACCGCCTTCGAAGCGGTCGACACCCATTTCCGCAGCCTGTTTACCCGGCTGTTCGAGGGCGGGCAGGCGCATCTCGCGCTGGTCGATTCGGATGATCCGCTGGAGGCGGGGCTGGAGATTTACGCCCAGCCGCCGGGCAAGCGGCTGCAATCGCTAACGCTGCTATCAGGCGGCGAACAAGCGCTGACCGCGATCGCGCTGATCTTCGCGCTGTTCCTAACCAACCCCGCCCCGATCTGCGTCCTCGACGAAGTCGATGCGCCGCTGGATGATGCCAATATCGAACGCTTCTGCGACCTGCTCGACGCGATGGTGCTGGAAACCGACACCCGTTACCTGATCGTCACCCACAACGCCGTAACGATGAGCCGGATGCACCGCCTGTTCGGCGTGACCATGGTCGAACAGGGCATCTCGCGGCTGGTGAGTGTCGATCTGGGGGCGGCTGAGGAATTGCTGGCGGCGGAGTAGGGTTGACATTTTTTGTAGTTACATTAAATGAATTCAGGTTAAGCTCGGCATGCTGTTCCTCTAAAACCAACTTCGGTTGGGCAATGCCTCAAACAATTCGCACATCGTGCGGCTGCGTGAGGGATTGGTTGTGAAGTTGGAATGGGACGAAGCAAAGCGACAATGGACGCTTGAGCGCCGTGGGCTGGATTTTGCTCATGCGCCTCGAGTCTTGGAGGGAGTTTACGTCGTCCAAGTAGATGACCGAAAACCCTATTTGGAAAAGCGGTTCCTAACATACGGCTTTTTGTTGGGGCGATTGGTAATGTTTGCATGGACGCCAGTCAAAGGCGGAATGCGTATTTTTTCGATGAGAAAATGTAATGACAGAGAACAACGCAAATTTGATCGATGGGTGGGATGATGACGATCTTCCCGAATGGACTGATGACCAGTTCCGCCGTGCAGCCATCTATCATGGCGATAAACTCATCCGCCCTGCCGACGGCACACTGACCAAGCCCGGTCGGCCGCCTAGCGCCAATCCAAAAAAACAGGTTACCCTTCGTCTCGACTCAGAGGTTCTGGAAGGCTTTCGTGTTTTAGGTCGCGGCTGGCAATCGCGGATCAATGCCGAGCTGCGCAAGGTCCTCGGCATCTAACCCAGCACATACCTCGGCCCGGTACCCGCTGACCCGGCCCGGTCATCGCGGTTATACAGCTGGCAGCGCGCCAGGCTGAGGCAGCCGCAGCCGATACATTCTTCCAGCTTGGCGCGGGTGCGGGTGAGGAGCTGGATCTTGGCGTCAAGCTGGACCCGCATCGAGCGGCTGATCCGCTGCCAGTCTGACTGGCTGGGGGTGCGCCCTTGCGGCAGTTTAGCCAGCTCGACCTCGATCTCGGCCAGGCCCAGTCCCAGCTTCTGCGCGATCAGGATAAAACTCAGCCGCCGGATGTCCGAACGCAGGAACCGGCGCTGGTTGCCGCTGGTGCGCAGCGAGGTGATCAGCCCCTTGTCTTCGTAAAAGCGGATTGCCGAAACGGCGAGGCCAGTGCGACGCGCCAATTCGCCGATCGGCAGCAGATCATTCTTGTCCATTTGCGCGTCCCGTCAAAAATTGCTTGACCTCAAGTTAGCTTGAGGTTGCACAATGGGCAATGCGGCTGATTCGAAAAATCGGCAGACCGTTCATTTTCAGCGCTTTACCGAAAGGAGTTTCCATCATGCCACAGGGCTTTCTTGAACACGCCAACATCACCGTCAGTGACCCTGAACGGTCCTCGGCGCTACTCCAGCAGCTGTGCGGCTGGCACGAACGTTGGCGCGGGGCTTCGCAGCTGGTCGGCTGGACCATCCATGTCGGCAACGCGCGCGATTACCTTGCGGTCTACACCCATGACGAGCCGACCAAGGGCTTCGCCAAAGGCGTGCCGCTCAACCATATCGGACTGGTAGTCGATGATCTCGACGGTGCCGAAGCGGTGGTCATCGCGGCGGGCCTCGTGCCGTTCAACCACATGGACTACGAACCTGGACGCCGGTTCTACTTCTTCGACTGGGACGGGATCGAGTTCGAGGTGGTAAGCTACAGCTAGCGTTTCCGGGCACAACCGTTCAGCATTTTTTCCGCCAGCGTAAATGCAGCGCGATAGGCATAGACCGTGTCGGACATCCCGTCGCTGCACTCCCCGTCCGAAATGCGCAAGCTGGCCGTTTGGCCCTTGAACATCCCGGTGTAGGTGATGCCACCGGTGCCGACGCTTCGCTGGGCTGCAAAAATTGCGCCGGGAATGTCTTCCGGGGTCGAATAGCGCAATTGGCCGGGGGACACTTCAACCGACCAGAAGGGTTCCGTACCCAGCGCCAAGTATCGTTCGATGACCGGGGAAGACGCTGACTCCGGTGGAGTGGCTGCCGCCTGCAGTGCCGCTGCCGCCTGAGCTGTCGGAGTTTCCTGCACGGCCGGATCCATGTTCGCTTCAGGCTGACAGCCCGCCAAGGCGGCACCGCCAGCAAATACCAACAACAGACGCATCGTCATTCTCCCACTGCTAAATCCAATGCTCACGCATTGCCCACCACCCAGCAGGCCAGCGCCATCAGCAGCCCGGCAAAGCGATTGGCGCGGAACCGGGCGAGCGGGTTATCGGGATCGTTCTCATTCAGCGTCAGCACTTGCCAGCCCAGATGTAGCGCCAGCGGCAACAAAGCGGCAAGCGCCAGCAAGTCCGGCCGAAGCTGCCAAAAAGCGATGCCCCAAAAGGCAAGAGCCATGCCATAAAAGCCCGCAACCCCGCCCTGCACCTGCGCTCCCAGCCGCAAAGCACTGGAACGGATCCCGACCAGCGCATCATCCTCGCGGTCCTGGAGGGCGTAGATCGTATCATAGCCGATCACCCAGAAAATGCTCCCGACGTAAAGCGCGGCCAGCACTTCCAGATGATCGCTGCGCAAGGCCGTCCAGCCAACCAGCGCCCCCCAGCTGAACACCAGCCCCAGCCAGGCCTGCGGCCACCAGGTAATCCGTTTCATGAACGGATAGGCCGCAACCAGAGCCAGGCTGGCTAGTGCCACGATCTGCGCCTCCCAGCGCAATTGCAACAGCACAGCAAGGCCAATCAGGCTTAGCAGCACCAACCAAAGCCACGCCGCGCGTTTACCAATCGCTCCGCTTGCCAGTGGCCGCGCAGCTGTTCGCGCCACCTGCCGGTCAAGATCAGCATCAACAATGTCGTTATAGACACACCCCGCCCCGCGCATCACCACCGCACCCAGCAGCAACCACGCCAGCAAATCCCAGCGCCGCGCGCCGCCCGCCAGCAACACGCCCCAGGCACAGGGCCAGTAGAGCAGCCACCAGCCAATCGGCCGGTCAAACCGGGCCAGCAGCGCGTAATTGCGCAATGGCTGGGGCAGCGCGGAGATGAGGCTGCGGTGCTGGGTGTCAGGGATGATGTCGGTGGGCATGGTCCTCCATATCGCCCCTTCCCCTGCACGTCATCCTGAACTCGTTTCAGGACCCATCGCGCCGATAATTCGGCTCCAAGAATGATGCAAAACCTCAAACCAAAGCGACCTTAAGGTGGATTCGGCTCCACGCCGGAGAAATCCGAATCCGATGAGAAATGGGTCCTGAAACGAGTTCAGGATGACGAAACGGATAGGTTGGGTTAAGTCACTCATCATGCCCGCCACCCCCGCCTGGCCGCCCAAAAGTGCGCCCCGCCTGTTTGTTGCCGCTCCTCTTGCGGCGGATGTAGCTGTCTCCATCGACGGCCCGCAGGCACATTATCTGGCCAAGGTGATGCGCGTATCGCCGGGGGACATCGTGATCATATGCGATAACCTAACCGGCGAATGGGCGGCGCGCGTAGTTTCAGTGGGCAAGCGCGATGTGGTGCTGACGCCTGAAACTCTGCTGCGCCCCTGCGAGCAAGTGCCGGACTTCACGCTCTGCCCCGCCCTCATCAAAAAGCCCAATTTCGATCTGATCCTCGAAAAGGCGACCGAACTAGGGGTGCGGCGGATCGAGCCAGTGATCACCCGGCGCTGCGTGGCTGACAAGCTCAATCCGCAGCGCGCCGCCGCCATTGTCACCGAGGCGGCCGAGCAATGCGCCCGCACCGCTCTGCCGGACCTTGCCACACCGGTAAAACTGGACGCCTTGTTGCGCGATTGGCCCTCCTCCCGAGTGCTGTTCTTCGCCGACGAGAACAGCGGAGAACCGGCGGCTCCCGCCTTTGCCGCCAGCCCCGGACCCGCAGCATTGCTGATCGGCCCCGAAGGCGGGTTCGACGAGGCCGAGCGCGCCGCGATCCGCAATCACCCTCAGGCACGTCCTATCAGCCTAGGCCCGCGAATCTTGCGCGCCGAAACTGCGGCAATTGCCGCGACAGCCTTGTGGATGGCAGTTTCCGGTGACTGGAAAAATTTGACTGGTGCAGAGGCTAACAAAACATTACCCCGCAAAAAATGAGCACTAAACAGGTTTCAATTAGCAACGAACCTTTGATCGAGAGCCGCGATCAACTGATTGCCCCGATGGCCAAGGGTGAAAAACCGCGTGAGCGCTGGCGGATCGGCACCGAGCACGAAAAGCTGGTCTATTGCACTGGCGATCACCACGCCCCCTCCTATGACGAGCCAGGCGGCATCCGCGACATGCTGATGGCGATGACTGAATATGGCTGGGAACCGGTGCTTGAGGGCGGAAACGTCATAGCCATGTCTGGCGAGGACGGCGCGATCAGCCTGGAACCAGCCGGACAGCTTGAACTTTCAGGCGCTCCGCTGGTCAATCTGCACCAGACCTGCGCAGAGACGGGCCGCCACCTCGATCAGGTGAAAGCAATCGGCGCGAAGACTGGCAAGGGTTTTCTCGGGCTTGGAATGTGGCCCGACAAGCGCCGGGATGAGCTGCCGGTGATGCCCAAGGGCCGCTATGCGATCATGCTGCGCCACATGCCCCGGGTTGGCACCATGGGCCTCGACATGATGCTGCGAACCTGCACTATCCAGGTCAATCTCGACTATTCCTCCGAGGACGACATGGCCAAGAAGTTCCGCACTTCGCTGGCGCTGCAGCCGCTGGCCACTGCGCTATTCGCCAACTCGCCGTTTACCGAAGGCCAGCCCAACGGCTTTCTCTCGTATCGCAGCCACATCTGGTCAGACACCGATCCGGCGCGCACCGGGATGCTGCCGTTCGTGTTCGAAGATGGCTTTGGCTATGAACGCTATGCCGAATACATGCTCGATGTGCCGATGTACTTCGTTTACCGCAACGGCAAATACATCGACGCGGCCGGACAAAGCTTCCGCGATTTTATGGCCGGCAAGCTGCCTGCGCTCCCCGGTGAGCTGCCGCGTGAAAGTGACTGGATCGATCACCTTTCGACTGCGTTTCCAGAGGTTCGCCTCAAAAGCTTCCTCGAAATGCGCGGCGCTGATGGCGGCCCGTGGAACAAGATCTGCGCGCTGCCAGCGCTGTGGGTTGGGCTGCTGTATGATCAAACCGCGCTCGATTCCGCCTGGGATCTGGTCAAGGATTGGGACATGGATGGGCGCGAGGCCTTGCGGGCCTCAGTGCCAAAGCTGGGCCTCGATGCCCCGCTGCCCGGCGGGGGAACCTTGCGCGATATCGCCGCTGAGGTACTGGCAATCAGCCGTGCAGGTCTTGCCGCGCGCGCGGAGCTGAACAGCGCGGGCGACAATGAAACCGGGTTCCTCAACCCGCTGGACGAGATCGTCTCCAGCGGCAAAGTCCCAGCCAAGCGCCTGCTCGACAAGTTCCACGGGGAATGGGGCGGCGACATGACCCGCGTCTATGAGGAAAGTTTTTGATGAGCGTTGCTGTTATCGGTCAGTTCCGGATGCCTGCTACCAACATGGACACCGCCCGCCCCTTGATGCGCAAGGTGATGGAAGCAACCCGCGCCGAAGACGGCTGCGTTGAGTATAACTACGCCGAAGACGTGCTCGATCCGGGCCTGATCCGGGTCAGCGAAGTGTGGGAAAGCCGGGCGCAATTGGCAGCGCATATGGAGACAGATCACATGCTGATCTGGGGCGAGGAACGGGCAGCCCTGGGCCTGTCGGGACGGTTGATTACCGTTTATGAAGTGAGCGGTTCGAGCACGCTATAATTGCGTCGCACCCATCCGGTTGCCCAGTGCACGCCTGCTCAATCGCCCTAAGCTGCGCGTAATCAGCGCATTCTGCTCCATCCAGTCATAGTATTCGCGGTATTTGGGATCTTCGGACAGAATGTGCTTCTCCTCAGTCTTGGCCCGCCAGTAATAGATCGCGCTAACGCAGCCGAGGAAGAAAGTGTTGCGCACCGCATCGACCACCGAGCCATTGGTGACCAGAAACGGCATACTCGCCAGCCACCAGAAGGCATTTTTGGACAGATAGGCCGGATGACGGGTGAACCGGTATGGCCCGCCAGTCAGCACGCCGCGATAGGTCAGGTTGGAAAAGCGAATCCCGAAGGCGAAGGTCGCCCAGGCATAGAAAGCGGAAAGCCCGACCAGCAGCGCGCCCCACAACCACAACAAGGCAGTGTGGCCAGCCAGCCAAAAAGACCAGCTTTCGGTCGCCGTGCCGTAATAGAGCGGCTGGCCGTATGACATCAGCTGGAATGGCGGATAACAGGCCAGTGCAGCCACCCAACCTGCCAGATAGGGGTTGGCCGAGCGGATCTGCGAAGCCAGTGGCCGCATTGTCAGCACATAGCCGACCGTGCCGATCTGCGCATCGATCACAAACATCAGCTCCATCAGCCGATTGGTCAGCAGCGCCGGGTTGGCCGCAATCGCCGCAAAATCGGTTTCAACCACCCCGCGAAAGCCGCCCGGCAGGATCGAGAACATGAAGGCCGTGAAGAAGCCCTTGACCGCCCATGCGCGCAAATGATGCTTCACGGCGGCGCCATCAAACGCCTCGCGCCCGATCAGCATCGCCCCGAAATTCCACGCGCCGTCGCGCGGGTTCTTCAGCACCCGATCAAGCCACAATACATAGGGGATCGACAGAACGAACAGCGGGATCGCGACCGCGCCCAGCACGTCCATCGCGAACAGGTAGTTGTCCTGCCAATACCACCGCGCCACGCAATACAGGAAACCGATGATCGCCCAGGTTGCCCACAGGCCCGCCAGCTTGGTGATCGAGATGTCGACGATCTCGCTGGTTTTCCTGGGGTTGTCCCAGTCAATCCCGGTAGCCGGGTCGCGGTGGACCTTGTCAATGAAGATCGACCACAAGACCATCGGCAGGCCCGCAAACACCAGCCCGGCCAAAGCTGCATATGGCCCCGCCAAAGGCGCCCGCGGACCTGGTAGCGCGAACATATCAGCCAGCCCGCCCCAATTGCGGCAGATCAAGATCCAGCCAAACAGCCCCACCAGTCCGATCAGACCAACGCCTGCGGACACATCACTGACTGGCCGGGAAATGGCCGAATGCGGCTTCGCTTTCATCCCCCCGGCCCTAGCATCAAAGGATTAAGGGCGGGGTAATCATCGCGCGGATCAGCGGAAGCTGCTGATCTTACCGCCATCATCAAGGACATAGAGGGTGCCGTTCGCCACAACCGGGGCAAGCGTTACCGGGTCCGACAGTTCAGTCAACGCGGCAACCGATCCATCGGCTACAGCCGCCGAATAAACCCCGCCGCGCGAATTGGCGAACCACAACCGGTCGCCCGCCAGCACCGGGCCAGTCCAATAGATCGGGTTTTTGCGCTTCTTTTCATTCTTGAAACGCGCCAATTGGGTCATCCAGCGGACTTTACCCGTGGTGCGCGCGATGCACAGCAGCTTGGCATCATCAGTCAGGGTAAAGACCCAGTCCCCGGCAATGGCCGGTGTTGAGATCCCGGCAAGGTTAAGCTCCCAGATGCGCTGGCCCGAAACCAGCTCATAAGCTGCCATGCGGCCGCCCTGGCCTAGCGCATAGACCCGGCCGCGATCGATGATCGGATCGGCATCAATGTCGGTGAGAACGCCCACCGTGGTCGCAAGCGATGTCCGCGCCAAAGCGTCTGCCCACAGTTGACGGCCATTTTCATAACGATAGGCGATCAACTCGCCGGTGCTGAAGCCCGCCAGAACAGTGCCTTGCCCAGCTGCCGGAGCGCCAACGCCGAACACGCCGGTTTGCCCGGTGGAAGCAGACTGGTTCCAGGCGCTGGTGCCGTCTTCTGCGTTAAGCGCATGGATCTGATTGTCCTGCGTCATCACGAAAACCAGCCCGAACGAGATTGTCGGCGAGCCGCGCAGTGGCCCTGCGGGCTTGACCTTCCAGAGCTGCTTGCCGGTGGTCGCATCAAGCGCGGCCACTTCGCCCACTCCGGTCGTCACATAAACCCGGCCGCTGTCAAAGCTGGCGCCGCCGCCGAACACCGAACTGGCGCCATCGCCTGAGATCTTGAAGCTTTGCGTCCAGCGCGGAGCGCCGCTGGCGGCGTCATAGGCGTGGACCATGCCATCGGTGTCCATTGCAAACAGCTGGCCTCCGCCGATCACCGGTGCCGCAGCCAGCCGCTGCTTGCTGCTGGAGCCAGCAATGCTGGCGCTCCAGCCGCGACTGGGCGAGCTGGCAAGCGCAAGGTGGCCATAACTCTTGCTGGCAGTGCCGCCCGCCTGTGGCCATTCGGCGTTGGCGGTGGCAGGCGGCAGTATCACAGCGACAGTACTCAGCGCCGGATCAACCTTAGCGCCTGATTCGATTCGGCTAAGGATCGGGATGCGATTACCCACTGTCGGCGTGGTTGGCTTGCCCTTGCCGCCAAGAATACCGCAGCCTGACAGACCCAGCGCGAGAACCAGCGCCAGGGGGACGGCAAAGCGGCGAGTGAGAGAGGTCGATTGCATCGGTGTTCCTTGCATAAATTCGATCAGGGCTTGACGAGCGCGGCGGTGCCAGCAGCCTTGTTTACATCATCTACGGTATCGACACCAAGCTGGCCTGCCAGCTGGCGTGCGCGCGAACGCAGCGTTTCAGGGGCGCCCTTGTCTTTGGCGATGGCCGCAAACATCGGTCCGGCCAGTTCAGGCTTGCCCTGCTTCATATACGCCATGCCCAGCATTTCCCCGGCGCTGCCAAACCATGGATTGCCTGGTATGGCCAATGGCTTTAGCCGATCAACCACCTGCTGCGGAGCCATGCTATCAAACCGGGCGGCAACTTCACGCAGCGTCGCCAGATCGCGAAATGGCTGGGGCGCATCGCTATCGGCGGCAATTGCGGCAAAAGCCTTGGCCGACTCGTCCCTCTTGCCTTGCTTCTGGGCAATGGCGGCGCGCATCATCGCCGCAGCGGCCTTGCTTGCGCCGGTGCCTTCACTCGCCAGCGGAGCAAGCTCTGCCGAAGCGGCAGTATCTGCGCCTGCGTCCAGCCGGTCGATCGCGATCATAAACCGCTCGCCCCGCTCAGCAGCCGCCTGCTTGGTGCTGCTTTCCCAGTAAAGATAGCCCGCCAGCCCGAGCAGTCCCGCCACCGCGGCAACGCCAATCGCAGCGCCATAGCGCTTGGCCAGCCCCAACGCCTGATCCTTGCGCAAAGCCTCGTCCACTTCGCGCAGGAAAACATCCTGGTCGGCAGCTTTCTGTTCTTGTTTGTCTTCGGGAGATTTGGGTCGCAGGGCCAATGCAGCTGGGCTTTCGCTTTTATAGGGTCAGTCTTGCGCGCTGTTTAGCGGATGGGCGGGCCTTTTCAACGATTGTTATCTGCCCTGCCCCGCGTGAAGCGGATGTGAACGGTTAACGCAAGGGAAAGCTAGCCCCCGCTCAGGGAAAGCCAGCCCCCGCTCAGGGAAAGCCAGCCCCCGCTCAGGGAAAACCCAGACCCAGCTCAAGGGAACGAATACCGCCGCATCGCCCGCGCATAGATCGCGCGATAGGCTAAAACCATCCGCTCCTCATCAAATTCGTGGCGCGCGATCTTGCGATTCGCCTCTCCGATCAGCGCGCGTTCCTTCGGGTTTGCGGCCAGCACACACAGCGCGTCTGCCAGCCCCGCCTCGTCACCCGGAGCGGCCAGATAGGGGCGGTTTTCCTCGGCCACCATCATCTCGACATCCCCAACTTTTGGCGACACCACGGCGAGTCCCGAAGCCATCGCCTCGACCACAGAGATTGGGAATTGCTCACTGTCAGACGAAAGGGCGAACATGTCGAAAAGTCCCAGCACCTTGGCCGGATCAGCAGCGAATCCAGGCAGATGGACCCGGTGACCAATGCTCAGCCGATTGGCCTCGGCGCGGATTGTCTCGCGCTCTGGCCCTTCGCCCAGTATCACCAGATGCCAATGCTCAGGCATCGCCGCAAAGGCACGGACCAGCAGGGGCAGGTTTTTGACTGCACGAAGCCCCGCCAGTGTTCCCAGCCACATCTCGCCGGGACGCTTGATTACGCGGGGCAAGGCGTCGCGCTTGGCCCTTTTCCCATAGGCTGCGGTTGGAATGCCGTTGATAATCCGGTGAACTTTGCCTGGCGGCTGGTGCCAATCTGTGATGGCAATGTCCTCCAGCCGTTCGGAGGGGACAATCAACGCTTGCGCGCGGCCCAGAGCTATCCGGCGGTACCAGTTACGCATCGGCTTAAGTCTGACTGCCTCATCCTGATTAAATCCATCTTCGTGATGGACCAGGGGCGGCAAACGGAAAACTTTTGAGAACGCTGTATGGGCCATCACAGCGTCCATCGCGCCCCAGTTATAGGTCAGTACAAGATCATAGCTCAGCATCGCCTTGGCGATCCGCTGGAGCCGGCCTGGCGTTGGCCTACCAGTCAGCGAGGGAAAGTCCTTCGGGAAATTGACCGGGATCTCTGGGTTGATCGCCTGAGCCGCGCCCAGTGCCTCAGCCTCGGCAGAGACGATCGTGTGCTCAATTTCCGGACCGAAGGCATTCATCAGCTTGGCGGCGCGCAATTCTTTGCCGCCAGCCTGAAAGCTGGAGTGGAGGTGCAGGATCTTGAGCTTTTGACTGTTCATTTGAGCCGGGCGAGCAACCGGTCGATCGCCGCGACAGCTTCGGGCTCATCCAATGTCGGAGCATGGCCAACCCCTGGAACCGTTACCGCTTCGGCATCGGGCAAATGTTGCGCCATCCGCCGGTGCGTTTCAACGGATAGGATGTCCGATTTTTCGCCGCGCAGCAGCAGCACCGGCCGCCCCGCCAGCGCATTAAACGCGGGCCACAGATCGGCTCCGGTCGCGCCTTCCGGCCTGGAAAAAGGTTCGGCAATCTTCATGTCGTAGTCAAAGTGGATCCGCCCGTTGCCGCCCACCGCCATGCCGCGCTTGGCCATCGCCAGCCAGTCCGAGATCTGAAAATCGGGGAAGTCTGCAATCCGTGTTTCTTCCAATGCGCGCGCCGCATGCATCCAGGTTGGGAAACTGCGCCCTTGCCCCACATAATCGCGAATCCGCGCAAGCCCGGCTGCTTCCACTTCGGGGCCAATATCGTTGAGCACTGCCGCTGCGATCCGGTCCGGCCCACTCATCGCCAAGATCATGGTCAGCAGCCCGCCGAGCGAGGTGCCGATAGCAACAAATCGGCTGATCCCTGCCTGCTTAAAAAGCTCACCAAGATCTTCGGTATATTGCTTGGGCGCATAGCTGGCAGAATCCTTGGCGTAAGCGCTGTCACCGCGCCCACGCATATCCGGGCATATCACCCGCCATTCACCTGCCAAATGCTTGGCAAGGCGTTCAAAATCGCGGGCATTGCGGGTCAGGCCCGGCAGGCACAGAATGGGCAGACGATTTTCGCTCCTGTGCCCTGCTCCATAATCGCGGTAATGGAGTTGGAGCCCGTCGCGGCTTGACCAGAAGCAATCGGCAAATTCACTCATTGCGTTTGGCTTAAGCCCCCTGCCCGAAAAATCGCGTATCCGTCATGGCACTTGCTGTTTTGGCAGGCGCGCTTCACTATCGCCTGATGCGCGCCGAACCGCAAGCCACTGACTATCATCCCGATGTTCCCATCACTGCTCTGGCCAGCTGGCTAGGTGATCCGGTGACCGCCCCGCCATTCCCGCGCCATCTGTTGCGTTTCCGCAATCATCGCTGGGCCCCGGCTGTAGGGCTGGAGGGGCTCAGCGACGCGCAATGGATCGATCATTTCGAGCGGTTCATCCCGCTGGAGGGCAATTTGCCCCAGCCACTGGCGCTGCGCTATCACGGCCACCAGTTCCGCAATTACAATCCCAACATCGGCGACGGGCGCGGCTTCCTGTTTGCGCAATTGCGCGATGGCGCAGGACGGTTGCTGGATCTTGGCACCAAGGGAAGCGGCCAGACCCCATGGAGCCGCGACGGCGACGGGCGCCTGACCCTGAAGGGCGCGGTCCGCGAAATTCTCGCCACAGAAATGCTCGAAGCGCTGGGCGTCAACACCAGCAAAACCTTCTCGGTGGTCGAAACCGGGGAAGATCTGATGCGCGGCGATGAACCATCGCCTACCCGCTCGGCGGTGCTGGTCCGGCTCAGTCATGGCCATATCCGTTTTGGAAGCTTCCAGCGCCTGGCATATCTTGGCGAGGGTGGGCAGATGGCTGTGCTGGTGGATTATTGCCTCACCCAGTTCCCCGGCCCGCCGCCACCCGAAGATGCTCCGGGCCGTGATGAGCCTGCGGTGATACTGTTGCATCAGGTGGTCGAGAGGATGGCCGACATGGCTGCTTCCTATATGGCAGCGGGCTTTGTCCACGGGGTTCTCAATACCGATAATATGAACATCTCTGGCGAGAGCTTCGATTATGGTCCCTGGCGCTGGCTGCCCAGTTGGGATCCGACCTTCACCGCAGCCTATTTCGATCATTCCGGGCTTTACGCGTTTGGCCGTCAGCCTGAGGCAATCCACTGGAATTGCGGCCAGTTGGCTGTCGCGTTGCGGACATTGGTTGAGGCACCGCCGCTGATTGCAGCGCTGGAACGGTTCGGGCCGCTGTATCAGGCGGCCCTTGCCCGCCGCTTCCTCTGGCGGCTGGGCCTCGCATCGCAAGGTTTTGAGGCAGACGCCGCGTTGATTGCAGCGGCCGAAGCAGAGATGCGGCAAAGCGCTGCATCTCCGGATGTGTTTTTCCATCGCCATCGCTTTGGCCGAAATGCTTCCGAGAGCCAGTTCGGCGGGCTGCTGCGCGGATACGAAGCCGTTGGCGAGCCGGACCCATATTGGCAGGACACCGAGCCGCCATCACTGGTGGTTGGCGAGGTTGAGCGGATCTGGGCCGCAATCGCCGAACACGATGACTGGGCACCATTAGCCAGGAAATTGGCAGATATTCGCGGTCTGGGTCAAGCTTTGGGTCAGCCAAGCTAACCCAACATATCAGGGACAGGACCAGAGGCTTTCATTACACGACTCGCAAGGCTAAGGGTCTGGCAATATCGGCCCGTGCAGCCGATCAGTGAGGGATGTGGCAGTGAGTTCGACAGACATCATCTCTTATGAGCCAGCAACAGGGGCA
>JANOKC010000029.1:0-27160 GCA_031419035.1 Novosphingobium sp. | reverse complement strand
CCAAGTCCAGAGTCAGAACTGCATGGTCCAGCTAAGCGCTACACCTGTTTCGGCGGGCAGGCGGGCGTAGTGGCCTGGATCCTTGCGGTAAAACAGGCTGGCCATGGCCGCGCCGTTCCACAGCGGGCCGCGCCAGACCAGTTCGGTTGCAATCTCACGGCCTTGCGGGGCGAGCGAGAGAGTGCGGACTTCCTCGGTCGCAAGACGTGTCTCGTAGCTGTAATCCACCGGTAGCGTAAAACGCAGTCCGCCTGCTTCCACCCGCAGCGGCTGCGAAATCCGCAGTCCCACGGTGTCGCCAAACTTGAGCACATTGGCCCGGCTGGCATCTAGCGCCCAGGCCGCGCTAGATAAGCGCGATCCCGCTGCCGCCGCGCCGCTTGCGCGCGGCACAGTCAAGCCGTTGCGCCACGACCCGCCGAGCCTCCAGCCCGAGCCGAACCGCCATGCCGCTGCGGCATCAATGAACATGGTATCTGCCCCGCCAGTGCCCAGCGCATCGTTCAACCGCGCGCCCAGAATGGTCCGATCTTCCGCCAGCCAGCTGGCACCCAGCGAAGTATCCAATCCGCCGAAGCTGCGGTCCAACGTCAGTCCAAACCGCTGGACCTTGTCGCGGAGGCGCTGCTGGGTGCCTCTACCCAGATAGCTCAGCGGCGAAGCGCTCAGCACCGAGCCGCTTTGCGTGCTAAGGCTCAGCCCCCAGCCGCCAAACTGGCGGCGAAGCGCCAAGCTTGCATCGCCAGCCTGATCAAAGCCCAGATCATCAAGCGGCGAGCGGGTAACCAGAAAGGCCGGCTGGCTGTGGCCCTGCAATTGCGCCACAAGTCCATCTGAGCCCTGCGCATAGGCAAACCCAATCTGGGTTCCCGGCGCAATCTGCGAGACTACGCGCGCCGCCAGCACGCGGGCAACTTCAGCATCGGTCCCGGCAAGATGCAGCTGTCCGCTCCACGGCAACCGTTCTGTCCTGTCACGCGCATCGACAGCAAACGCCAGCGATGTCTGCCCGCTGCCCAAGGCCAGATTGCGCATTTCCCCGGTCAGCGCATTGCCAAGGCGCGGAGCCACCTGCGCGCCGCGCAACCCAGCAGCCAGATCGATCTGATAGGCTCGCTGATACTCATCCAGGATCAATGCATTAAGCTGGCCACCCTGACCAAGCGCATCCCCCATCGGCGCAGACATAGTTCCCGACAGGTCCCCCAAACCCAGCGAGGTCTGGCTATTGGCAAGGCTGGTAGCACCGACCGGCGCAAAGGCAGCCGCGATATCAAGGATCCCCCGGCCATAGGTGCTGTCGGTCCCGCTCGCTCCGGCATCACGCGCAGTTCGCAGCAGCAGGTCAACCACTTGCGTGCCGGTCAGATTGGGAAACGCCTGACGTAGCAGCGCCACAGCCCCGGCGATTTGCGGCGCGGAAAAGCTGGTGCCCGAAAAAACGAACTGGCTGCGGCTGCCATCAGGGTTGGTTACGACCTTAAGGACGCCGCTTTCATAAACACAGCAAACCCGCTCGCCCAATGCTGAAAGAAACCATGCCGCTTCGCTTCCGGCGCGGTTGCTGAAGGCTGAGATAATCCCATCCTTGTTGACCGAACCAGCGATGATCAGATTTCCGCCGCCAACAGCGCGCAGGCCCGAAGCCAAAAGGTCTGGATTATTGGGATCGATCCCGGCATCGGTCGAATTCCCATCGTTCCCCGCCGAGACCACCACGACAATCCCTGCAGCTGTCGCGCGCGAAACCGCAGTGCGCAGCGCCTGATTGGGCAACGATCCGCCCAGCGAAAGGTTGATAACCTTGGCGCCGGCCAGCACCGCCCGATCAACCCCGACCGCGATATCATTGTCGTTAAAGCTGCAACCACTGTCGAGGTCATCGGGATTGGCCGCAGCGCATGTTCCCGGAGCATCAGCACGGAACATCGCAATCGTCGCATTATAGGCGATCCCCATGATCCCGGTATTGTCGCGCGCAGCGGCGGCAACCAATGCGACATTCGTGCCGTGGTCATCCTCGCCGATCAGGCCGCGATTGCCCGCAACATCGGCTGAACTTGCCGAAATTCGTCCGGCAAATTCGGGGTTGGCAGTGTCTATCCCGGAATCAACAATTCCTATTGTTACCCCTGTGCCGCTTTCTCCGGCCAGCCAGGCAGTGATCGCATTGTGCTGCGCCGGGCCGGTGGAGCGGTTGTATTCGCTCGTCATGAAAGCCGCACCCGGGGATGTCGGAGTAGGAGTTGGGGTGGGTGCGGGAGTGGGCGCAGGCGCGGGTGTGGGTGTGGGTGTGCTACCAACTGAAGTGCCGCCGCCGCAACCTCCAATAAAGACCACAAGGGAAAGAGCCGTAGCTATCGACCAGCGGGATTGCCTTGAGAAAACCATACGCAGCCTGACAATCTGAAATCGATGGAGGCATCTTAGCCCGCTCCCAACGGAGCTATTCTGAGCGACTGTGTTTCGCCGCACCCTACCATGCCGCTGGTTAAACAGAAATTTCTTTTGCAGTATGGAGCGGCGCGCCGCTTGCCGATGCGGCTGCCAGGCGATAGGCGCTGGCTGATCCATTCCTGCTCTGGAGAGCCTGCCATGTCCGCCGAACTTGCCACTGCTGAACTTGCTGGCACCATCGAAGCCGCCTGGGAATTGCGCGATCAGGTCAATCCGGGGAGCAGCGATGTGCGAACGGCGGTTGAAACAGCGCTTGCGCTGCTCGACTCTGGCAAGGCTCGCGTCGCCCAGCCTAATGGGAACGGCGGCTGGCAGGTCAACCAGTGGCTCAAGAAGGCGGTTCTGCTGTCGTTCCGCCTCAATGACAACGCGGTAATGGACTATGGCTCAGCCGGAGCATCGTCGTTTGACAAGGTGCCTTTGAAGTTCACCGGCTGGGATGAAACCCGGTTTCGCGAAGCAGGAATTCGCGCAGTCCCCGGCGCGATCGCGCGGCGCGGCGCGCATATTGGTCGCAACGTGGTGCTGATGCCCAGCTTCGTCAATATCGGCGCCTATGTTGGCGATGGCACGATGATTGATACCTGGGCTTCGGTCGGCAGCTGCGCCCAGGTTGGCAGCCATTGCCATATCTCGGCAGGTACCGGGATCGGCGGAGTGCTCGAACCAATGCAGGCCAATCCGACGATAATCGGCGACAATTGCTTCATCGGTGCGCGCTCGGAAATTGTCGAAGGGGTGATCGTTGGCGAAGGCTGCGTGGTGGCGATGGGCGTGTTCATCACGGCGACCAGCAAGATCGTCTATCGCGATACCGGCAAAGTCATAACCGGCCATATTCCGGCCTACAGCGTGGTCGTCCCCGGCGCGCTGCCCGGCAAGCCGCTGGCCGATGGCACCGCCGGGCCGTCGCTGGCCTGCGCGGTAATCGTCAAGACAGTCGACGCGCAGACCCGCGCCAAGACCGCGATCAACGAGTTGCTGCGGGACTAGCGCGGCCAATGTTCAACCAGATCCTCATCCAGTTTATTATCACGTTTGTGATGATTGTTATCTGCGTGGTCGTTCACGGAGTGGGCCTGTTCAGCCTCAACAATATGATGCGCAGCGAGGCGGCGACTGAGCGGTTGCGCAAGATCAACCCGCTGTCGCCGCGCGGCACGCTGTTCACGTTGGGGATGGTGCTGGCGATTATCTCACTTCACGGGATCGAGATCTGGTGCTTCGCACTGCTCTACATCCTGATCGATGCCGTGCCGACGCTGGAGGAAGCGGTCTATTTCTCGACCATCAGTTATTCAACCGCTGGCTACAACGACGCCCATATCGTTCCTGCTTGGCGCCTGCTGGGTGCCTTTGAAAGCATCCTGGGCGTGATCCTGATGGGCTGGTCAACTGCCTTTTTCTTCCGTATGATCGGGCGTATCGACCCACACTGATGTTCAGTAGGTGGCGGAACAATTCCGCTCCGCCGCCATTATCGGCATGAGGCTATCTTGCCTCGCCTTACGGAGGGCGGAACGATGCATCGCGAAGGTGATGAAGTCCACATTTCTACAGATGAAGCTCGCGGCGGGAGCACGCCGGGTTACATGCGTTATGTTTTGGCGATCAGCCTGGTTCTGGCGATCGGCGTGCTTTCGCTGATCTGGATCACAGGGGCACTTTCCAGCAACTAGGTTCAGGACCTAAAAACTGGTCGCACTCTCGATCGGCGGATCATTTCGGTGTGCTGCGGCATGGGCTTCAGCCGCTTTCTTCACCCGCATCATGTTGCGACTGGCTATCTTTTCAAGATCCGATTGGGAATAGCCGCGCCGGGCCAGTTCGGTGAATAGAGCAGGATAAGTCGAAACATCCTCCATGCCCTGAAGGAAAACATCAATCCCGTCATAGTCGCCGCCGAGCCCGACATGATCGATCCCGGCGCGCCGGGCGATGTGATCAATGTGGTTGGCGACATCGGAAATGCCGCCGGTGGGCGCGGGGTTAGCCGCCTCCCATTCGGCCAATGCCACCTCCGCTCCTGCCGGATCGCCCACGAACCGGGCCTCTGTCCGCGCCTGTTCTGCGGCGCGGCGGATGTTCCATTGGCGGATGTTTTCGCTGATATAGCCGGGGTAGGCGTTGACCATCACGATCCCGCCGTTGACCTTCACGCGATCCAGCACGCTATCCGCGACATTGCGCGGATGGGTATTAACCGCACGGGCATTGGAATGGCTAAAGATCACCGGCGCGCGCGCCACCTCCAGCGTGTCGAACATGGTCGCTTCGGATACATGGCTAAGATCAACCAACATCCCCAGCCGCTGCATCTCGCGCACCACATCGCGGCCAAAATCGGTAAGGCCGCCGTGGACGGGCTTGTCATTTGCGCTATCGGCCCAAGCGTTATTCCTGTAATGGGCCAGCGTCATATACCGCGCGCCTAGCGCATACATCTGCCGCAACACACCCAGAGAACCGCCGATCGAATGGCCGCCTTCCATCCCGATCAGCGAGGCGATCTTGCCTGCTTTCAATGCGGCCTCGACATCAACGGCAGAGGTAGCAAGCTGCATCTCGGCCGGGTAGCGCGCCACCAGCCGCCGGATCAGATCGATCTGTTCCAGCGTCGCTTGCACAGCCTGCGGCTCCGACAGTTCCGTTGAGACGTAGACCGACCAGAACTGCGCCCCGACCCGGCCTTGGCGCAAGCGGATCAGATCGGTCTGCATCGCGGCGCGTTTATTCGCTTGGTCAGCGGTGTTGGACGTGTCGCGAAAATCGAAATCTGCGATGATATTCTTGCGGCGCTCGCGCAGTTGCTCGGGCACGTCGTTATGCCCATCCCACACCGGCGCGGCCTTGAGAGCAGCGGCGCCGACTGCCTCGGGCGAGCGGGCAGACGGCGGCGCGGCGGCAGTAAGCAATGCAGTGCCAGCGAGTAACAGCAAACGGCGCATTGAGATTTTCCTGTCAGTTATTCGTTCCCAATGCCTAGCGTCAGTTCATATCAGGCGTCCAGCACTCCTGCCTCTTCCAGCAGCTTGAGCATCATTGCCGCGCCGCATTGCTGCGAGCGGGCACGGGGATCGAAATGGCCGTCGGCGACAAATTTTCCGCGATCAAAGTGATTGGAAAAGCTCCACAGATAGGGGGTTATCCGGCCGAGCCGGCGATAACCAAAGCCGTTAAAGGCCTCCAACCTATAGAGTGTGCGAGGCAAGCTCCAGTCCTGCTGCCCGGAAAAACCCATCAGCCGCAGTGCATCGATTGTGCTCGATTCCCAGTCACTCGGCGGCAACCAGACCAGCGGCCGGCCGCTCGGAACCTGGCGGGTGCGGCGGCCAAGCGGGAAATCGCCATTATGGAAATGAGCGCGGAAGTTGAAACTCGCCTCAAGTCCGTGAACTGCTGCGATGAAATACCAGGGCACTCCGCCGCGCTTGCCCGCTGCGGCATAACGTTCACGCGATTTACGCATCATTGTGACGTGCCACTCCGCCGATTGTTTGCGGCTCGCCTGAAGCTCTGCGCTGGCGAAAAAGGCGGCATATTCCTCAGCCAGATCGGCAAACCGCAGCGAACGTGAGACTGAGCGCCTAATGCTTGGGGCCGCCGGATCGGGTTCGGGCTCGGGTGGCACTGGTTGGATGACTGGCGCGCTGACCGAAGGCAGAACAGGCCCATCTTGAACCTGTTCTTCAGGCCCCAAGCCTAAGGGACGGACCGGTGCAGGTGTAATCCGAAACGCTTCAGGCACTCCATGCTGGGTCGCATGCAGCTTTGCCAGCAGCCCGCCAGCCTGATCCGCCAGGCCCAGATTGCGTAGCTCCGCACGGTCAATCAGCGCGACCAGCCGTGGCAAAGCCAATTCATAAAGCTGTTCTGGATCGAACGGAATATTACCTTCACCAATGGAAAGCTTCGAGGCGGGCAGCCGCCGAGCCTTCGCCTCGGCTTCTAACGCAAGGATTTGGCGCACAAAGTCTGCCACCTCAAAGGCTTGGCCGGGGATCAGCGACTGGGCGTGTGGGGGCAACTGTGCGGCAAGCAAGCGGCGCAGTTCGTCTCCGCCGGGCACGGCAGCATCGGTCCGGCCCGCCATGGTCAAAGCCAACAGCGACGCACCGCCTCCGCCCAGAACCTGCCGGCGATGCCATACTGCGCCCATCGACTCGCCTCCTGCGATTGAGACTATAGGCTATCCCACCGCATCAACAGCGCGATTTACTGAGGCGCGCCATGGCCTTGCGAAAGGGTTCTGGTCATCGTCCAGAAATGCGGAGCCTGCGGGCCAACATCCCACTCATGGAGCACGGCAAAGCCCAGCCGAAGGTATATCCCAACATTGATCGGCGTCGCGGTTTCCAGCACCGCGCCCACACCGCGCTGCGCGGCTTCGGCAAGTCCAGCGCGGATCACTTTTCCGCCCAATCCTTTACCTTGGGATATGGGAAGCACTCCGGCATAGCGCAGATACATCCAGTCTTCGCCCGCCGGGAGATGCGCCGCGATTGCATCGCCAACTTTGGATGCCCGCAAAATTGTCCGCCCGAATATCCGCAGCAATTGCAGCAGATGCGGTGGCCACAGCGGATCATGATGGTGAACCTTTCCGGGCAGCCGCCAGAACGTCACTGCAGTGCAATCGGGTGTGCCAAGGATGATGCCGTGGCGCAGATGATCGCTGAACAGCCAGGCGAACATCAGGGCCAAGCGACGCGCACGCTCGGCCGGATCTGGAATAATCCAGCTGATTGCCGGATCGCTCTGGAAGGCCGCAGCCATCGTGGCCACCGCAGCGCTTTGGTGGCGTGCGTCCAGTTGGATGATTGCCGCCTCGATTGGTCCTCTCCTTCGCTCTACCTGTCATGATCTGACACCGTTGCCGCTGTCCGACAATTCTATAATTTCAGCATTGCCGAGTGACACTAGGCAGCCTTGCCCGGCCATGCCATGCAGCCTGCATGAGCGATGAAGACTACATCTACGACGAGGACAGCGGCGAATGGCTACTGGCCTCGGAACTTGCCGCGAAGCGCGCCGCAGCAGCCACGGTAGAAGTGCGTGATTCTGTCGGCAATCTACTGGCCGATGGCGATTCGGTGACGCTGATCAAGGATCTTGAGGTCAAAGGCGCGGGCCGCACGCTCAAACAGGGCACGGTGATCAAATCGATCCGCCTGACCGGAGATGCTCAGGAGATCGATTGCCGGTTTGACGGGATCAAAGGTCTGGTGTTGCGCGCCGAGTTCGTCCGAAAGCGCTAACTAACCCTTGGCAAACGGCGCAGCATCGCCAGAGCGATCAGGCCAAAACCTGCTGCAATCAGGAATGCCACTCCGGGGAAACGGACCGGAGCCTCAGGGCCGGAAAAATAGGCCATCGGCGCCGTCAGCAGCAGCGGGCCAAGGATCGAGCCGATCCCCATGGTCATCGCCGCAATGCCCTGGACCTCTCCCTGCGTCTCAGGCGTCGCCCGCCGCGACATCAGTGCCATGAGGCTGGGCTGAACAAAGGATTGAAGCGCGATAAAGCCCAGCAGAGCAAAGGCCATTACCGTCGAGCTGGCAAAGGCATAGCCAACAAAACCGCAAGTCGCAGCGATCAACCCCAGGGTTGCCGCATCCCGCTCGCCCAGCCGCTTGACCGCCGGGCCGGTGAGAAAGCCCTGGCTGAGCGCAATAACTGTCCCAACTCCAGCCAGGCTGAGTCCGATCATCCGGTCTGACCAGCCAAGCTGTGCGATACCCCAGAACGCCCAGGTCAGCGGATAGACCAGGCTGGCGATCTGCCACAACAACAGCACAATCGCGGCCCGGGCCATTTCAGGAGTTGCCCGCAAAGTCCGCCATGCTCCCAGCGGATTGGCACGGGCGAGGGTGAACGGGCGGCGATTTTCGGCTTTCAGCGTATCGGGGAACACGATCCACCCATAGAGGAAATTGGCCAGCGCCAGCGCTGACGCCAGATAAAATGGCGCACGCGGGCCAAACGCGGTCAGCAGTCCGCCAATGGCCGGGCCAAGCACGAAGCCAACCCCAAAGGCCGCACTGACCAGTCCAAAAGTCCGCGCGCGGTCCTCTGGCCGAGTGATATCGGCAAGTGCGGCCTGTGCTGGGGCATAGCTTCCCCCGAACAGCCCCGATAGCACCCGCCCCAGGAAAATCAGTGGCAAGGTTTGCGCAACCGCAAGCAACAGATAGTCCAGCCCCAGCCCAGCCAGCGCAATCAGCAGGACCCGGCGGCGACCATAGGCATCACTCAGATTGCCCAATATAGGAGCCGCGAAGAATGAGGCGATCGCCATTGCCAACCCCATCCACGCCCCGATCTCCATCGCCCGGCCCAACCCCTGTCCGCCCAGCTCCATCAGCAGGCGCGGCAGAACCGGCATGATCAGGCCAAACCCGATCGCATCAATGAAGATGGTGACCAACACAAAGGCCACGGCGTGTCTGCTTTTCGAGAGTGAATGCGGTTGAGTGTCAGAAGTCACATCGGCTCCATGGCACGAGCAGGGTTAGGTGAAAAGTAATCGCGCTTCCTATCCCCTGCCCAAACGCCTAATCATGCACCCGGGCCTTTGCCCGCCGGAGACGTGCCATGGCCAAGAGTCAGAAAAAATCGAGCAAGGAAGTCCGCAAACCCAAGGCGGAAAAGCCCAAGAAGAATAATGCTTCCAACCCCTCGCAGAAGGGCAAGGTCGGGATCGAGGCGAAGGCTTGAGCCCTCACCCGCCTGCGAGCAGCGCCGCCTTGCCTGCCGTTACCATCGCGTCGTAGTCCTGCTGGGCCTGCTGCGCGGCGGCAGCGTTTTCTTGCGCGACCCGCAAGGGGTCACGGCGCTGGCTAAGCGCAGTCTCGCGGCGGATCGCATCTTCTTTTGCCAGCCGCGCCACATCTGCCTTGGCTGAGTTGCCCGGGGCAGATGCAGCAGCAGCCTGGGCTTTTTCCACCTTGGCCTGCGCATCGGCGGCCTTGGCCTCCTGCTTGATTGCCCGTTCCAGCCCAAACTTTGCTGACGTCACGCGGTAGGGCAATACGTCGCCGGGAGTATGGCAATATTGCATGACGGGATCGCCCCATTCCTTCGCCCCGACCAGCGTCAGGGCGGAGAACAGCCACTGCCCGCCCTTGCGCCGCAGCAGCCCCTGATAGGTCCCGATGCGCTTGCCCGCGCTGTCGCGCACCACCCACTGACCAAGCGCGGTTTGGGCGTCCCCTGCCCGGGCGAAGCCGATCGGCGCTTCGACCAGCGAACCGCCGCTGCGGGCAAAAGGATCTAACAGAGTTCCCAGATTGGTCTGCGTCAGTTCTTGGCCAGCCGAAACCCAGCGCGTTTTCTTGTCGATCAGAAAGACTGACGTCGGCGCTGTCCCGGCGCTCACTGCTTGCCAATAGCTCCGCATCAATCCGGGCGCCGGGGTGCTGGCTTCAGCGACTTCCTTGTCAACCATGGCTGTGCCGGTCATGCAGGCTACTTCCTGCGCATAGGCCGCCTGCTGGGACATCATATTGCCAACCATCAGCCCGATCCAGGCTTGAGCCTGAACAGCAGTGGGAAGCGCAACAAGCGCGGTGGCGGCAAGCATTGAGGCAGATTTGGCGAAGCGCATGGATGACCTTTCGGAACAGTCTCCGAAACTTCTGCCCGTCTAATCAGAGGACTGCAAGATGCTATCATTCAGCCTAGCCATCCATCAGCACAATATCCCAGCGATAACGCCCTGCACCTTCTGCACCTGCAATTGAGGTGGGAGCGTCATCGCCCAGCCCCTTGTAAAGCTGATCGACCGCGTTGGCCGGACCATCCTCGGGGAAATACATCTGCGCGATCAGCCGCTCGTCACGGCCGCGAATATCGAAGTGAATATGCGGCGAGCGCTGCCCGATTGGCGAAGCATAGGACGCCGGCTTGATCGTGGTGATCCGCCATTCACCGTCGCGCGAGGTGGTGACACTGGCATAGCCTTGGAAATCGGGATCGAGCGGCATGGTCGATTGCTCATTGGCATGGGCATAGCGCCCGGCTGCATTGCATTGCCACAGCTCGAGCTGAGCGCCGCGGATCGGCTTGCCATAGCGGTCAAGCACGCGGCCCGTGACCTCGATAACCTCACCCTTGGCGCGATTCTTATGGCCTTTGAGCCGGGTCATGTCCCAATCGTTTTCAGCCAGCCGCCGGACCGGATAAAACGGCCCAAGCGGCGATCCCGCGGTAAACACTGGCGCGGCAAAAGCTCCTGGCGCAACCACCAGCGCGGCCAGAGCAGCCCCGGCAAAGCCACGGCGACTTAATTGTGATGTTCGATTGTCCAAGGCGCACTCTCCCATTTGCAAACAGCGCGACCTCCGCGGCGCGGATATTATGGCAGTCTTGGGTGTTTGGCTATGGAAATCAGGCGGGCAACAGGCGGTAGGGGCGCGTCCGTGCACAGTCCCTCCGGCAGGCCTGGCCCCCTTGAATCAATCCGGACACCAACCCATGTAGGATCAGCGAGCCGGGCCCCTCTGGTCATTCATCATGAATGGCGATGTCGGATCGTTTGGACAATGAAAAGAGGAGTGCCCAAACTTGACCCAAGCCGCTGGAATGCCGTGCCCCGTTTGCAAAGTGCCGCTGGTGATGAGCGACCGCCAAGGGGTTGAAATCGATTATTGCCCGCAGTGTCGCGGCGTCTGGCTTGATCGCGGCGAGCTCGACAAGATCATCGAACGCAACGCCGCCGAAGCCGCGCCTGCCCGCAGCGCCCCGCCACCGCCGCAACAGCAGCAGCCCGGTTATGCCCCGCAAGCCTACCCCCAGCAGGGCTATGGCCAGGGCTACCCCCATAAAAAGCGCCGCAAGTCGTTTCTTGAAGAGCTGTTTGATTGAGGTGGTGGCAGACAGTGAAAGCGTGATGCAACTTACCCAAAACAGCGTAGCTTGAATTTCATCACGGCTGCTGCATAATTTGCGGTATGCCGCCTGAAATCATCGCCCTGCTCGACAAGCCCTGGCTCCTGGCCGCGCTGCTGGCAGTAGGCGCGGTTTGCGGCATCTTGGTCGAACGCCTTTCCGAAGGACAAAAGCGGTCTGAGCGGCGTGCCTATTGGCAAGGGCGCAAAGCTGGCGGCAAGCGCGGCTGGGGCAATCTGGCGCAGTTCAGGGCGGCACCGCTCAAGGGCACGCCTGAGCGCGCGGCGCTCGATGCGACCGAGCAGCTCCGGCTGGTGATGGAGGCGGACTTCCAGTCGCGCGCATTGCTCAACGCGGGCGAGCGGCGGCTATTGGTGCACCTCGACAGGATCCTTGCCGAAGAATCCCCCGGCTGGCGTGCGATGGGGCAGGTTTCACTGGGCGAAATCCTCGCCAGCCCGGATCAAGACGCCTATTTTGCGATCAATCCCAAACGGGTCGATCTGCTGATCATCGACGCCGAGTTTCGCCCGCTCCATGCGGTCGAGTTTCAGGGCAAAGGCCACCACCAAGGCACCGCCGCTGCCCGCGACGCGGTCAAGAAGGAGGCGCTCCGCCGCGCCGGGATCGGCTACGTCGAGGTAGTCAGCGGCGATACGCCCGCGCATGTTCGCGAGTTGGTGCGGAGGCTAGTGGGGCGGACGTAAGGCTTGGCACAACCCCTCCGTAGCTGGATTTCCGACAGCCTTGCGATGGCGCGGGGATTGGATAGACTGCCCTGCAAATCAGGGGAGATTATGATGCGTGGTTTGACACTTGCTCTGGCCTTTACCGCTCTGTCCGCGCCTGCATGGTCCGAAGAGGTTTGGTATCCATCAAAATATGGCGCGCAGGATACCAATGGCGCGATGAACAATTTGTCCGCAGAAGGTGCCGTAAAGGCGGCCAGGCTGGTCAAGACCGGCAAGGTCTATGCGCTGGGCATCGTGACAGGGCCGGATACTCCGGTTTGGCCGGGGCGTAAATATTCCGTCGCAGTCATGCCGCTCGATGATGGCGGCGGCACGCCGATTGGCGCCAATCTGGTTACCGGCCATGATGATATACTGATGACCTTTATCGGCATTGGCACGCAGCTGGATGGCTTTGGCCATATGGGCATCAATCGCCGACACTATAACGGCGTTCATGCGCGTGATTTCTACAAGCCGGATGGCGTGACGAAATTCGGAACCGAGGCGATCCTGCCCACCGCGACACGCGGCCTGCTGCTGGATATGACGAAGCACTACAAGGTCGATCAGCTAAAACCCGGCACCGCGTTTAACCGGGCGGAGATTGATGCGGCTGCCAAGGCGGCGGGCGTGACGATCGGCAAGGGCGATGTCGTGCTGTTCCACACCGGGTGGATGGCGATGGCAAAATCCGATCCCAAGCAATTCATTGCTGTCCAGCCGGGGCTTGGCAAAGAGGGTGCCGAATATCTCGCATCGCTGGGGGTGGTGATGATTGGGGCCGATACCTCCGCGCTAGAGGCGATCCCATTTGAAGATCCGGCCAGTCCCTTTGTTGTTCACCAGACATTGCTGGTGAAAAACGGCGTCCATATCCTTGAAAACATCAACACGGCGGAACTGGCGGCCGACGGCGCGACCGATTTCATGTTTGTCCTTGGTCAGCCGCGTTTTCAAGGCACGGTGCAAGCGGTGATAAACCCGGTGGCGATCCGGTAAGGGTGCGTTCCGCATCTGGAACTACACCGTGGTTAGAGGACAATGCCAATAACAGCGCCTGTCTGGGCAGCGTCGTTGAGTTTATCGAAGGACACAGCGGCATTTACGGCAGCAAGCGCAACTGTCCCCAAACTCATCGCGCAAATCCCAGGACGATCGCCAAGGCTTGTTCGACCCGGTCAATGTCCTCCTCGGACAGGACACCGATCCGCTCGCCCAGCTTGGTGCGAGAGACGGCAGCGAGTTTTTCGATCATGATATTTGATGGCTGATCGAGGCCGTTCTGTGGCGTTGGCTTGACCCACGGACGGAACGGCACTGCGAAATTGGGCTGGGTCGTGAATCCGCAAGCGAGCACAGTCTGCGCGCCAGCCAACCGGTCCGATTGCACGATCAGCGCGGGACGCGGCTTGCTGCCGAAACCCGGTGCACCCGATACGGTCCAGATTTCCCCGCGCTTCACGCGGGCGGCTTGCCGCCCCAATCGCAGGGCGGCTCGTCCACCATCAGCTCGTCGAAGTTCTGGTCGAGCCAGCGGTTGTATTCCGCTTCTTCCTTGCTGGTGTTGATCGCAGCGATGCCGCGTTCAATCTGTGCCAGCACCTTGGGATCGCTCAGGTCAGGCACCCAGATCTGCCTGAGCCGCAGCCCCTGGGCGCGCTTGGCCGCACGGTATCTGGCCGCACGCTGCGCTCCCGTCAGGTTTTCGTGTACGCCCATTGGCTATCTCCGTTACATGTAACGTAAGCCGAATGGGGCGCGATGGCAAGACATCACCCCGCAGGCAGGTAAATCTCGCCGCCTCCCTGTTTAAACTCTTTGCTCATCTCTGCCATACCAGCCTCTGCCACTTCCGCCGTGCGGAGGGAATGCGCATCCTTTCCCATCATCACGGCCAATTATCGAGGCGCAGTGACATTTTGCATTGTCCTTTGCAGAACCAGCTCCGATGGATCATCACTGTTGTTGCTGCGATAGACTTCGTGGCGCACCGGCCGGTCGGGGTTGCTCAGGTCAAAGGACAGATCATGCAGATAACTCTCCGTGGCCGCGTCCAGATCGGTGGCGCTGCGAAAGGTGAAGGCGATCGACTCTCCATTTTCCGTCTGCACCAAAGTCGACTGGTTTCCTTGCGGGCAATAGTGGGTCACAACCAGCCTGTCGCCATCGCGATGGTATATGGTCAGCGAATGCAGCGTCTCGCCTCGATACCAGCTTTCCTGCAATGCCGTGCCGCCTGCGGTCAAAACAAAGCGAATGCGGAGCGCGGATTCCAGCCTTTCTGCATTCTTCCATTCACCAACCAGCGCGGAAAGCCGTGCAAAGTCGGCATCCGAGGATGATGTAAGCGCGGATGTAGCCACAGACACGCTGGCATTGCCCGCCATCACGAGCGCCAGTAGGATTGCTCCGAATATTCTAGTCATGCTCCCGGTACCCAGCCCCCATATACAGCTCCCGCCCGGTCTCGTCATAGACTTTGCTCATCTGCGCCATCCCCGCCTCGGCCTCTTCGGCGGCCACAAAGGTATCGGCGTTCTGGTTCTGCAGCCGGGCAAACTCCCGCACTTCCTGGCTGATCTTCATCGAGCAGAACTTGGGCCCGCACATTGAGCAAAAGTGCGCGGTCTTGGCGCCTTCTGCTGGCAATGTCTGGTCATGGTATTGCTCGGCGGTATCGGGATCGAGCGACAGGTTGAACTGATCGCGCCAGCGGAATTCGAAGCGGCTGCGGCTCAGCGCATCATCGCGCAGCTTGGCGGCGGGATGCCCCTTGGCAAGATCCGCCGCGTGAGCAGCGAGCTTGTAGGTGACCACGCCAACTTTCACGTCATCGCGGTCGGGCAGGCCGAGGTGTTCCTTGGGCGTCACGTAGCAGAGCATCGCGGTGCCGAACCAGCCGATCATCGCCGCGCCGATCCCGCTGGTGATGTGGTCATAACCCGGCGCGATATCAGTGACGAGCGGGCCTAATGTATAAAAAGGCGCCTCGCCGCAGACGGCGAGCTGCTTGTCCATATTCTCCTTGATCTTGTGCAGGGGAACATGGCCCGGCCCCTCTATCATCACCTGAACGTCCTGCGCCCAGGCGCGCTTGGTCAGCTCGCCCAACGTATAAAGCTCGGCAAACTGGGCTTCGTCATTGGCATCGGCGATCGATCCAGGGCGCAGGCCATCGCCCAGCGAATAGGCGATGTCATAGGCCTTCATAATCTCGGTGATCTCGTCGAAGCGTTCGTAGAGGAAGCTTTCCTTGTGGTGCGCGAGGCACCATTTGGCCATGATCGAGCCGCCGCGTGAGACGATGCCGGTGACGCGCTTGGCCGCGAGCGGCACGTAAGGGAGCCGCACCCCGGCGTGGATCGTGAAGTAATCGACGCCCTGTTCGGCCTGCTCGATCAGCGTATCGCGAAAGAGCTCCCAGGTCAGATCCTCGGCCACCCCGCCAACCTTTTCCAGCGCCTGATAGATCGGCACGGTGCCGATCGGCACGGGGCTGTTGCGGATGATCCATTCGCGGGTGTCGTGGATGTTGCGCCCCGTGGAGAGGTCCATCACCGTGTCCGCGCCCCAGCGGATCGACCAGACCATCTTGTCGACTTCGTTGGCGACGTCCGAGGCGACCGCCGAGTTGCCGATATTGGCATTGATCTTGACCAGGAAGTTACGCCCGATCGCCATCGGCTCGCTTTCGGGGTGGTTGATGTTGCTGGGAATGATCGCGCGGCCACGCGCGACTTCATCACGCACCCATTCAGGCGTGACGTAGTCGGGGATGCTTGCGCCCCAATCCTGCCCGTCGCGGATGTGGCCGATGATCTGTTCGCGCCCCAGGTTCTCGCGGGTGGCGACATATTCCATTTCGGGGGTGACGATCCCTTGCCGCGCGTAATGCATCTGGCTGACGTTGGCGCCGGGCTTGGCGCGCAGCACGGTGCGGCGGACATTGGGGAAGGCGGGCACCCCGCCCGAACGGTCAGGCCCATGCTGGCCGTTGTCCTCAGGTCTCACCTCGCGCTGGGTGACTTCCTCGACATCGCCGCGCGCGCGGATCCAGTCGCGGCGCAGTTCGGTGAGCCCTGCGGCAATGTCGATCTGCACCGTGGGATCGGTGTATGGGCCTGAGGTGTCATAGACCCGCACCGGTGCCTCACCGCTCGACGGCTCCAGATGGATCTCGCGCATCTTGACCCCCAGCGGGCCGACGTGGACCTTTTTCGAGCCCCGGATCGCCCCGGTGGTGACGCCAATCTCGAGCTTGCTGGGAATGTCGGCCATGTGCGCAAAGTCCTTCAAAGGACGGAGCGGGGGCCTTCGACAAGCTCAGGCTGAGCGGGTCGGTGTACCCTCCCTCCGCCCGTGCTAACGGGTTCAGGTTCGACGGGTCGGAGGATGCAAACCCTCCCTCTCAGCGCAGGCGCGCTCCCCGGGGATGGCGGCAGGTTTAGGGGAGGCGCCCTGCCAAGTCCAGCCTGAGTCGCCATGGGTTGGGGCGTCCTATAACCGCGTCGGGAGAAAGTTGATGGCATTGGCGATTGTTGATGGTATCGGTCGCGGACTGGTCAATGTGAAAGCAGGAAATCTGATTCCGCACGACGAGGCCATAACCGAACTGGGCGCACCGATCGGCCGGATTGTGGCGGTGAAGTTATTCGAGGAGCGCGTCCAACGCGCAGATCTTGAATGGTTCGACCGCTTCATGAACCGCAAGGGCGGAGAACCGCCGCGCGCGGGGGATGAACTGCCGGAGGGGTATGTGCGGCGGGGGTTGGGCGAAGTTTGGGAGTTATTGCGCGAGGCACGGTAACCCCGGCCAACACAAGAGTTGCGAAGTATCTGGAGTGGACTGCGCGGCTATTTGACCTGACAGGCCTGACCCGCTGCCTTGAGCTTGTCGCACAACTCGATTGCCGCCGCCGCATCCTCGGTCACTGCCTGAAGACGATAGATCGTGCCGATGTCGGACTGAACCTTAAGTACGCGGTACGGCACGCCGGAGAGAGCGCTGCTCTGCACGACCATCTTTCCCCACGCCATTTCCGCCAAGGCAACCGACGAATAGGCCCCAACCTGCACCCCAACCCCACCTGATTCAGGAGCTTTGGACCCAGTCGATGCGACACAGATCACCCGGAAAAGCGATGCCGTTTCAATCGGAGCTTCTCCGATTAATGCCGTTGTCTTTGCCCCAACATATCCTCTACCCCTACTTACCGGCCCATCTGGAAACAGGTCAAAAGTCACTACTTGCGGAGTGACTATAGTGACGGGAAGGTTGTAGAAGGAATAGGTCGTTCCCCGCGAATCGAATATGCTTGAGGATATGAATTCGTAATAGGGTACATTATAACCCTGTCCCCGGAGCGGCGGGCGACCGATTTCTCCCCAAAGTCGACCGTCGGGAACATCGATAAAAGTTCCGCTCCTACGCTCCCCCACCCAGTTAATGATGGTGCTCATTTCGTCAGCACTCGGTATGTGCCATCCTCGATACCGCGCAGTTTGAATGTTAGAACAAAATGTGTGCACCTCGCCAAGCGTGGTGACGCGCACGCGCCAAAGGCCCCCGCTGGGCGGGGCGCGAGACACGTCATTGAGCTTAATATAGTACGCGAGACCGGCCTGCCTGCTGACGAGTATGTTGCTGTCACTGTTATCGCGGGCGAGGATACCTTGCTGCGCCAGGTTCGCCTCAATCGTATTGAACGCGATAACCAGAGCTTGGTCCCGCTTCGCATTGAGCGCGCTCAGGTATGGGTCACCGTTTGAAGCGACCTGGGAAATGAAGCCCGCCGCGTCCCGGCTAAGTTCTCCCGCTTGCGAACGGTATGAGACCTGCCAGCGTCCAACCGCAGGATCGTACTCGGATACCAATCGGATCGAGTGCAGGCCGCGCGATACTTTCAGATCGGCAAAATCTCCAATAGGCACAATGGAATATGCTATAGTCTCTGCGTACAATCGCTTGGCACCCTCCGACCATTGCTGAATGTTGGAGCGGCTGACAATCTGCCGTCGCGCAACGGCTACCACGAAAGTGTCACCGACGATGGACCCTCCCCTCGGTTCGTAACGGAACCACGGTGCACCCCCGGCATTCGGCAAAACCCTCAGAAGGTCCTTATGCACGAAAAGCGCCGCGATACGGCTATCGTCGCCCGGAACAATTTGGCCCCGATTGTTGAACACTCGACTCGTGTTGCTGGCGGCGACGATCAGCCTACTGAATCCGAGTGCTTCCAAGGCAGCTTTGTCGTTAAAGCCCGATAGACCTACAGCGTACGCTGGGAGCGGTGCGACAACAAGGGGCACGAGCGCAACAAGCAGCGACCATCGTTGAGCAGGTTTCACAGCTCATTCCTCCTTTTCCGGTGCGACAAACACTTCGCTTTTCGAAACGCGAGGGAGTTTTCTATCTCCCAACAGAATGACGATTTTGTTCAGGTCATACTAAACGAATCACTTCTCCCGGTTGGAAGTTCTGATGATACGGGTTCCGGACCCACAATACCAATTAGACCAAATGATTCTTGCATCTAACACCTCACCCCGCCCTAACCTCCGCCAGCATGTCCGGGTGCCGATCGAGCACCTCGAACAGCTTGATCAGCGCCAGCGGGGGCTTGGTCTTGCCGTTTTCATAGCCCGAGAAAATCCGGCTGCCGTTCACCCGAGACCGGCAGCCTTCGACGATTCTGGCGAAAGCGTTCCTGCTGGTCGACGAAAGCAAGATCCTAGACCCGATGGTCCTGCGCCAGCTTTGATCGCCGTCGCTGGCGCGGCCCGTTTACTCAAACAGCATCCGCCGCCCGGTCGGCATGGCCCGCCAGTCGTGCCCGGCGGGGAGCTTGCCTTCTTTCACCAGCGCATCGATCCGCGCCTGCTTCTTGCGCAAATCGCCGCGCAGCCAATCCAGCAGGTCATAGAACAGCGCCGACTTGCGCAGCGCCCTCAGCGGCACTTGCTCAACCGAATCCGCGCGCTGGTTGATCGAGGAGACCAGGCTGGTGGGGGCGACCCAGGCGCCCTTGGGCTTGATCAGCGCGCGCATCCTGGGGCGGTAGGGCAGCACGTGGTAGATGTCGGCCGGGCCGAGCAGCGGCATGGCGCGGTCCAGCCGCCGCTGGGCTTCGGCGCGGGTGATCAGATAGGCATGCGCGCCCTCGCCGCCGTCTGACAGGGTATAGGCGGTGAAGCCTCGGCCCAGCGGCAGGCCGTCGTTGCGGTCCCAGGCGACCAGACCGCGCTCGTTGTGGGCATCGACATCGAGGAACAGGTAGTCGAACGCGCCGGTCGGCAGCTCCCCGTGGAGCAGCGGCGCGAACTTGCGGTCGATCAGCCCGTCATCTTCCAGCACCACCGCACAAGGGGCATCGCTATCCAACAGCGCCCGCCATGCCTTGGCATGGCTGAGATGGCAGCCGATCTCGCTCGGCGTCAGGCTGCGGCCAGGAGCGACCGCGGCCGCGCGCTCGGCCTCGCTCATCAAGCGCCCATCGACGCCCTCGAGCATGGTCAGCGCGATCCCCAGCTTGGCGTGGTGCCGCTCCAGCCGGGCGCGCCGGTCGGCGGCAGCGGGGAGCGAAAGGACATAGACCGGGATCTGCTGGGGCATGCGGTCCAGCTAGCCGAGGCTCCGGGGCTTGTCATCCCCGGTCAGCGGCTTAGCCTGTCCCATATGGCATACACACCGACTCGCCGCGCCGTGCTGGCCGGCCTTTCCGCCCTCGCGCTCACTCCTGAAGTCGCGTTCGCGCGGCGGACCGGGCGGTACGATACGATCGTGCGCGGGGGCACCGTGTTCGATGGCCTGGGCAGGGCTGGGGTCGAGGCCGACGTGGGGATCGCCGGCGGGCGGATCGCGGCCTTGGGCAAGCTGGGCCGGGCGCGCGCCGCGCTGGAGATCGACGCGCGCGGGCAAGCGGTGGCGCCGGGCTTCATCAACATGCTCAGCTGGTCGACCGAGAGCCTGATCGAGGACGGCCGCTCGCAGGGCGACATTCGCCAGGGGGTGACGCTCGAGGTGATGGGCGAAGGCAGCTCGATGGGGCCGCTCAACGCCGAAATGAAGGCGCGCTTGGTGCGCGAACAGGGCGATATTCGCTATCCGGTCGAATGGACCTCGCTGGCCGATTACCTCGGCTTTCTCGAACGCAAGGGGGTCAGCTGCAACGTCGCCTCGTTCATCGGTGCAGGCACGCTGCGGGTCCACGAGGTCGGCTATGACGATGTTCGTGCCACCCCGGCGCAGCTTGCACGGATGCAGGCGCTGGTTCATGCCGAAATGAAGGCCGGGGCCATGGGGATCGGCTCCTCGCTGATCTACGCGCCCGACAATTTCGCCAATACCGACGAACTGGTCGCATTGACCCGGGCAGCGGCAGCGCATGGCGGCAGCTATATCAGCCACATCCGGGGCGAGAGCGACCAGTTGCTCGAGGCGATCGAGGAACTGCTGACGATCGGCAAGCGCAGCGGAGCGCGGGTCCAGGCCTATCACCTCAAGGCGTCTGGTCAGCGCAATTGGGACAAGGGCGCCAAGGTGCTGGCCAGGCTGGAGGCGGCCCGCAAGGCCGGGATCGATGTTTCGGCCAACTGCTACACCTATACCGCAGCCGCCACCGGGCTCGACGCCGCGATGCCGCTGTGGGTCCAGCAGGGCGGGCGCGACAAGTGGATCGCGCGGCTGAAGGACCCCGCCACCCGGGCGAAAGTGCTGAACGAAATGCGGGGCGTTCCGGTCGGCTGGGACAACACCTATCGCAATGCCGGCAGCCCCGAAAACGTGCTGCTGATGGGCTTCGACAACCCCGCGCTCAAAGTGCTCACCGGCAAGACCCTCGCTGAAGTTTCGAAAATGCGCGGGACCAGCCCCGAGGATACCATGATCGACCTGGTGATCGAAGACGGCAGCCGGGTCGATACTGCCTATTTCACGATGAGCGAGGACAACCTGGTCCAGAACCTCAAGTGGAGCTGGACCATGCTGGGCAGCGATGCCGCCAGCATGGCGCCCGAGGGCAAGTTCCTGCTCAAGAACACCCACCCGCGCGCCTATGGCACTTTCGCGCGGTTCCTGGGGCGCTACGTGCGCGACCAGCAAGTGCTGGGCCTGGCCGAAGCGATCCGCCGCCTGACCTCGCTGCCGGCCAAGCAGCTGGGCCTGAGGGGACGCGGGCGGCTGGCCTTGGGCTATGCCGCCGACGTGGTGGTGTTCGATCCGGCCAGGATCCAGGACCACGCCACTTTCGACAAGCCGCACCAGTACGCCACCGGCGTGTCCGATGTGCTGGTGGGCGGCACGGCGGTGCTGCGCGGCGGCGAGCATACCGGGGCCAAGCCGGGGCGGTTTGTGAAGGGGCCGGGCTGGCGGGGGCGTTAGGCCCTTGACTGTCCTCTACCGCCTCGATCCCCCCGCCGCCCAGGTGGCGAGCCACTTCGGCGCCGCTGCGGGCGAAGACCCCTGGTCCGGGGGGACCATCTCGCCGGGCCAGTTTGCGCCCGTAATCACCGCCGGGCGCGAGGCGATTGCGGGGCCGCGCGGCGAGCGTCAGCCGCGGCGGATGATCCCGCGGCTGTGGGGCGTCCCCCCGCCGCCCGCTGCTGGGACAAGCGGCAGCGCGGTGCTGAGCGTGCGCAACCTCGAAAGCCCGTTCTGGATCGGCAACTTGCGCAACAGCGAGTTCCGCTGCCTGGTCCCCGCCACCAGCTTCATGGTCTGGGGCAAGGGCCTGGACCGCGAAGGCAAGCGGGTGCGGCATTGGCTCAGCTGCGCCGATCAGCCGCTGTTCGCTTTTGCCGGGGTCTGGAAAGACAGCGAGATCCCGAGCTTCGCGCTGCTGACCTGCGAGCCCAATGCCCTGCTGCGCGATCTTGGCGCCGAACGGATGCCCGCAGTGCTGCCCCCCCATCCGGCGGCGTGGAAGCTGTGGCTGAACGGCGGGTGGGACCGGGCCGCGGGGCTGGTGCTGCCTTATGCTTCAGGAATGATGCGCTTGGATTCGCAGGGCGTTTAGAAGGTTTCGCGGCGAAACGAGAGCGTGATCATCGAAGTTCCATTTCCCTCTCGTTCGATCGCAGACAGGTAGCCGGCGCTATCGCAGCGAATTTCGCTGAGCGGCAGGACGGCATCGCCCCAACTGCGCAACACTATTTGACCTCGGCCGTCAGCCCACAGTTTGATGTCGGTAATGTCGCGCCGACTTGAATCGAAGTTGCGGTCGTTAAACGCAACCAGGAACCGACCTTCCATGTCGGTCCCATGCCAACCGAATGCGCCTTCCGAAACGCTGATGTGGCCCCACTTGGTGGACGATGCTGCGGGCCCGCCCGAAGTGATCTTTACCCGAGCGAACTTGGCACCGATCCGCCGGTTCGGATTGCCGCCCATCCAGCCGATATGTCCGCTTATCATTGTCACGCAACTGACTGGTGCCGCCGAAATCGAGGCCGGGAAGGAAATTGAAAAGATAGCAATCGATGCCAATAACAGCTTGTTCATGACCTAGTCTCCACAAAAGCTGAATTTTCCTGACCCACTATCGCTGATGGAAAGGTTGCTGTCGACAGAAAGTACTCAGCATCGTGCGGACCGTGCGTGACTTACTCTCAAGACCATTGGCGCCACAACAGCCCAGGCAGAATTTGTCCCGCCGCTTCAACCCAAATTCAATCCACCCGTCTTGCCGTGCAGTACGGCCGTGATGAACGGAGTGCCCGAATATTCGTCGGAGCCCAGCAGATCGGCGGGGCCCGATGTGTCGGCATAGACTTGGGTGACGACTGTCCCATCGACCACCAGGTCGTTGCAGCCATAGGCGATCGACGGGCCGCGATCGGGCAGATGGGCGCAGGTCGCCGTCGCCAGCGCGGCTAGGCAAACGGGGCCAAGGCGAATCCGGGCAATCACAAAGCCATCCTGGAGCAAATGCCAGCGGCGATCCCTTCAAGCCATGCTGGACATTAATCGCGCGGTTAAACATAGTCCTCTCACAACGCATGGGAGACATGATTCTGATGGCCCAAGGCAGTTCCAGGCCCAAGGTCTGCATCATCGGCGCGGGCTGCAGCGGGTTCACCACCGCCAAGCGGCTCAAGGACCACGGCATTCCCTTCGACGTTTACGAGGCATCGGACGACATCGGCGGGACCTGGTACTATGGCAATCCCAACGGGATGAGCGCCTGTTACCAGAGCCTGCACATCGACACCTCGAAATGGCGGCTGGCGTTCGAGGACTATCCGGTCCCCGCCGACTGGCCCGACTATCCGCACCATTCGCTGCTGGTCCAGTACTTTCGCGATTACGTCGATCACTTCGGCCTGCGCGAGCACATCAAGTTCAACACCCGGGTCGAGGATGCCACGCGCGAGGCTGGGGGCGGCTGGCGGATCACGCTGTCAACCGGCGAAGTGAAGCATTACGACGCGCTGTGCGTGGCCAACGGCCACCACTGGGCAGCGCGGATTCCCGAATACCCCGGCACATTCGAGGGCGAACAGATCCATTCGCATGCATACCGCACCCCGTTTGCGCCGGTCGATTGCATTGGCAAGCGGGTGCTGGTGGTGGGGCTGGGCAACAGCTCGATGGACATCGCCAGCGAGCTTTCGCAGCGCCCGATTGCCGAAAAGCTGTTCGTTTCCGCGCGGCGCGGGGTGTGGATTTTCCCCAAATACATTGGCGGCAAGCCGGGCGACAAGAACCCGGCCCCGGCCTGGATGCCGCGCTGGCTGCGCCAGAAAATCGGCGAGAAGATGATCCGCAAGCTGATCGGGACCATGCCCGATTATGGCCTGCCCGAACCCGAATACGGCATGTTCCAGAGCCACGGCACCGTCTCGGGCGAGTTCCTGGTCCGCGCCGGATCGGGCGACCTGACGATGAAGCCCGGCGTGGAGCGGCTCGATGGCGACGGGGTGGTGTTCACCGATGGCAGCCGTGAAGAGATCGACCTGATCGTCTGGGCGACCGGCTATGACATCCGCTTCCCGTTCTTCAAGGATCCGGCCTTTACCGCCGATGCCGACAACCGCCCACCGCCGCTCTACAAGCGGATCATGAAGCCGGGCACGCCCGACCTGTTCTACATGGGCCTGGCCCAGCCGCTGCCGACTTTGGTCAACTTTGCCGAGCAGCAGAGCAAGCTGGTCGCGGCCTACCTGACCGGGCAATATCTGCCACCCGCCCCGGCCGAGATGGCGCGGGTGATCGAGGCCGACGAGGACTATTACACCGGGCAATACTATGCCGCCCGACGCCATACGATCCAGCTCGATTTCGATCACTATGTCCGCGCGCTGGGCAAGGAACTTGCGCAAGGCGCCAAGCGGGCCAAGGCTGCGGGCAATGCCTTGCCGCTTGGCGCACGCCAACTGGAGGAAGCCTGAACCATGACCGCTCGTGCACCAACCCCGATCGATCTGAGCGATACGTCGCTCTATACCGAAGACCGCTGGCGCGAGCCGTTTGCCGCGCTGCGCGCCGAAGCTCCGGTCTCTTGGCGCGAGGACAGTCCTTATGGCGGCTACTGGTCGGTGGTCACGCATGACCTGTGCCAGGCGGTCGAACTCGATTGGGAGACCTACAGCTCGCAAATCGGCAATATCACCATCGCCGACGGGGTAGCGGGCAGCGAGTTTCCAAACTTCATCGCGATGGACCCGCCGCGCCATAGCGAGCAGCGCCGGGTGGTGGCCGCGGCTTTCACCCCCAGCCAGATGCAACTGCGCGAACGCCAGGTCCGGACCCGCACCAAGGAGCTGTTCGACGCGCTGCCGATTGGCGAGACGTTTGACTGGGTGGCCGAAGTTTCGATCCCGACCACCATCGCGATGCTGGCGATCGTGCTCGACTTCCCGTGGGACGAGCGGATGTCCTTACGCAAATGGTCCGACATGGCCAGCAACGTCTCGCCCGAAGTGATGACCGAGGAATATTCGGCCAAGTTCTTCGCCGAGATGGGGCTGATGCTGGCGCGCTTCGATGCGCTGCTCGAGGCCCGGCGGGTGCAGGAGCCGGCCGACGATCTGCTCAGCCGGATGGTCCATAGCGAACCGATGGGCAACCTGACCGCGCTGGAAAAGATCGCCAATATCGCGCTGCTGATCGTCGGCGGCAACGACACCACCCGCAATTCGATGAGCGGGTTGATCGAAGCGTTGCACCGCTTCCCCGAAGCGCGCGCGGCACTGAAGGCCGACCGCTCGCTGATCACCAACGCCTCGCAGGAGATCGTCCGCTGGCAGTCGCCCGTCTCGCACATGCGCCGCACCCTGACCAGGGATGCCGAGCTGGGCGGGCAAGGCCTGAAAGCCGGCGAGAAGATCGTGCTGTGGTACATCAGCGCCAACCGCGACGAGAAGGTCTTCGCCGATGCCGAGCGGTTCGACCCGGCCCGCGACAACGCCCGGCGGCACATCGGCTTTGGCCACGGTATCCACCGCTGCGTCGGTGCGCGGCTGGCCGAGATTCAGCTCGATACGGTGCTGGAAGAGCTGCTCAATCGCGGCCTGGTGGTCGAACCGCAAGCCGCTCCCACCCGCCTTTCCAGCCCGTTCCTTCACGGGATCACTCAATACCCGGTCAAGCTGGTCAGCGAGTGAGCTGGATCAGAAGCTATAGGAAACCCCCGCCACCGCGAAGAACTGGCTGGCGCTGCCGGCATCGCGCACGATCGGACTGTCGGCAAACTGGCCCTGCAGCGCCTTGTAGTTGAACAGGCCGAACAGCCCCCAGCCCTTGCGCGGAGCGCCGCCCAGATCGTGCGTATAAAGCAGCGAAGTGGTGATGCTTTTCAGCCCGCCGCCTTGGGTGGCATAGGGCGCGAGCACGTTGCCCGGGGCAACGTCAAAATATGTCTGGGCATAACCCTCGCCGACGAAATCAGCACTGACCCCAAGCCGGGCAAAGCTGGAGCGCGAGACCGGCGAATTGAGCGAAATCGCCGGCGTGACCACATGGCTGCGATGCGCGCCATTGACGTCTTTCAAGTAGGTCACGTCGAAATTGAGGCTGGCTGGCGGGATCAGGAAACCGCGCAGCCCGATCCCGGCGGTCGCGCCCAGCTCGATCGCGGTCTTGCGGGTGCCCAGCGCGGCGACGCGCGGATCCTTGATCTCGCCGGTCCGGTCGAGCCGGACCTGCACCACCGGGCCCAGCGCCAGCCGCAGCTTGCTGTCCTTGGGATCGGGCACAAAATCGGTGTAAAGGTTGAGCCCGCGCATCTGGAACTCGACGCCCGAGACTTTGCCTTGCAGAATCCCGCCGGGTTGCAGGCGGTAGTCGTCCGAGCCTTCGTAATCGGTCGAAGCACCCAGGCCGAAGCCCAGGGTCACCCGGTCGCCCTCGCTCACTCCGGGCGGCGGACCGGCCGGGCGGGCATCCTGGGCCAGCGCCGGGCTGGCGCAGGCAAGAGCGGCGATGGCGGAAAGGCTGTGGCGGAAAGGCATTGCAGACGGTACCCCGAATCTGCCCTCCAGAGCGGAATATAGGTGGCCCCTGGGCCGCAGACAAGGGAAGGAAGGCCAGAATGTACAAGCTTTTCGGTGCGCTCGGTTCGCCCTATTCGATGAAATTGCGCGCGCTGCTGCGCTATCGCCGGCTGGCGCACCTGTGGATCGATGGCAGCGCCGCGCGCGAGGCGCTGAGCCAGGTCCGCGCCCCGGTGATCCCGGTGCTGCAATATCCTGACGGGCACTACGACAACGATTCGACCCCGCTGATCTATGATCTTGAGGCGCGTCACGCCGAACGATCGGTGGTCCCGCCCGATCCCGCGCAAGCCTTCATCGCGCACTTGCTGGAAGACTTTGCCGACGAATGGCTGACCAAGGCGATGTTCGGCTATCGCTGGCTGGAAGAGATCGACCAGGTCCAGATGAGCCGCTGGCTGGCCTTCGACAACCTCAAGGGCGGCGGTCTTGAGACCAGCCAGAAGTTCGCGGCGATGTTCCGCGAGCGGCAGGTCGGGCGGATGGCGCTGGTCGGCTGCACGGCTGAGAATTTCCCGCTGATCGAGGCCAGCACGCGCGCGGTGCTCAGCGCGCTGGAGGCCCATGTGGTGAACCGCCACTCGCTG
>JANOKC010000028.1:0-28471 GCA_031419035.1 Novosphingobium sp. | reverse complement strand
CCTGCGCCAGGAGATGGGCCTGAGCCAGGCCAAGCTGGCGACCATGCTGGGCAATGAGGCGCAGACGGTGGCGCTCTGGGAAAAGCGTGGCGGGCAGCCGAAAATTGCAGATCGCTTCATTCGGGCGATCTACCGGGAGCTAAACGAGGGCAATGCCAAAATCCGCGATATGATCGAACGGCTGGTGGATTGCGATCTGGATGAGGCCGATGCGCGGATTACGCTTGAGCAGGATGGCCGGGGGTGGAAGCTGGCGGCTTGAACGGGGGTAATTGGTATTGTGTCTCCTGAATTTCGGAATTCTTACTCGCCGACAACCAACTTCACTTTGGCAGCTGATCGCTTCGCCGAAGCTGTAGTCGCCTTTTTGATCGTCGCTTTGGCTGCCTTTGGGCCATCCCCATCAAGGGCGTCTCGTTTGATAACATCATTGGCGAGCAACGTCCGCAATTCGTCGTCGTTAATTTTCATGTCGAAGAGACGCCGCATTTCCTTGCGCAGAGCGCCTAAGACTGCGTCGCTTTGCAACATCTTCGCTATAACAAATCGGTTGAAAATTTGGGCCTGCTTGTGGAAGTCCCGCAGCGCATCAGTTGAGATGCTTTCGCGGCATAGCATGAACAGCTTTCCAAGGTCATCGACTGAACGCGAAGCGATCTGACCCATGTCGAAGCAATAGACTTCTTCCCAGTCAATCGGTTGCGAGATTTTGATACGATAGACCTTCCAGATAATTCCGTTGGTTAGGAGTATCCATTCGATTCCCTGATGCGCGCCATAATTCACCGCTTGTCGTAGGTGGTTGTCGTTTAATGTCGTGCCTGCTGATTTGACTTCTGCCAGATAGTGGATTTTGCCCTCTACCCTGATCGCGAGATCGCAAAACGTGCCACGAATCTGTTGTTCGCTGGTAAGTTCGGTATATTTATCATAGCCAAAAATATCAGTAAGCATGTCCTTTATTACTGTAACAGTGTCGGCCTCAGAAATGTCTCGCTAAGCCAGTTTACACACTATTGGCTGATACCTTTTCAGACCTGCAACAAGCCGATCATGGACCTTTTTTGCAATTTTCACATCCAACTCCTAACCGTTTCGAAATTTAATCGTTGGACGTTGTAAGCACGTTGCAAAAATTACAGCAACAGATTCAACAGTGTCAGAAATTTGATGCAATATCACGAATTCTCGAGAGGAACCGCCCGACCATCCCGTTTTTCGAGGGCGCGTGATAGCGCACCGGCCCATGCAGTAAAGCACTTAAGCCCCTCCTCTTCAGGGGAGGGGCAGCGAGACTTGGCGGCATTGCCGCCTAGTCGCAGCGGGGTGGGGTCTATCCGCTTGGCGCAGCGTCAGACCCAGTGGTGAGACCCCACCCCCTGCCCCTCCCCTGAAGAGGAGGGGAGCAGCAAGCAATTCCACCCTGCCCCAACAGTTGCGATAGCAACCCACGCCTGTTAGGCGCGCCACGCAATTCTATCGCGCGGAGCAGCCCCCATGTCTGACATCAAGAAAGTCGTCCTCGCCTATTCGGGCGGCCTCGACACTTCAGTCATCCTCAAATGGCTGCAAGTGACTTATGGCTGCGAAGTCGTCACCTTTACAGCAGACTTGGGCCAGGAGGGCGAGCTGGAGCCGGCCCGGGCCAAGGCGGTGCTGATGGGGGTTCGCCCTGAACACATCTACATCGACGATCTGCGCGAGGAGTTCGTCCGCGATTTCGTGTTTCCGATGATGCGCGCCAACGCCCGCTATGAGGGCGATTATCTGCTCGGCACTTCGATCGCCCGGCCGCTGATTTCCAAGCGGCTGGTCGAGATCGCGCGCGAAGTGGGCGCCGATGCGGTGGCGCATGGCGCGACCGGCAAGGGCAACGATCAGGTGCGGTTTGAGCTGGGTGTTGCGGCGCTGGCCCCTGATATCAAGGTGATTGCACCCTGGCGCGAATGGGATCTGACATCGCGCACCGCGCTGATCGCCTGGGCCGAAGCGCACCAGATCCCGGTGCCAACCGACAAGCGCGGCGAAAGCCCGTTCTCAACCGATGCCAATCTGTTGCATACCTCGTCGGAAGGCAAAGTGCTGGAAGATCCGTGGGATGAGACGCCCGATTACGTCTATTCGCGCACAGTCAATCCCGAGGATGCGCCGGACGTGCCCGAATATATCACGGTCGATTTCGAACGCGGCGATGGGGTGGCGCTGAATGGGACGGCGATGTCGCCCGCGACGCTGCTCACCGCGCTGAACGATCTGGGCCGCAAGCATGGGATCGGGCGGCTCGATCTGGTCGAGAACCGCTTTGTCGGGATGAAAAGCCGGGGGATGTATGAAACGCCGGGCGGCGAAATCTATGCCCGGGCGCACCGCGGAATTGAATCGATCACGCTCGATCGCGGCGCGGCGCATCTCAAGGACGAGCTGATGCCGAAGTATGCCGAGTTGATCTACAACGGCTTCTGGTTCGCCCCCGAGCGCGAAATGCTGCAGGTGGCGATCGATCATAGCCAAGTCAAGGTTTCGGGAACGGTACGGCTCAAGCTGTATAAGGGCATGGCGAGTGTGGTGGGGCGCAAATCGCCCAACTCGCTGTATTCGGAACGGCATGTGACGTTTGAGGATGATGCCGGGGCCTACGATCAGAAGGATGCGGCAGGGTTCATCCGGCTGAATGCCCTGCGGTTGCGACTATTGGCGCAGAGAGAAAGATAGGCGCGGTTGCGCCTGCTGGCGGCGCGGGATCGGTAGAACAAACACCTCACGTTCCCGTCCGGTTCCAAGTTCTCCACCGCCATTCGGCCCCCTGTGGATAAGTCTAAAGATTCTTCTTGCGCGACTCACTTTTGAGGCGCAGCTTTTGTTTGTCGAGAGGGTGACTGGCCCGGACCTTGGATGGGGGAAACCCTCGAAAAGGATCGAGAAAGTCTAACCTGAACGATGCGGCAGCGGTGCCCGCAGCAACATCGGAAAACACGCCTCGGGCGTTCCTCGGAACAAGCTTGGCGAACCGCAGATGCGGCGAGTGGCGCGCAGCCGGAAGGTCGATTTTGAACGGCCATGAGGAAGAGCAAGAAAGCACTGCTTCGGCAGGGTGGAACAGCAGGACCGAAAGGCAGGCGATAGACCGATCTCGGAACCGCCAGGTGGAAGGGGATAGTTCTTCGGAACCGGAACCGACCGCCTGACGGAACCGGACGTCGGCAGATATGCCGGACGATGAGTGTCGGCTCAACAGAGCCCCCGGAACGCGAGCGACAGAATGATCAGGGAAGATTTGCCAGTCCTTCGGGATTAGGCGGATTCGAGCCTTTCAGGCCCGATGCGACGAGCATCACGATGCAATTCACCCTCGGTGCAATAGTACGCGAGGTGTTCTAAAGCGCATCACTGCGGCCACCCTGCCCTGAGCGACCCCGGGCAAGACATTCGTCCAATCGTCCGATATGAAGCAGGCGACTATGGGGCCGGCAGCGATGCCGGCCCCATTTCTTTTTGCCCGAAGGACTGGGGAGCCAGCAGCGATGCCGGCCCCATTTCTTTTTGCCCGAAGGACTGGGGTGCAGGCAGCGATGTCGGCTCCCATTTGTTTTTGAAATCCTTGCCAGCCTCTGGCCACTCGCTACCAATTGCATTGCAGTGCTATAGCGGGGCTATTGTAGTGCCATAGCGGGGTCGTCTCAGGCCCGTTACAGTCAGGAAGAAAATGACCACCAGACACCTTGTCGATCCACAAATTTTGCCCATGATCGATGCAATGCCGCTGCGCGAATTTGATCTTGCCAGCTTGCCGCAGATCCGGATCGAAACTGAAGATCGGTTCAAATTCCTAGGCGAACCGCCGCTTTCCGCCGAAGTGAGGGTGATTGACGGCCCCGGCGGCCCGCTCGAAATCTATTGGTTTGACCCCGCCGCCGGCACCACCGGCCGCCCTGCCCTGCTCCACATCCACGGCGGCGGAATGATCATCGGTTCGGCCAGTGGGATGCAGATCGGGCCATCCGCGATGGCACTGGCACTGGGCATTCCGGTCGCCTCGGTCGAATATCGGCTTGCCCCGGAAACCCCGTTCCCCGGCCCACAAGAGGACTGCCTTGCCGCGCTTTTGTGGCTCGCAAGCAGCGACGCAACGCTGGGAGTTGACTCCAAACGCATTGGTATCATTGGCGAAAGCGCAGGAGCCGGGCTGGCCGCAGCGGTAGCTCTAATGGCGCGCGATCAGGACGGACCGCAGCTTGCCGCACAGTTCCTGATTTATCCGATGCTCGATCACCGCACCGGCAGTGAAGACTGTCGCCACCAAAATCGCCACACGGGCGAATTTATCTGGACCCGCGCATCAAACCGCTTTGGCTGGGAAGCCCTGCGCGGCGAATATGCTGCGGATGATGCTCGCAAAGGCTGGTTTTCTCCCAGTCTCGCCGATGATCTTGCGGGCCTGCCGCCGACCTGGATCGGCACCGGCAGCCTCGATCTGTTTTTCGACGAAGATCTCGATTACGCGCGGCGACTGGTCGACGCCGGGGTGCCGGTTGAACTCCACAGCTATCCCGGCGCAATTCATGCCTTCAATATGATGGCAGATGCGCATATTGCACAATGCTTCAACCGCGATTTAATGAGCGCGATTGGCCGAATGCTCCAAATCAGTTGATCACTGGAAACTGCACAATAACGACCGGAAAGCCTGAGCCAACCGGTCGTTATTGTAACTCCAAAATTTCTTGACCTAGAACTTGAAACCAGCCTCCACACCGACTAGGCGGCGAGCACCGGGTGAGATGAACGAGCCACCAAACTCGATCGCCGGAATCGCTTCGGAGATATACTCCTTGTCGAGCATGTTTTCCGCAAACGCAGTCAAATTCCAGTTCTCGCCTTCAAACCCAAACCGCAGATTGAGCACCCCGAAGGCATCGCGCTTAGCCGCACCGTAGCTGCCGTTACCGGCCACCGCTGGATTGGGGAAGAAGGGCGCGAACAACGACACTGGCAACAGAGCGCTGAACACGGTCGGACGGTTCTGATCCTGCAAGGTATGGAACCAGGTCGGTCCGGTGATCCGATAATCGGCCCGCATCACAATGTCGATATTGTCCGTCAGCGGGGCATCGATCTGACTGCCCAGATTGATCGTATAATCAGCGGTATAAGGTGACTTGTTTCCAACGGTATACGGCCGCGAATTGTTCTTCTTGATCTCGCTGTCCGTGAAGTTGACTCCGCCAAACAGCGTCCATCCCTTGACGATTTTGGCGGAGGCGTTGAACTCTACGCCCTTCACATCCACCCGGTCGATATTGGAAACGACGCGAAGAAGCCCAAAGCTGCCAACGAAGAATTCGAAGAACTGCATGTCGGTGATACGGGTGTAATAACCGGCCAGATCGAACGTTATCCGATTGTCGAGCAGCGACCCCTTGATGCCTGCCTCAAACGCGCTCGAGCGTTCCTTGCGATAGCGGTCGTTGATGAATACCCCGGCGTTGATCGTCCCAAAGGCGCCAGTTGAGTTGTTGAAAAACTGGTTGACTGTGGCCGAGGCGCCCTGGTTGTTGAAACCACCGGATTTGAAGCCGATCCCCCAGTTTGCGTAGAGGTTTGTGTTCGAATTGGGGGTAAAGCTTAGCGAGATTTTCGGCTCGAGCTGCTTAAAGGATTCGTTCTGGGCTGGAATAGTTCCAGTGGCCGGCAGACCAGGGTTGATCTTGCCTCCGGTGATCGGATCGAACACATTTGGCACAAGGTTGGCTACCGAGCGGTCTTCGATATCATAGCGAAGCGCTAGGCCGATCTTGAACTGATCGGACGGCTTGAAGTCAACCGAACCGAATGCGGCGTAAACGTTGGTCGTGAACTTATCTGAATAAAGCTGCGAAGTTGGATTGCTGGTGCCCGGCGCATTGTAAAGCGTTGGCGATACGCCCAGTCCAAGATCAGCACCCAGACTCACCCCGACCGAGCGGTCGATATGGAGGTAATAACTGCCAATCTGCCAGCTGAGCGGGCCGTCCCCATTCGACGCCAACCGGATTTCGCCGCTGATATCCTTCTGATTGCGGATCTGGAGCTGCGTGCCGTCACACGTGGTCGGGCTATAGGGGCCGAAGGTCGATCCGGAAAAATTGAAGATGAACGGCACCGGGATTGCTCCGATCGCGCCCGGCGGATTGACCGGAAAGCCCGTATTCGCGGCAGTGGAAGCAAAGCAGGCACCTTGCACCGCCAGATTGGTGGGATTGGCGGGCGCCCCGAACGCAGGCGCAATGTAGCGCGCGAAATCGGCTGAGGTACCATCAGCCGTCAGGTTCTGCTTCACATCCGAATAAAGCGCCCAGGCGGTCAGCTTCATCGCACCGAAATCATGCTCAATCTTGGCCGAAACATCGAAGCTCGTCTGATCGTTGGTTGGACGGATATTGCTGTAGTAGCGGAAGGGATGGGCATCCACGTCCTCAAAGAAGGCCCCGCCCAATGCGGGCAGATGGAACGCGGCGTTGAAGTTGATCGAAGCGCCAGACAGCTTGGAATAGCGGGCCTTCACATCAAGCTCGGTGTCATCGCCCAAGCGCGTCAGGAATCGACCATCGATTGACCAAATCTTCTGATCGTCGACCACCTTGCTGTTCTGCAGATAGAGGTTGCGGTAAAATCCGTCGGTCTGGCGGTAATAGCCCGACAGCACGACCCCGCCGCCGCCGAGCGGCGCGGAGACAAAGGCCGAGCCTTCCAGCGTATTTTCATTGGCATAGCTGACCTTGCCGCCAGCCTCCAGCGTATCGCCTGGCTTCAAGGTGGAAACGACAATTGCGCCAGCCGCAGCGTTGCGGCCATAGATCGCGCCTTGCGGGCCCTTCAGCACTTCGATCTGGCGCAAAGTGCCCTGGTTCTGGTTGAGCTGCGCCGAGTTGGTCTTGAGAATGCCATCGACCACCAGCGCAACCGAGCTTTCCGCATCGCGCGCGCCATTGATCCCGCGAATGTTGATCTGGGTGTCACCGGCTTCAGCGGTGCCGGTGACTATCGTCACACCCGGAGTGAGCTGCGTGAAATCCTGAGCGTTCTGGACCCCGGTTTTGGCTAGCGTGTCTGCGGTCAACACCGAAACCGATGCAGGGACTTCGACAAGGCGCTCGTTCTGGCGGCGCGCGGTAACGATGATGGAGCCTTCATCGTTTTCTACCCCAGCCGCAGTTTCCTGCGCCAGCGCAGGAGCAGCTGCAAAAGCCAAGCCAACAATCGAGCCAGAGACCAGCAATTGAGTAAAACGCATTTAAAAACTCCCCGTTCAATGTTCGCTGGACGGATAATTTTGAAATCCGGGCCACTTCGCGACTTGCTACGCCGGTGCTATATTGTATACAAATGGCTGGGGTCAAGCAATTTGGGAGTTGGAATGTCGCGCGCCTCTGACCGCGCTTACGCCGGGATCCGCAGCATGATCCTTTCGGGCGAGCTCCCTGCCGGGGCTTCGCTTGGGGAAGAGGCGTTGGCTGAGCGTTGCGGTGTGTCGCGCACTCCAGTGCGGGATGCCTTGCGCCGACTCGAGGCGGAGCTGCTGGTCAAGCGCAATGAAGCGCAGCGCAGCTTTGTGGCAGACTGGACGCTAGGCGACGTGGCCGATGCTTTTGAGTTACGCGCGATGCTAGAGGGTCATGCCGCCCGGCGCGCCGCTGAGCGAATGGACGACGCTACGCTGCAGCGCCTGCGCGCCTGCAATCAGACGATCTTCGAGGCAATACGGCCCCAGCAGCCCGACATCACAGGCTTTATTGAAGGAAATCGGGGTTTCCACTCAATCATCCTTGAAGCATCGGGCTCGCGCCGGCTCACCTCATTGCTCGCGACACTGATCGAGCAGCCAGTGATATGGCGAACAGCGCACCATTATGGCCGCGAAGCCTTGAGACGTTCGCATAGTGAGCATGACGAGTTGCTGTCCGCCTTCACACGGCGCGACGGGGCCTGGGCCGAAGCTGTTATGACGGGCCATATCCGCCGCGCCTTTCATGCCTATGCCGATGCCCATCAGGGATTGGCGACCTTCGATATGGCGCGATCCGCATGAGCAAACTGTATACAGATCAGATAGAGATGGTCGAAGTCTCTCCGCGTGACGGGCTCCAGAACGAGAAAATCGAGATCGCCACCGCTGACAAGCTGCGCCTGATCGAATTTGCAATCAGTTCAGGAGCGCGCCGGATCGAGGTTACAAGCTTTGTGAACCCGCGCGCCGTTCCGCAGATGGCAGATGCTGAAGCGGTTTGCGAAGGGCTGCCGGATAGAGCCGATGTGACCTACATTGGCCTTGTCATGAACCAGCGCGGAGCGGACCGCGCGCTGGCGACGGAGCGGATAAATCAGCTGGGCGCGGTAGCGGTGACAACCGATACATTTGCAATGGCTAATCAGGGCCAGACCAGCGACGGATCGATTGAGGCATCGCGCGCCATAATCTCAGCCGCACTGGCTGCCGGGAAAACCGGCCAGGCGACTATTGCTGCAAGCTTTGGCTGCCCGTTTGAGGGTGAAGTGCCCGAAGACAGGGTGATAGCCATGGCCATCGCCATCGCCGAAGCGGGGGCAGTCGAAATCGGCCTCGCCGACACCATCGGCGTCGCCAATCCGGCGCATGTAGCGCGGCTGGTAACCCGAGTGCGCGAAGCGATCGCGCCGCTGCCGGTGCGGGTTCACTTCCACAATACCCGCGGCACTGGCCTGGCCAATGTCTGGGCGGCGATCGGTGCGGGGGCACGGATCGTCGACGCCTCGATCGGCGGCCTTGGAGGCTGCCCGTTCGCCCCTGGCGCGGCCGGGAATGTTTCAACCGAAGACGTAGTTTACATGCTGGAACGGGCCGGGATCGGCACCGGACTTGAATTACCGCAGCTGGTCGAAGCCAATCTTTGGCTGGCCCGGATCATGAATCGAAAATTGCCCGGAATGGTTGCGCATACGCCAGCCTTTCCCGAGGCGGCTTAGGAGTAAAAGAGGATGGGCTACCGTCTTGGCGTCGATGTTGGTGGAACGTTCACTGACCTTTTGCTGTTCAATGTCGAAACAGGGGCCTGCTGGCGGCACAAGACGCCGTCGACTCCGCATGACAGTTCAGAAGGAATTCTAGACGGGGTCAACGCCATCTGCGCCGAAGCAGGAGTAGCGGCTAAGGATATCGAATATTTCCTCCACGGAACGACGGTGGCCACCAATGCTGTTCTGGAGGGCAAGGGCGCGCGGGTTGGCCTGATCACTACCGAGGGATTTCGCCATATCATGCAGATCGCGCGCAGCTTTGTGCCGGGCGGGCTGGCGGGCTGGATCATCTGGCCCAAGCCAGTGCCGCTGGCCGCGCTGGAGGATACGGTCACCATAAAGGGCCGGATGAATGCTGAAGGGCAGGAGGTCCGCCCTCTGGAGGATGCAGACATCCGTGCAGCGCTGACCCAGCTCAAAAATCAGGGCGTAGAGGCGATCACCGTTTCGCTCATCAATGCCTATACCAATGGCGCGCATGAAAGCCGTGTGGGAGAGCTGGCGGCAGAGATCATGCCCGATGTGCCAATTTCCCTCAGCCATGAAGTCCTGCCGGAAATGCAGGAATATGAGCGGACCCTGACGACGGTGGCCAATGCAGCTGTACGTCCGATCGTCGGCAAATATGTCTCTAACTTGCGCGCCAAGCTGGCTGAGGCCGGAATGGCTGGCAAGCTCTCGTTGCTCCGTTCTGATGGTGGGCTAATGTCCGCTCAGAAGGCAGAGGAACACCCGGTAAATATTCTGATGTCCGGCCCGGCGGGCGGCGTCACTGGTGCATTGTGGGTCGGCAAGAACGCCGGAATCCGCAATATCCTGACGCTTGACGTTGGCGGCACCTCGACCGATGTCGCGCTGATCGAAAACCTCGAGCCGCGCAGGCAACGCACCACCGAGGTTGGCCATCTCTCAGTCCGCGCCTCAGCGTTGGACGTCAAGACGGTTGGAGCTGGCGGCGGATCAATCGCCTATGTTCCGGACCTCACCAAGGCACTGCGGGTTGGTCCGCAATCGGCTGGCGCTGTCCCTGGCCCGGTCGCCTATGGCAAGGGCGGCGAGCTGCCGACTGTGACTGACGCCAATCTGGTACTGGGTTATCTTCCCGAAAACCTGCTAGGAGGCAGCTTCAAGCTTGATCGGGAGGGCGCGAAAAAGGCGGTGCAAACCATTGCCGATGCGCTGGGAATTGATCTGATGGCCGCGGCGCGCGGGATCATAGATATCGTCAATGAAAACATGTTCGGCGCCCTGCGGATGATCTCGGTTCAGCAGGGCTATGATCCGCGGCACTTCGCGCTGATGGGCTTTGGCGGTGCGGGTCCGCTCCACGTCAATGCGGTGGCGCGGCTGATGGGGAGCTGGCCTGCGATTTCGCCAGTCTCGCCTGGTGTGCTCTGCGCGCTGGGCGATGCCACCACACGGATGCGGACGGAAACTGCACGCAGTTTTTCCCGCCTTGCCTCACAGACGCAGGCCGATGAGCTGATCGCGATCCTTGACGAAATGGCAACGCAAACCCGCGCCGAACTCGCTTCGGACGGGGTGCCGGAAAGCACCATCACCAGTGAATTCGAAGTCGATGTCCGCTATGCCGGGCAAGCCTTTGAAGTGCCGCTGACGATCACCGCCGATGTCCTGCGTGCTGATGGCATCGCCGGAATCCTCGCGCGCTTTGACGAAGAGCATCACCGGCTGTTCACCTTCAACATGGACACCCCGCACGAGATCGTGAACCTGCGGGCTGTGGCGCTGGGCGAGGCGCTGGACTTGCCCGCGGTCGAGCTTGCCAAAGGCGATTGCAACCCGGCAGCTGCCAAGATGCGTGATCACGTGTTGTGGATGGATGGACGCGAGCAGCAGGCGGTGATCTATGATCGTGCCAAGCTTAGGCAGGGGGATATCATTCCCGGCCCCGCAGTCGTTGTCGAAATGGATTCGACCACGCTGATCGAAAGCGGCTGCATCGCGACCGTCGACCGTGTCGGCAACATCCTGATCAATCTGGCCTGAGGGGACGCACCATGCCTGCCACTATCGTCACCACCAACCCTGCCCCCTTCGCGAAAGTTGCGATTGACCCAGTCACACTCGACATCATGGAGAACGCGCTGCGCAATGCGCGGATCGAAATGGACGCGACGCTGGTCCGCACCGCGATGTCGCCCGGCATCCGCGAGCAGGGCGATGCCTTTCCGCTGATCGCCGATCACACCGGAAAAATGATTGTCGGCCAGTTCGGCAGCTTCATCGGCGGATTTCTGACTCAGTTCGATGGCACGCTGGAAGACGGCGACATGATCTTTCTGTCCGATCCCTACAGCTGCGAAGGCGCGGTTAGCCATTCGAATGACTGGCTGATCCTGTTGCCGGTGTTCAAGGACGGACGCTTGATCGCCTATACCGCGATGTTCGGGCATATGTCGGACATCGGCGGCAAGGTGGTCGGCTCGATGCCGATCAATGCCCGCTCGATCTTTGAGGAAGGGGTCCGCATTCCCCCAGTCAAAATCTGGAAAAAGGGTGTTTACAACGAAGACCTGATGAAGCTGGTGATGCACCAGACCCGCAAGCCCGATTGGTGCCAGGCGGATCTGAACGCCATCATCGCCTCATGCCGGGTCGCCGCGCGCCGGGTAGTGGAGATGGCCGAGCGGTTTGGCGATGACGTCTATGTCTCGGCCACGCAAGAACTGCTGGCGCGCAATCACCGCGCGATGGCGGCCTTGATCGGCATGGCGATCGCCGAGGAACCGGTCAGCTTCGAGGATTACATTTGCGATGACGGGGTGGGCTTCGGCCCCTACAAGATCCGCTGCACCATGTGGCGTGAGGACGGCAAGGTGATCCTCGATTTCACTGGGACCGACCCGCAAAGCGCAGCCTCGATCAACTTTTTCCTCAATGAAAACATGTTCAAGATGTTCTTCGGCATCTATATGATCATGGTCTTTGATCCGCAGATCCTGTTCAACGATGGCTTCTATGATCTGATCGATGTGCGGATCCCCGAAGGCTCGCTGCTCAAGCCCAAATTCCCCGCCGCGCTATCGGGGCGCACCCATGCGCTGGGGCGGATCTTCGATATTCTGGGCGGGCTTCTCGGCCAGAAAACGCCCGAATTCCTAAATGCCGCGGGCTTCAGCTCCTCGCCCCATCTGTTCTATTCGGGCAATGATAATCGCCCCGGAAAAGGCGGCGAATGGTTCCAGCTGTTCCAGATCGGCTTCGGCGGCATTCCCGGGCGGCCAATGGGTGACGGACCGGATGGACACTCGCTGTGGCCGGGCTTTACCAATGTCCCCAACGAGTTTCTCGAACGCTATTTCCCGATGATGATCGAGCGCTATGAGACCGAGCCTGACAGCGGCGGCGCGGGCCTGCATCGCGGCGGCAATGGTATCCACATGACCTATCGCTTCCTTGAGGCGGGAACGATCTCGATCCACGATGACCGCTGGTTCGTGCCGCCTTGGGGGGTCAACGGCGGCGAGCCGGGGCAGCGGGCGCGCAAGATCCTCGAAAAGGCTGATGGCACAGAGATCATTGTCGGCAACAAGGTCGAGGATGTTACGATCGAAGCCGGAGATCAGCTGCACTATATCACTTGGGGCGGGGGCGGCTGGGGCGACCCGCTCGAGCGCGATGCAGCGCTGATCGGCAAAGAGATTACGCAAGGGCTGGTAACGGCCAAGGGCGCGCTGGCCTATGGCGTGGTCGCCAATGCGGCGGGCGCGGTTGACGCATCAGCGACCGCGGCCTTGCGCGCAGATATCCGCAGCAAGCGCGGCGAACTTCCGCTGTTCAATTATGGCCCCGGCCTTGATGCGCTGCGCGCAAACTGCCTGGCCGAGACTGGGCTTCCTGCCCCGATCCAGCCAGTCTGGGCGCAATTGGAAGTAGCGGAGTAGTTCGATGTCGCATGGAGGGGCGCTGAGCGACATTCGGGTGATCGAGCTTGGCCAGCTGCTGGCTGGTCCGTTTTGCGGGCAGCTGCTGGGCGATATGGGCGCCGATGTGATCAAGGTCGAACCACCCGGCGCGGGCGATCCGATGCGCGAATGGGGCCAGGGCGAGGAGAAGGTCAATTGGGAGGTAATCGCCCGCAACAAGCGCTCGGTATCGATCAATCTTCGGATTCCTGCCGGCCAGTCGCTGGTCCGCAAGCTGATTGCCACGGCAGATGTCCTGGTCGAGAATTTCAAGCCCGGAACGCTGGAGAAATGGGGCATTGGCCCCGATGTGCTACACGCCGATAATCCCGGCCTGATCATCGCCCGCATGTCAGGCTATGGCCAGACCGGACCTTACTCTGATCGCGCTGGTTTCGGCGGGATTGGCGAGGCGATGGGCGGCTGGCGATATATCGTCGGTGAACCTGATCGTCCGCCCAGCCGGATGGGAATTTCGATCGGCGATACGCTGACAGCGACCTACGGCTGCATGGGCGTGCTCGCCGCGCTCCATGCCCGCGAGCGGACCGGCAAGGGGCAGGTAGTCGATGCCGCGCTCTATGAAAGCGTTATGCAAGTTATGGAAAGCCTGATTCCCGAATATGACCGAATGGGCATCGTCCGCGAAAGATCAGGCTCGTTCCTGCCGGGGATCGCGCCGTCGAACGTCTATCGCTGCAAGGACGGCGATTTCATGATCGGGGCCAATAAGGACGCAATCTTCAAGCGGCTGGGCATCGCCATGGGCAGATCGGAGCTGGGCGATGATCCACGCTATGCCACCCATGTCGCGCGCGGCACCAACCAGATTGAGCTCGACGCCTTGATCGATAGATGGACCCGGACTCTGACTATTGCGCAGGTCGATGCACTGATGATCGAACATTCGATCCCGGCAGGGCAAGTCTACCGCGCGCCCGAAATGATCGCCGATCCACATATCCAGGCGCGCGGCGCAATCGTTGAAGTAGAGACCGAGCGCTTCGGCAAGCTGAAGATGCAAGGCACTTTTCCGCGCCTGTCGGGCACACCAAGCAGCATCCGCCGCGCCGCCCCATCGCAAGTAGGCCAGCACAATGCCGAGGTATATGACCAGCTTCTGGGGCTTGGCGCGGATGATCTGGCCACCCTTATAGCGGCCGGTGCGATCTGATGGGCGAGCCATTGGACGATCTGACCGCCAACTACGCCGGGGCGTTTGATGGCCATTTGCCCTTTGGCAAGCGCCCTGCCCTTTTGATCGTCGATTTCGTTATGGCCTATCTCGATAAAGGCTCGCCGCTCTATGCCGGAGTGGAGGATGCGCTGGCCAGCAACGAACGGCTGCTCAGCGCTGCTCGCGCCGCCCGTATCCCGGTGCTGTTCACCAATGTTGAATATGAACCCGGCGGCGGCGATGGCGGGGTGTTCTATCGCAAGGTTCCCGCGCTCAAGCTGTTCGAAAAAGGCTCACCGCTCGGTGCATTTCCGCCCTCGCTGACACCGCGGGGAAATGAACTCGTGATCACAAAGCGCTACGCATCAGCGTTCTTCGGTACCCATCTTGCGGCAACGCTGACCTCACGCGGGATCGATACCCTGCTCATCACCGGGCTTTCGACCTCGGGCTGCGTGCGGGCAACCGCGCTGGATGCCTGCCAGAACGGATTTCTGCCGTTTGTAGTGCGCGAAGCTTGCGGCGATCGTCACCCTGGGCCGCATGAGGCCAATCTGTTCGATCTACAGGCCAAATACGCAGAAGTTATCCCTGAAGCGCAAGCGATTGCGCAGCTGCGGGCCTTGTCCTGATCGGTTTTGGAACTACCGGTCCTGAAACGACACTTTGAGAATCGGATATGTTGAACGTAACCCCTGCCCGCGCCGATCTGATCCGCAATCTCGAAGCGCTGGACCAGCGGCTGCGCTGGTTATCATCGTGGACAATCCACAACGCCAATCACATCCGCGAAAGCCGTGATGGGCTGAAGGTTGGAGGGCATCAGGCGAGCTGCGCCTCGATCACCGCGATCATGACCGCGCTTTATTTCCATGCGCTGCGCCCGCAGGACCGGGTTGCGGTAAAACCGCACGCCGGGCCGGTGCTCCATGCGATCCACTATATGCTGGGCAATCAGAGCCTTGAACAACTCCAGTCATTCCGCGCCATGGGCGGGGCGCAAAGCTATCCCTCGCGCACCAAAGACAAGATCCCGGTTGATTTCTCTACTGGCTCGGTCGGGCTTGGGGTGGCGGTTACCGCTTTTGCCAGCCTGGTCCAGGATTACCTTGTCGCCCATGGCCAGATGCCGGAAAGCGAGGCGGGACGGATGATCGCGCTGATGGGTGATGCTGAGCTGGATGAGGGCAACATCTACGAATGCCTGATTGAGGGCTATAAACACGACATCCGCAACTGCTGGTGGGTGGTCGATTACAACCGTCAGTCGCTGGATAGCACGACAGCCGACCGGATGTTCCGCCGGTTCGATGATATCTTTGAAACCTGCGGCTGGCGCGTGCTTACGCTCAAGCATGGCAAGGTCCAGCGCGCGGTATTCAAGCGCCCCGGCGGCAAGGCGATCGAGGGTTGGATCGACGATTGCCCCAACGCCGAATATGCGGCGCTCACATATCAGGGCGGCGCTGCCTGGCGGGCGAGGCTCAATTCCGATCTGGCGAGCGACAAATCCGCACTCAAACTGATCGCCAGCTTCGATGACGAAGCACTCTCGGCGCTGATGCTGAACCTTGGTGGCCATTGCATCGAAACCCTGCTCGATGCCTTTGCCGAAGCTGATGATGACAAGCCGACGATGTTCATCGCTTATACCGTCAAGGGCTTTGGCTTGCCGTTTCAGGGTCACAAGGACAACCACGCTGGTTTGATGAACCCCACCCAGATGGCCGCGTTGCGGGCCACTATGGGGATTGCGGAGGGCAGCGAATGGCTACCCTTCGGCGGACTGGGTGACAATGCCGCAGCTGCGCTCAAGGACTTCATAACCCCATTTTCGGAGGTGCTCCGCCGCCCGGAAAATGCCGCGCCAACTATCCCGATCCCGGCGCGCCTGCCAGTGCCCGATGGCTCGGAGCAATCGACCCAGGCTGCATTTGGCCGTATTCTGCTCGATCTGGCCAAATCAGGGCACCCGCTGGCAGACCGGATCGTCACCACTTCGCCCGATGTCACTGTTTCCACCAATCTGGGTGCGTTCGTGAACCAGCGCGGACTGTTCCGGCGGCAGGCGCTGAAAGACGTATTCGCTGGTCACAAGATCCCCTCCCCGCAGAAATGGGCGGGGCATGAAGCGGGCCAGCATATCGAACTAGGGATTGCCGAGAACAATCTGTTCCTGATGCTCGCCGCGTTAGGTCTTTCAGGACCGCTGTTTGGCGCGCGGCTGCTGCCGATCGGCACGGTCTATGATCCGTTTATATCGCGCGGGCTCGATGCTCTGAACTATGGCTGCTATTCCGACGCGCGTTTCCTGCTGGTCGCCACACCGTCTGGTTTGACGCTGGGGCCAGAGGGCGGCGCGCATCAATCTATCAACCCGCCGCTGATCGCGATGGGCCAGCCAGGGCTGACCTATTTCGAGCCGGCCTTTGCGGACGAGCTGGCGCTGCTGATGCATTGGGCGTTCGATCATATGCAGGCTGAAGATGGCGGGGCCGTTTACCTGCGCCTCACCACTCGTTCGATTGATCAGATCGAACGACCCGACAAGGCCTGGGAGGCAAATGCGCTGAAGGGCGCTTACTGGCTCAAGCGGCCCTCAGCCGGGGCGGAGGCGGCAATTGTTTTCACCGGAGCGCTCGCGCCCGAAGCTCTGGCCGCCCATGCGGCCCTGCTGGACGACATCCCGGGCCTCGGCCTGCTGAATGTCACCTCACCCGATTTGCTGCACCGGGATTGGTCAACTGCGCGCGCCTCGCGCTGGCAGGGCGGCGAGGCCAAGCAATCGCATGTCGAGCAATTGCTTGGCGAGCTTGGTCCCCAGGCTGGCCTTGTAACGATGATCGACGCTGCGCCCGCTGCGCTTAGCTGGCTGGGCAGCGTTCTGGGCCACCGTGTAAGCCCGCTCGGCACCGATCTCTTCGGCCAGACCGGCGATTTGCCCGATCTGTTCCGGGCCTATCGGCTCGATAGCGAAGCAGTGATCGAAGCGGTGGCCGAACTGTTCCTGCGGCGCTAACCGACGGTCAACGCGATCTCGCCCAGCCCTTCGATGCCGCCCTTCAATTTCTGACCGCGTTCTATCGGACCAACGCCTGCTGGTGTGCCAGTGTAGATCAAGTCGCCCGGCGCAAGCGTTACGCTTTGCGAGGCGGCGCGGACCACCTCCGGAACTGTCCAGATCAGATCGGCGATGTTTCCATCCTGCCTGATCATCCCGTCCACCGAAAGCCAAATTCGCCCGCTCGTCATATGCCCAACATCTGCGGTGCGGTGGACCGGACCGCAGGGCGCGCTGTGGTCAAATGCCTTGCCACAATCCCATGGACGGCCAACATCGCGCGCGGCAATCTGCAGATCGCGGCGAGTCAGATCGATGCCGACCGCATAGCCAAACACATGATCGAGAGCCGCCGTTAGCGGGATGTTCGAACCTCCCTTGCCGATGGCGATCACCAGCTCAATCTCGTGATGGAGATTGCTCGTCAGCGGCGGAAAGGGGATCGCGGCTCCGTTATCAACCACTGCGTCTCCCGGTTTGGTGAAGAAAAACGGTGGATCGCGATCATCCATCCCCATTTCACGGGCATGTTCGGCATAATTGCGGCCGACACAGAATATCCGCCGCACCGGGAAGCGCTGGTCACTGCCGGCAATCGCCACGCTAGGCTGGGGCGCAGGCGGGAAAGCAAAGCTGGTCATGCCGCAACGGGCTTCTTGCGCTGGAGACCTGAGCGCTTGCACGACGCCACTACATCGCCATGCTGGTTGAACGCTTGATGGAAGAAGGTCACGATACCAGCATCGGGGCGCGATTCGGATGAACGCAGCGCGATCACTTCGGTGACGACACTCACAGTATCGCCCGGAAACAGGGGTTTTGGAAACCGCACTTCGTCCCAGCCGAGGTTGGCGATGGCGGTGCCGAGCGTGGTATCGCCGACCGAAATTCCTACCATCAGCCCCAGCGTAAAGCAGGAATTGATGATCCGCGTGCCGAACTCGGTGCCCTGCATATACTCCTCATCGAGGTGAAGCTGCGCCGGATTGTGGGTCATGGCGCTGAACAACACATTGTCCGTCTCGGTCACGGTGCGCCGGATCGGATGTTCGAATTGCTGGCCGATCTGCATCTCGTCAAACCACACTCCGGCCATGGCGCTCTCCACTCAAACTGCTTCAGGCCCAAGGCCTATGCGGCGCAGGCGAGCGGCGCAAGACACGAAAGGCTTGTGCGGCGGGTCCGGGGCGCTATCGGGCAAAGATCATGACCGAGCCTGCCCTGCCAATCTGCCCAGCCCTCCCCATCTGCGTCGCCGCGTTTTACCAGTTCACCCGGCTTGCCGATTGCACAGCTCTGCGCGGTCCCTTGCTGGTGCTATGCGGAGCGGAAGGTGTAAGGGGCACGCTGCTGCTGGCCCACGAAGGCATCAACGGGACAATCGGGGGGAGCGACGCGGCCATTGCCAAAGTTCTCGCGCATCTCCGTGCGCTTCCGGGCTGTGCAGACCTAGAGGTCAAATATTCGCGTGCGGCAGTGTTTCCGTTCCGGCGGATGAAGGTGCGGCTAAAGCGCGAGATCGTGACGATGGGCCAGCCCGATATCGATCCGCTGAGCAGCGCGGGCCATTATGTCGCGCCGGAAAACTGGAACGCGCTGATCACCGATCCGGCGACAATTGTGATCGATACCCGCAATGACTACGAGGTGGCCGCCGGGACATTCCCGGGGGCGATCAACCCGCAAACCCGCAACTTCCGCGATTTCCCCGCCTGGTTCAGGTCGGAACGAGAGCGGTTGCTCGGCGTTGGCACACCGCCCCGGATCGCGATGTTCTGCACGGGCGGCATTCGCTGCGAGAAATCGACCAATTTTCTGCAATCCGAAGGACTCGACGAGGTCTATCACCTCAAGGGCGGGATCCTCAATTACCTCGAGAAAATCCCTCAGGAAGCGAGCCTTTGGCAGGGCGAATGTTTCGTATTCGATGAGCGGGTCACAGTCGGACATGGCCTTACACCCGGCAACTACGTGCTATGCCAACCCTGCGGCAAGCCGGTGAGCGAAGCGGATCGCACTTCGCCACTTTATGTCAATGACGTCAGCTGCCCGGCCTGTCACGGCCAATCGCCGGGAGGATACTGGCATTGATCCGCCTGACTGATCTCCTTCTTCCGCTCGATCATCCGGCTGAGGCACTGGCTGAGGCGATTTGCGCGCGGCTGGAAATCGCTCCGTCCGAGTTGGAGCACTTTGCCATCGCCCGGCGCGGCAATGATGCGCGCAAGAAGCATGCAATCCGGCTGGTCTATTCGCTGGATGTGGTGGTGGCAGATGAGGCCGCGGTGCTGGCGCGATTTGCCGGTGATCAGCATGTCAGGGCAGCGCCTGATACTGCCTATCGCTTTGTCACACGCGCGCCGGATGATTATTCCGGCCCGCGCCCAGTGGTGATTGGTGCCGGCCCCTGCGGGTTGCTCGCCGCGTTGGTGCTGGCGCAGATGGGGTTCCGCCCGATCATCATCGAACGCGGCACTGCGGTGCGCGAGCGGACCAAAGACACCTGGAACCTCTGGCGCCACGGCGTGCTCAATCCCGAATCCAACGCGCAGTTCGGTGAAGGCGGTGCCGGGACATTCTCCGACGGCAAGCTCTACAGCCGGATCAAGGACCCGCGCCACCTTGGCCGCAAGGTGCTTAGCGAATTCGTCAAGGCTGGCGCACCGCCAGAAATCCTCACCGAGGCGCATCCGCATGTCGGCACGTTCCGGCTGGTCACCATGGTAATGAGCATCCGCGAAACGATCGAGGCGCTGGGCGGGGAGTATCGCTTTGGCACGCGAGTAGATGATTTCGATATTGAAACTGCGGCGGATGGCGCGAAAAAAATGCGCGGACTGCAGCTCAGCACCGGGGAATATCTTGCCGCCGAACAGGTGATCCTGGCGGTTGGTCACAGTGCCCGCGATACTTTCCAGATCGTCCATGACCGGGGCATCCATATTGAGGCCAAACCCTTTGCGATCGGGGTGCGGATCGAACATCCGCAAAGCTGGATCGACAAGGCCCGGTTCGGGCCGAATGCGGGCAGCAAGATCCTGGGACCAGCGGCCTACAGCCTATCGCACAAGGCCAGCAATGGACGGACTGCTTACAGTTTCTGCATGTGCCCCGGCGGGCGCGTGGTAGCTGCGGCTTCCGAAGAGGGCCACCTGGTAACCAACGGAATGAGCCAGTATTCGCGCGCCGAATTCAACGCCAATTCGGGGATCGTGGTCGATATTGATCCGGGCCGCGACTATCCGGGTGGGCCGCTGGCTGGGATCGAATTTCAGCGCCATTGGGAGCGGCTGGCCTATGTGGCGGGCGGATCGAACTATATGGCGCCCGGGCAGAAGCTAGGCGATTTCCTGAGCGGTACACCGTCCACCGAGTTCGGCGCGGTGATTCCGTCCTACCAGCCGGGGGTCCATCTGACCGACCTTGCTCATTGCTTGCCCAACTATGTGATCGAGGCCATTCGCGAGGCGCTGCCGGTGTTCGGGCGGCAAGTGCCCGGCTACGATCATCCCGATGTGGTAATTACCGGAGTTGAAACGCGCACTTCTGCCCCGGTGCGGATTACGCGAAGCAAGGATCTTCAGAGCCTCAATACAGTCGGGCTCTATCCGGCGGGCGAAGGTGCTGGCTATGCGGGCGGCATCCTCTCGGCAGCGGTTGATGGCATTCGCGTGGCCGAAGCTCTGGCACTGAAGCTCGTGCCAGCATGAGCGAGCAATTTGACGCCATAGTCCTTGGCGCGGGCGCATCCGGGCTGATGTGCGCCGCAATCGCCGGGCAGCGCGGGCGGCAGGTGCTGCTGCTCGATAGCGCCGACCAGCCGGGCAAGAAAATTCTGATCTCGGGCGGCGGACGATGCAATTTCACCAACATCCACACTGCGCCTGATCGTTACCTCTCGCAGAACCGACACTTCGCCAAATCAGCGCTAAGCCGCTATACCGCGCAGGACTTTCTGACGCTGGTCGAGCGCTACGGCATTCCCTGGCACGAAAAGACGCTGGGGCAGCTGTTCTGCGATGGCTCAGCCCGCCAGATCGTTGCCATGATGCTGGACGAATGCGCGGCGGGCGGCGTCGAACTGCGCTGCAACGCCGCGATCAGCCATGTTTCGCATGACGGCGGGCAGTTCACCGTCTCCGCCAGCGGCCTGACCGCCACTGCTCCAAAGCTGGTGATAGCCACCGGCGGACCATCGATCCCCAAAATGGGCGCAACCAGCTTTGCCTATGATCTGGCCCGCCAGTTCGGCCTCAAGATTGTCCAGCCTCGCCCCGCATTGGTCCCGCTGAAGATAGGTGAGGATGAGCTTCTGTTCACAGAACTTTCGGGCGTTTCAGCCGATGTGATCGCCCGCTGCGACAAGACAGCCTTCCGCGAGGCCGCATTGTTAACCCACCGCGGGCTATCCGGCCCGGCGATCCTCCAGATTTCGTCATACTGGGAGCGCGGCAAACCGCTCGGCATCAACTTCTTGCCCGATCATCCACAGGGCTGGTTGCAGCAAGCCAAGCGCGAGCGGCCCAAGGCGAGTTTGCGCAAGCTGCTGAGTGAGGCCTTGCCCGATCGACTAGCCACCACACTAAGCGAACAGCTGCGCATGTCCGGCGAGCTTGGCAATTCATCAGATCGAACGTTGAATGCAGCTGAGGCCCAGTTGGCCAACTGGGCCTTCAACCCCATTGGCAGCGAAGGCTATGCCAAGGCCGAAGTCACCGCAGGCGGGATCAGCACCGCTGAACTCTCCTCAAAGACGATGGAAGCCCGCCGTCTCCCCGGCCTGTTCGCCATTGGCGAGGCAGTGGACGTCACCGGCTGGCTGGGCGGGTACAATTTCCAATGGGCCTGGGCCAGCGGCTGGGCCGCTGCGCAAGAGCTCTAACGCCCCTCTCGCGAAAGCCGACTCATCAGAATGGCTGCACGGATCGCCTGCCGCTTGATGCTGTCCAGATCGACCGTCTCGCCCGGGGCATGATCACCTCGGCTGGAAGGTCCAAGCCCCACCAGACCATCCACATCGCCCGCGACAAACGAAATGTCACCTGCGCCGCGCTTGAGCGGATCGAGCGCGGCCATTTCGGTCAGCCCCAGATCGCGGTTCACCACATTGAGACGGGCGAGCAAGGCCAGATTGCCCGTTGTCGGAGCCATCGGCGGATATGCGCCGGGATCAAGGGCAAACGTAGCGCTGGTCAGCGGCGCATGTTCGGCGACAATTGCCTGCATTTTGCCAAAAACCCGCGCAGATTGCTCCTGGGACAGGGTGCGGAAATCACCCTTGGCGAAGGCGGTGCCGGGGATGATGTTGGACTTTCCGCTGGCAGTGGCGCGCGATCCATCCATGTCGAGCGCGGCCTCGGCCCCGCCCGCGATCAGCCCGACGTTGAAAGTCAGGTTCGGCTCTGGCAGTTCGGCACGGAACCGGGCGAGAATCCGGGTCAGTTCAAAAATGGCGCCGTCGCCTGCGGCCGAGCTGAATATCCGCGAGCTGTGACCCGCCTTGCCGCTGGTGGTCAGCGTCCAGCTGTTCGAGGACCGCCGCGCGACAGAGCCCATGTCCTTGCCCTCGTCAATCACCAGCCCTTCGAAATCGAGCGCATAGCTGGCGCGCTTTCCCGCTGCGATCAAATCAGCACGCGCTTTGCTAAGCGGCTCGCCGGTATCCTCCTCGTCGCCGGTCATGTGGATTTCGATTGCGGCATCCTTCAGCGTTCCCGCCGCCTTCATCGCGCGCAAGGCTGCGACGATAACGACCAACCCGCCCTTGTCATCGCCCGCGCCGGGACCTTCGCCTTCATCCCGGCCATTCGTGCGGTGCCGGGTGAAGCGCTGGAATGGCGAGTCCGCTTCAAACACCGTATCGAGATGGGCGATCAGCAGCAGCGGCTTAGCGCCTTTACGGCCCGGCTTGGTGGCAATCAGATGGCCTGAACGGCCTGCCGCAGTCATATCCTTCCACTCAAGCTTGAAGCCCAGCGGAGCCAGCTCAGCCCGTATCATTTCGGAAACCGTCTTCACCCCGGCAAAGTTCATCGTGCCCGAATTGACGTTGACCAGCCGCTCCAGCAACGCGACGGATCGCTCATACTCAGCGTCTACGGTGGCGGCGATCCGCTGCTCGGGTCTGGAGAGTTGGGCCTGTGCTGGCTGGCTTGCCAGCAAGGTCAGCGCAGCAACAGCGGTCAGTTTCATCAAAGTCACATCAGTTTCCTTTGGGTAATCTCAGCGTTCCCGGCGGGGAGGCTGAACAGCATTCCGTCCTCACCAACAATCAACTTCCCGCTGAACCTGCTGCGGGCATCGCCCAGAAAGACCGGATAGAAGAAGCTCGACGGGATCGAGGGGACGATGTGGCTGAGCACCAGCTGCTTCACTCCGGCGGCCTTTGCCACCTCTGCGGCTTCTTCAGGCGTGGTATGGTAATTGAGGATGTCGCGGGTGATCTGGGCGAGGTTCTTCTGGCCCTTGGCCTCAAGCCCGGCGGTCATCGCCTTGACCAGTCTGGGCTGAAGCGCCTCGTGAACCAGCAGGTCCGCGCCTTTGGCCCTGGCAATCAGAGTAGCCGATTTTTTGGTATCGCCGCTGATCACCACTGAGCGGCCCTTGTAGTCAAACCGGTAACCGACCGCAGGTTTGACCGGCCCATGATCGACCCGGATCGCGGTGATTTTGAGGCCATCGCGCTCCAGCACGATAACGGTATCTCCCTCGCCAATCGCGGGAAGCGCAAACGGCAAAGCCACCGCGCCAGCGCCCGACGGCGGAACGATCTTCGGCCCGTGATGACCCGTGCGATAGCCATTGTCAGTCAGATAGGCCGCGTTGTAGCCTACAATGAGCCCGTCAATGCCCGCTGCACCATGCACTGGCAGAGGAGTCTGCGCCGCGCTGCTGGTCCACCGCGCCAGCATCAGCGGTCCGATCCCGTCGGTATGATCGGAATGAAAATGGGTCAGAAACAAGCCCTCGATCCGGCCCGCCGGAATACCCATCAAATTGATGTTGCGCGCACCGCCTTCGCCGATGTCGACAAAGAAAATATGTTTGCCCGCAATCACGACATTGCAAGGCCCAGCGCGGGTTTGACTCGGCAAAGGTGATCCGGTTCCGCATAAGGCCACATGAAGTCCATCAGGCAGGCTGGCGGTGGCATCGCGGCCCACCCGCTCATCCACGGCGCGTTCGAACAGGCGCTGGCCGACCGCGGCTTGCTGAGTTTTGACGGCAATTCCAGCGATCAGGAGCAATCCGGCAATCCCGATCAGGATTTTGGTTCTGCGGCGCATATTGACCTCCCCTGAGTGTTTCAGCGATCAATCCTAAGCCATCATCGCAACAAAACTAACCCGCCGCAAAGCTTTTGGCTCTGCGACGGGTTGCTCCCTCTCCCGGAGGATGGCGCGACTGACCTCTTCGGATCAGGCCGCGAACTGGTTTCTACGCAGCGAACTGGTTCATTGTGTTGTGAGCGCCGCCCGCTTTCAGCGCAGCTTCGCCTGCAAAATATTCCTTGTGGTCATCACCCACGTCCGAACCGGACATGTTCTGGTGCTTGACGCAGGCAATTCCCTCGCGGATTTCCTTGCGCTGGACGCCTTTGACGTAGCCAAGCATACCGGCATCGCCGAAATACTCCTTAGCGAGATTGTCGGTCGACAATGCGGCGGTGTGATAGGTTGGCAAGGTGATGAGGTGATGGAAGATCCCGGCCCGCGATGCAGCATCACGCTGGAAAGTGCGGATCTTCTCATCGGCTTCATCGCCAAGTTCGGTGCCGTCATAATCGACGCTCATCAAACGCGCACGGTCATAGGCGGAGACATCCTTGCCCGAAGCGGTCCAGCCATCGAACACCTGTTGGCGGAAGTTCAAGGTCCAGTTGAAGCTGGGTGAGTTGTTATAGACCAGCTTGGCATTGGGGATCACTTCACGGATCCGGTCAACCATCCCGGCAATCTGTTCGATATGCGGCTTTTCCGTCTCTATCCACAGCAGATCGGCCCCGTTCTGCAAGCTGTTGATGCAATCCAGTACGCAGCGATCTTCGCCGGTGCCAGCGCGGAACTGGAACAGGTTTGAAGGTAGCCGCTTGGGCCGCAGCAACTTGCCATCGCGGTTGATGATAACATCGCCATTGCGGGCGGTTGCCGGATCGATTTCCTCGCAATCGAGGAAGCTGTTGTATTGATCGCCGATGTCGCCGGGTTCCTTGGAAACGGCGATCTGCTTGGTCAGGCCAGCCCCCAGCGAGTCGGTCCGGGTGACAATGATGCCATCCTCAACGCCCATTTCGAGGAAGGCGTAGCGACAGGCGCGAACCTTTGCGAGGAAGTCCTCGTGCGGAACGGTAACCTTGCCGTCCTGATGGCCGCACTGCTTTTCATCGGAAACCTGATTTTCGATCTGCAGCGCACAGGCACCTGCCTCAATCATCTTCTTGGCCAGCAGGTAGGTCGCCTCGGCGTTGCCGAACCCCGCGTCAATATCGGCGATGATCGGCACGACGTGGGTTTCGTAATTATCGATCGAAGCCTGGATCTGCTTGGCCTTGACCGCGTCGCCTGCATCGCGGGCAGCGTCCAGATCGCGGAACATCATGCCAAGCTCGCGGGCGTCAGCCTGCTTGAGGAACGTATAAAGCTCCTCGATCAGTGCCGGAACGCTGGTCTTTTCATGCATCGACTGATCGGGAAGAGGGCCAAACTCGCTGCGCAGCGCGGCAACCATCCAGCCCGACAGGTACAGGTAACGGCGCTTGGTTGAACCAAAGTGCTTCTTGATCGAGATCATCTTCTGCTGCGCGATGAAACCGTGCCAGCAACCCAGCGACTGGGTGTAATTGGCCGGATCAGCGTCATAGGCTGCCATATCCTCGCGCATAATCTTGGCGGTATAGCGGGCGATATCAAGCCCGGTGCGGAAGCGGTTCTGGGCGCGCATCCGGGCGACGGATTCACCGCTAATGCCATCCCATGTGCCATTGTAGCTGCGAATCAGATCGTCGGTCTGGGTAATGTCGCTCGAATAAGTCACTGCGCCAATCCTTGTTCAGGGAATCATTTGATGCCCCTGGATAGGCTGTTCTTTTCGCAGTTGCGAGATGGATATCGGTTGACTTGTCAGACTTTACAGGATTTTATTGTACAGTTGTAATGATTGTACACGCCGGAAGTCCAACCCATGCCGAATGAACGCTCTGTCTATCTGGGCCCACGCCTCAAGCGCCTGCGCCGCGAACTTGGGCTTACTCAGGCACAGGTAGCGCATGATCTCGATATCTCTGCTTCATATGTCGCGTTGCTCGAACGCAACCAGCGGCCGCTGACGGCCGATCTGTTGTTGCGCCTTGCGCGAACCTACCGGATGGACCTTTCAGACATCGCTGGCGAAGGCGGCGCGGATTATGCGGCGCGGCTGGCGGCAGCACTAAAGGATCCAATTTTTGCCGATATCGACCTGCCGGCGCACGAAATCTCCGACATTGCAACCAGCTTCCCGGGGATCAGCGAGGCCTTCCTTCGGCTTCATACCGCTTGGGCCGAACGGCAACTGGGGCTGGCGGATCGCGGCTCTCAAGGGGATGAGGGAGCGGATCCGGTTGCCGAGGCGCAGCGCTTTCTGGCTGCCCGCCACAATTGCTTCCCGGCGCTGGATGAGGCCGCCGAGGCGATTGCCGGACATGTTTCCACAGCAGGCAGTCTGACTGCCTATTTGGGCTCTCGGCACAGCCTTCGGGTGCGCCGCCTGCCGACCGAGGTGCTGGCCGGATCGATCCGCCGCTATGATCGCCACCGAAGCGAGATCTTGCTCGACGATGCGCTTGATACCGCCAGCCAGAACTTCCAGCTAGCGCTGCAGCTCGCTTATATCGAGCTGCGCAAACCCATCGACGCGGCGCTGAAGGACGGCAACTTCGCCAACGCGGAAATCATACTCTACGCCCGACGCGCGCTAGCAAACTATGCAGCTGCAGCGATCATCATGCCCTATGATGCATTCGCCAAGGCGGCAGATGCGCGGGCCTATGACATCGAGGCGCTGGGCCGGGCCTTTGGAACCAGTTTCGAACAGGTGGCTCACCGGCTAACGACGCTGCAGAAGCCGGGAAAAGAACGCGTGCCGTTCTTCTTCATTCGGGTGGACCGGGCAGGAAATGTTTCAAAACGCCTTGACGGGGCCGGCTTTCCTTTTGCCCGACATGGCGGCGCGTGTCCGCTTTGGAGCCTCCACCATACCTTCTCGACCCCGCGCCAGATCGTCACGCAATGGCTTGAGCTCCCGGACGGCAAGCGCTTCTTCTCGATCGCGCGAACGGTGACGGCAGGCGGCGGTGGCTTTGGCGCGCCGAGGGTTGAGCGCGCCGTTGCGCTGGGCTGCGCAGCCGAACATGCGGCCCAGGTGGTCTATGCCCGGATGCAGCCCGAGTTAAAGCCTGAAAAGGCAACCCTGATCGGCGTTACCTGCCGCCTGTGCCAGCGAATCGAATGCCCTGCCCGTTCAGCCCCGCCAATCGGCCGCCAGATGCTGGCCGACGAATACCACCGCGGTGCGGCACCCTTTGCCTTTGCAGATCGTTAGCCAGGCAATTTTGTTAGGCGACGATGAACCCCGTTGTCTTACGCTTACGTCAAACTACCATAGGTCCAAACACTCATCATATCGAAAGAGGATTCGCCTATGAAAACCCGCATCACCGAAATGTTTAACGTAAAGACACCGATCGTGATGGGCGGCATGACCGGTGTGGGTTATGGCGAGCTTGTCGCAGCGGTGGCCAACGCTGGTGCGCTGGGTTTCATCACCGCGCATATGTTCAAATCCGGTGCGGAGCTGCTGGCAGAAATCGAAAAGACCAAGGCGCTGACCGATCAGCCGTTCGGCGTAAATCTGACGCTGCTGCCCTCGATCAATCCGATCCCCTATGACGAGTACCGCGAGGCAATCATCGCTTCGGGAATCAAGATCGTCGAGACTGCGGGGCGCGCGCCGACCGATCATCTGCCGCGCTTCAAGGAGGCCGGGGTCAAGGTGATCCACAAATGCACCTCGGTGCGGCACTCGGTTTCGGCGGTGAGGAAAGGGGTGGATATCATCAGCATCGATGGCTTCGAATGCGCCGGCCACCCGGGCGAGGACGATATCGGCCTGATCGTGCTGCTCCCTGCAACAATCGATGCGGTAGACGTTCCGGTGATCGCCTCGGGCGGGATGGCAGACGGTCGCAGCCTTGTCGCCGCGCTGGCGCTCGGTGCTGATGGGGTCAACATGGGAACC
>JANOKC010000027.1:0-3888 GCA_031419035.1 Novosphingobium sp. | reverse complement strand
TGCTCCGCGCCAGATACCGGCAATATGGAAGTGCTGCACCGCTATGGCACCCGCGATCAGAAGGACCAATGGCTGGGTCCGCTGATGAAGGGCGAGATTCGTTCCGCCTTCCTGATGACCGAGCCGGACGTTGCCTCGTCGGATGCCACCAACATCGAATGCTCGATCCGCCGGGATGGCGACGAATATGTCATCAACGGACGCAAATGGTGGTCATCAGGCGCGGGCGATCCGCGCTGCAAGATTGCTATCGTTATGGGCAAGACCGATTTTGAGGCCAAGCGCCACGCCCAGCAATCCATGGTGCTGATGGAACTGGATGCACCGGGCGTGGAAATTCTGCGTCACTTGCCGGTATTCGGCTATGATGATGCGCCGCATGGCCATATGGAAATCCTGCTCAAGGACGTCCGCATTCCGGCTACCAACATGCTGCTGGGCGAAGGACGCGGGTTCGAGATCGCCCAAGGCCGCCTTGGGCCGGGCCGGATTCACCATTGCATGCGCACGATCGGAGTTGCCGAAGAGGCGCTGGGCAAGATGGCCAAGCGGCTGCAAACGCGGGTTGCCTTTGGCAAGACCATCGCCGAACAATCAGTGTGGGAAACGCGGATTGCCCGGGCGCGGATCGACATCGAAATGACCCGTTTGCTGTGCCTGAAGGCGGCGGACATGATGGACAAGGTTGGCAACAAGGCCGCTGCGGCCGAAATTGCGATGATCAAAGTGCAGGCTCCCAATATGGCGTTACGTATCCTTGACGACGCAATCCAGGCGCATGGCGCGGGCGGCGTATCGGAAGATTTCGGACTGGCTCAGGCCTGGGCGCATCAGCGCACACTGCGACTTGCCGATGGTCCGGACGAAGTGCACGAGCGGGCCGTCGCGCGGATCGAGTTCGCTCGCCATTCGGGGGCGACCAAGAAGGATCCCGGTTTAAGCTCGGGTGATGTTGGGGCTTCGCGGTAAGTCTGGGCGACCGCTTCCTTCCCCCCTCCCGCGTGCGGGAGGGGCCGGGGGCGGGTCATTACAATTGGGGTGCAGAGAGGTCGACGGACCCACCCCTAGCCCCTCCCGCAAGCGGGAGGGGGATAGATGGAGATAAGTATGAAGGCCGCAGTCCTCGTAGCCCCCAACCAGCCGCTTGAGATTGAGCAGCTCAGCATCTCCAACCCCGGCCCGCATGAAGTGCTGATCCGCACCGCGGCCTGCGGCCTGTGCCATTCGGACCTGCATTTCATCGACGGTAGCTACCCCCACCCGCTTCCTGCGGTGCCAGGGCATGAGGCGGCCGGGATTGTGGAGGCGATCGGCAGCGAGGTTCGCACGGTCAAGGTTGGCGATGCAGTTGTCACCTGCCTTTCGGCGTTTTGCGGGCACTGCGAATTCTGCGTGACGGGGCGCATGGCCTTGTGCCTTGGCGGAGACACCCGGCGCCAGCGCGGCGAGGCTCCGCGGCTGACCCGGACCAGCGATGGCAGCCCGGTGGGTCAGATGCTCAACCTTTCCGCCTTTGCCGAAATGATGCTGGTCCATGAGCATGCCTGCGTCGCGATAAACCCTGAAATGCCGCTCGACCGGGCGGCGATAATCGGCTGCGCGGTGACCACTGGCGCGGGCACGATTTTTAACGCCTGCAAGGTTACTCCGGGCGAAACCGTGGCTGTTATCGGCTGCGGCGGGGTTGGGCTTGCCACGATCAATGCCGCCAAGATTGCAGGGGCAGGCCGGATCATCGCCGCCGATCCGATTCCCGAAAAACGGGCTCTGGCTATCAAGCTTGGGGCGACCGACGTGATCGATACGAGCGCGCCCGATGCGGCCCAGCAGATCCTTGATCTCACCAAAGGGGGTGTCGATCACGCGATTGAAGCTGTGGGTCGGCCCGCCTCGGCGAAGCTCGCGGTTAGCTCGCTGCGGCGCGGCGGCACCGCCACGATCCTGGGGATGATGCCAATGGATCAGGGCGTTTCCCTCAGTGCCTTCGATCTGCTTGGCGGCAAGAAACTACAAGGCGCGTTGATGGGGATGAACCATTTCCCGGTCGATTTACCGCGGCTGGTAGACTTTTACATGCGGGGTTTGCTCGACCTCGATACGATCATTGCCGAGCGCATTCCGCTGAGCGATGTAAACGCAGGCTTTGACAAAATGCGCGCCGGGCATTCCGCCCGCTCGGTCATTGTGTTTGATCAATGAGCGAAGCGCCAATCGACGCCGAAACCGCCTTTGTCGGCACCATCGTGCCCGAAGGGGCCGACAAGCTTGACGAGGCGCGCCTGACCCATTGGCTTGAAGCCAATGTCGCAGGCTTCAAAGGACCGATCGCGCTGACCAAGTTCAAGGGCGGGCAATCCAACCCGACCTACAAGATCGAGGCCGCCTCGGGCAATTATGTCCTGCGCCGCAAGCCATATGGTCCGCTACTGCCCTCTGCCCATGCGGTCGACCGCGAATACAAGGTGCAGGCCGGCCTCCACAAGGTGGGCTTCCCGGTTGCCCCGCAATATGGCCTGTGCACCGACGATAGTGTGCTGGGCAGCTGGTTCTACGTCATGGGCATGATCGATGGTCGGACAGTCTGGGATGGAGCGATGCCCGGCTCCACACCCAAATATCGCCGCGCCACCTATGATTCGATGATCGATACGCTGGCCGCGCTACACAACGTCAATGTCGAGGCGGCGGGTCTTTCCGATTATGGCAGGCCTGGCAATTACTTTGGCCGCCAGGTCGAACGCTGGACTAAGCAATACCGTCTGGCCGAGACCGAGGTAATGGCCCCGATGGAGCGGCTGATCGAATGGCTCCCTGCCACCCTGCCCGAGCAGACCCGAACTTCGGTGGTCCATGGCGACTACCGGATCGACAATATGATCTACGCGCATGACCGGCCGCAAGTGCTGGCAGTGCTCGATTGGGAGTTGTCCACGCTGGGCGATCCGCTGGCCGATTTCACTTATGTCGCGATGGCCTGGGTGACCGAGAACGGTGGCCGCTCAGGGGTGATGGACCTTGATCGTGGGGCGCTGGGCATCCCCGAGCTGGACGAGGCGGTGGAGCGCTATTGCGGGCTGACCGATCGGACCAGCGTGCCCGACATGAACTGGTACTTCGCCTACAACTTTTTCCGCCTCGCCGGGATTATGCAGGGCATCAAGAAGCGCGTAATCGAAGGCACCGCCTCGTCATCACACGCCAAGTTGATGTCGGAACGGGTTCAGCCGCTGGCGGACACGGCGTGGAAATTTGCACAAAGGGCCGGAGCATGAATCAGTTCAACTTGACGGGGAAGGTCGCCGTGATCACTGGCTCCTCGCGCGGTATCGGCGAGGCGATTGCGCAAGACTATGCCGATCACGGCGCCAAGGTGGTGATCACCAGCCGCAACATCGGGCCTTGCGAAGAAGTTGCGGCCGCAATCAATGCCAGGCACCCGGGGGCCGCTATCGCGGTCTCTTCCAGCCTATCGTCAAAAGAGTCGCTGCAGGCGATGATCGATGCTGGGCGCGCTGCGTTCGGCCAGATCGATGTGTTGGTCTGTAATGCGGCCTCGAACCCGCATTACGGACCGATGGAGACGATTACCGACGAAGCCTTTCGCAAGACGCTGGACAACAATATCGTCGCCCAGCACTGGCTGATCACCATGGTCGCTCCTGAAATGCGCGCGCGCAAATCCGGCTCGATCATCCTCGTCTCGTCAGTTGGCGGCCTGCGCGGCTCGGCGATTCTGGGCGCCTATTCGATCACCAAGGCAGCCGATATCCAGATGGCCAAGAACCTCGCCCGCGAATTTGGCCCGGATAATGTCCGGATCAACGCAATCGCGCCGGGTCTGGTGCGAACCGATTTCGCCAAGGCGCTGTGGGAAAACCCGGAAAACCT
>JANOKC010000026.1:0-3753 GCA_031419035.1 Novosphingobium sp. | reverse complement strand
TGACCGCAATCATGAAGGCTCGAACCCCCAAAGGCTCCAAAGCCGTTCGCAGACCTCGAAGACAACCGTTGGTGATCGGGCAAACAGAAAGATGAAAGGAAAAGAGGATGTGGCAATCAATTAGACAACAGTGCACTATTTTCCAAGCAATTGCGCGCGCTTTGGCGCTGAAGGAATGCACTTTCACCGTAATCGCATGCGCTATGTGATCCGCACCATGCTGCACTATCCGCAGATCCGGGAAACCGCGCTGACCTGCATCCAGCAGGGGATCGCGGTAGGCTGGCGGTCCGATGCTTTCTGGATGGCGAAGATGGAAGACGTCTGGCATACTCCGGTTGAGCAGGCGCGCGCCAGGCTGGGCGTGCGCGGTTCCATCGATCTCGATACCCAGGCCGAAGGCGACATCTGGGGCGGAAAGGAACCGGCATGAGCGACTATGATCTGATCATTCGCGGCGGCACGATCGCCGATGGTAGCGGCGGCGCGCTGTTCGATGGCGATCTGGGGATCAAGGACGGCAAGATCGCCGCGCTGGGAGCGTTCAGCGGCAGTGGCGCAGAGGAAATCGACGCGCGCGGGCGCGTGGTCACCCCGGGCTTTGTCGACGTTCACACGCACTACGATGGCCAGGCGATCTGGGGCCAGGAAATGACCCCATCCTCCAGCCACGGCGTGACCACGGTGGTGATGGGCAATTGCGGGGTCGGCTTCGCGCCGTGCCGTGCCGAAGACCATGCCATGCTGATCAACGTGATGGAGGGCGTCGAGGACATTCCCGGCGTGGTCATGAGCGAAGGCCTGCCGTGGAACTGGGAGACGTTTCCCGAATATCTCGATGCTCTGGACCGGGGCAAACGCGATATCGACGTCGCCGCCTACCTCCCCCACTCACCTCTGCGGGTTTACGCAATGGGCGAGCGCGGGGCGAACCGCGAGCCGGCCACGGCAGACGATCTCGCCAGGATGCGCGCACTGACCAAGGAAGCGATCGAGGCCGGCGCGATCGGTTTCGCCACCTCACGGCTGAGCATCCACAAGACCGCCGGCGGGGATTCGATCCCAACCTTCAAGGCGGATGTGGCCGAGCTTGAAGCGATCAGCGCGGGCATGAAGGATGCCGGCAGCGGCACATTCCAGATCGTGCTCGATGCGTTTGTTGGCTGGGACAGGGAATATCCGGTGATCGACGCAGTCATGCGTGCCAGCGGCCGCCCCGCAACTTTCACGCTCGCCAGCGGCAACGATGGCCCGCCGCGCTGGCGCAATGTGCTGGGCATGATGGCGCGTTCTAAGGCCGAGGGGCACCAGGTCACCGCGCAGGTCATGCCGCGCCCGATCGGCTTGATCGCCGGGCTTGAGCTCTCGGTCCACCCCTTCAGCCTGTGCCCAAGCTACCTCAAGATCGCGCACCTCCCGCTGGCCGAACGTGTCGCGGCAATGCGCGCGCCCGAGATGAAAGCGGCGCTGCTCAGCGAGGAATTCGGCGAAGGCCATCCCTTCAACAGCCTGGCGCGCAACTGGAAGTGGCTGTTTCCGCTCAACGATCCGCCCAACTACGCCCCCAGCGCCGACCAGAGCCTCGCCGCACTCGCCGCAGCGCGCGGCTGCAGCCCGCAAGAGGTCGCCTATGACCGGCTGCTGGAAACCGATGGCAAAGGCCTGTTCCTCTCCGCGCTTGGCAATTACGAGAACGGCACGCTCGACAGCGCCTATGAAATGTTGACCCACCCGGATTGCGTCCCTGCACTCGGTGACGGCGGCGCGCACTACGGCGCGATCTGCGATGCCAGCTATTCAACCTTCCTGCTCAAGCACTATGTCCGCGACGGCAACGACCACAAAATCGACCTCGCCAGCGCGGTCCACATGCTTACCGCCAAGGCCGCCCGCGCCGTGGGTCTGAACGATCGCGGTTTGCTCAAAGTGGGGATGAAGGCCGACGTCAACGTGATCGACATGGAGTGCCTCTCGCTCCCGATCCCCCACATCGCGCACGACCTGCCGGCAGGCGGACGACGGCTCGATCAGGCCGCGAGCGGATATGACGCGACGATTGTCAGCGGTGTGGTGATCCGGCGGATGGGCCAGGGGACGGGGGTGTTTCCGGGGAGGCTGGTGCGGGGGGCTGGGTGACGGGTTTCGCTAACTTTTCGGACATTCAAACCGCTGATCGAGCTTATGGAAAGCTGCCATTTGTTCAGGCGTTTCGGTCGGCAACACCAACCATAAATATTTCACAGCAACGGGGCGCAGAATATTGGTACCGGAAACTTCGTAAAATTGTCTCATAATATCCCCCAAAGGATGGCCCCAAATACTCATCTGTCTTAGACTGCCACTGACCCTCAGCTATTTGGCGACAGACAGTGCCGTCTGCGCCAGTCAAGGGAAGATAGCGATTTAGATAATCAGATTGCGACGGTCTGCAGAGCCCTTGAACAATCAGCCTCGGAATTGTTGCTTTTACGATTGATCAATGTGTCGATGCCATACTGGCGCGACAGATTATTAGCGTAAAGTGATATTATGGCTGCCGATGCTATGCAAGTTTTAGAACCTAGCCACGACATATACGCAGATGCGCTTCCTCTTGCGTGTGATCCTTCGCTTGATGTCGCCGAGTTGGCCAAACACTTTCAAGAATCAGGCCGCGTCCGCATTCCGTCGTTCCTTGGTTCCGGCCATGTCGAGATGCGCGATTATCTGGCGCATACCGATGAGTGGATTCAGGTTATCAACAAACCGGGCGGGGTTTTGGAGATGGAGCTGGACGAATGGCAGGCGCTTGGCACGCGTCGCAAATCGGATATTCAACGCGACATGTATGCGCGCGGCGCGCGCGGCTTTCAATATAGCTATGCCGCGATCCGCATTCCGACCGAGGATGAACTGGATGACGACGACTCCCCGCTCGCCGATTTTTCGCGTTTCATGATGAGCGCGGGTCTGCGCGAAACGGTTGAAGCCATTATCGGCAGCGGAAAACTCCACTTCACCGACGGACAGGCCACTTCCTACGGCGTTGGCGATTTTTTGACAGGGCATGACGACGATGTGCCCGGGCGAGATCGTCTCGCTGCCTTTGTGCTGGGCATGACACCCATATGGCGGCTGGAATGGGGTGGGTTGTTGATCTTCCATCCGACGACCAGCTCCGATGCGCTTGCGCTGGTTCCGGCGTTCAATACGCTTGATCTGTTCGCTGTGCCGGCCCTGCACAGCGTGTCGCAGGTCGTGCCGTGTGCCGAGGGGACTCGCCATGCGGTGACCGGATGGCTGAGCCGCGCTTAGCAGGCTTAACGCGAGTCGCGCTTTGAGACCGAAACGCAGCCTTGCACGGCGACCGGTACGCACGCACGGCTTGTAGCAAAGCTAATGCTTCCAGATTTGCTCATGCCTTCACGGGCCCGAAAACGTGCAATTTCAATTATAGACCCTGCGGTTAACGATATTTAGGGTCAGGAATCATTGATCACAACCAGAAGATGACGGTTGCAGCGATGCAGATGGCGGACATGAAGGCGTGCGCGCAGCGGTCATAGCGGGTGTGGATGCGCCGCCAGTCCTTGATTTTGGCGAACAGGTTCTCGATCCTGTGGCGCTTTTTGTAGACCGCTTTGTCGTAGTGATATTGTACCTTGCGGTTGGATTTTGGCGGGATGCATGGGGTGATGCAGCGCGCTGCCGGAGCGGCACGGAACCAGTCGCTGTCATAGCCCTTGTCACCCAGCAGCTCCTTGGCGCGTGGCA